>JAKFFB010000131.1:0-36871 GCA_036675425.1 Actinomycetales bacterium | reverse complement strand
GGGCCCCGTCGTGATCGTTCGAACTGCTGTTCGAACAACGAGAACAGTAGAGCCCACCTCCGACAGAACCGTCAACTGTCGATCCGAGGTCGAGGGAAGGGGTCCGTCGGGAGCCCGGAAGTGGTGATCTTCGAGGGGGTCTGAGCGGGCAAGATCGCCACATCCCGGAGGGCGGGGCGGGCCCGACCGGCCAGCCCCCACAGCCGATCACCGGCAGCCCGTTGATCGGCTGGGGAGGTCCACGACCACTCCCCCGCGGGGCGAGCTCCACAGCCGATCAACCCCGAGCGGCACCGTGATCGGCTGTGGAGGTCCACAGCCATCTCGCCGCAGGAGCCGCCCCCCAACCGATCACGCCGCCCCTTGATCGGTTGTGGAGAGGACCGCCTCAGGCACAGCGGGCAGCTCCGCGAACAGGACATCGGGGACGGACGGCGAAGACAGCCGTACGACCGCCTGCCCCGACGGAACGGACCCCCTCGTGCGCCGCCTCATCGCCGCCCTGCTGCTCGTCGTCCTCGGCGTGACCACCGCCTCGTACGCCGGCAGCTCGCCCTTCACCGCGCAGCAGCGGGTCGAGGCGCGCCAGCACCTGCAGAAGGACTTCCGCCCGCCGCTGGCCAGCGAGGGGATCCCGACCTCGACGGTCGCCGGCAAGAAGTGCGTCAAGGGGATGGCCGGCACCTTCCCGTGCAAGGGCGTCGACCTGCTGAGCTTCGTGCCGCTGCAGGACTTCCGCGGCAGCGAGGCGCTGGCGCCGCTCGGCGGGGGCGCGAGCGACATCTGGGGCTGGGTCGACCCGGAGAGCAAGGACGAGTACGTCCTGATGGGCAAGACCAACGGCACCGCGATCTTCCGCGTGACGAACCCGCTGAAGCCGGTCTACCTCGGCGCGCTGCTCAACAGCTCACCGGCGCAGCTGGTCTGGCACGACATCAAGGTCTACAAGGACCACGCCTTCATCGTCAGCGAGTCGGCCGGCCACGGGATGCGCGTCTTCGACCTGACCCGCCTGCGCGGCGTGACCGAGGCGCAGGACTGGACCGAGGACGTCAACTACCCGCTGGCCTTCTCGGCGCACAACATCGCCATCAACGAGGAGACCGGCTACGCCTACATCGTCGGCGGCAACAACGGCCTGGTCGCCCCTGACATGTGCCTGTCCGGCCTGCACATGGTCGACATCAGCGACCCCAAGCTCCCGGTCCCGGCCGGCTGCCACCTGCGCGGCGAGGGCCCCGGCACCGGGCTCGGCATCGTCGGTGTCAGCGGCGTCGTGAGCTACATCCACGACACCCAGTGCGTGGTCTACCGCGGCCCGGACAAGCCCTACCAGGGCAAGGAGATCTGCCTGAACTCCAGCGAGACCCACCTGTCCGTCGTCGACGTGACCGACAAGCTCGCGCCCGTCCAGATCGGCCGGGTGGAGTACCCCGACGTGGCCTACGCCCACCAGGGCTGGCTGACCGACGACCAGCGCACCTTCCTCATGGGCGACGAGGGCGACGAGGGCAGCACCGCGGCCAAGACCCGCACCCTGATCTTCGACGTCAGCGACCTGGACGCGCCGCGGTTCATCAAGGCGCACAGCTCGAGCGCCGAGGCGATCGACCACAACATGTACGTCAAGGACGGGCTGGTCTACCAGTCGAACTACGCGGCGGGCCTGCGCATCCTCGACACGAAGAAGGCGGGCAAGGGCACGCTCACCGAGGTCGCGTACTTCGACACCTACCCGGAGAACGACGAGCCGGAGTTCGTCGGCACCTGGTCGAACTACCCCTACTTCCCGTCCGGCACGATCGCCGTGAGCGGCATCGACGAGGGCCTGTTCCTGCTCAAGGTGCAGAAGCCCGTCCTCGCCAAGCACGCCACCCGCCGCTGACCGCGAGGGCGTACGGCAGGCTCGTGGCATGACAGCAGCCACGACAGCGGTGCGCCGGCGGGTCCGGTGGGGCTTCCAGCACGGCGTCGTCGGCCTGGCCGTACGACGGGCTGCCCGCAAGGGCGACCTCCAGGCCACGTCGATCGTCGACCCCGGGCACCGCGAGAACCCGTACCCGCTCTACGAGAAGGTCCGCGCGCGAGGGGATCTCGTCCCCGGCCGGCTCGGCCACGTGACGGTGTCGCACGACGTCGTCAACGCGGTGCTCAAGAGCGACGACTTCCGCGCCGGCCCGGACGACGCCGCGATGCCCGGCCCGCTCGCGAAGCTGGTGCGCTGGTCCCGCGACCCCAAGGCGCTCGGCCCGATCGACCCGCCGTCGCTGCTGGTCGTCGAGCCGCCGGACCACACGAAGTACCGCCGGCTGGTCTCGCGGGTCTTCACCGCCCGTGCCGTCGAGGCGCTGCGGGTCCGGGTGCAGGCGATCGCGGACGGGCTGCTCGACGAGCTCGAGAAGACCCCCGAGGTCGACCTCGTCGAGGCCTACTGCAGCCAGCTGCCGGTCACCGTCATCACCGAGATCCTCGGCGTCCGGCCGGAGGACCGCGAGAAGGTCCTCGGCTTCGGCCGCGACGGCGCGCCCAGCCTCGACGTCGGCCTGACCTGGAAGCAGTTCCAGTCCGTCGACATCGCCGTGCGGGGCTTCCAGGAGTGGCTCGGCGGCCACCTCGAGCGGCTCCGCCGCGAGCCCGGCGACGACCTGCTCAGCCAGCTGGTCACCCTCGAGGACGAGGGCCAGCGGCTCGACGAGACCGAGCTCCGCGCGGTCGCAGGTCTCGTGCTGGCAGCGGGTTTCGAGACGACGGTCAACCTGCTGGGCAGCGGCACGGTGCTGCTGCTCGAGCACCCCGACCAGCTCGCGCTGCTCCGCGACGACCCGTCGCTGTGGCCGAACGCCGTGGACGAGGTCCTGCGCTACGAGGCGCCGGTCCAGGTGACCGCCCGGTTCGCGCTGCGCGAGGTCGAGCTGGCCGGTCGCGTCGTCCGCCCGGGCGGTCTCGTCGTGACGATGCTCGGTGGCGCGAACCGCGACCCGAAGGTCTTCGCCGACCCGAACCGCTTCGACGTCACGCGCGCGAACGCGCGCGAGCACCTGTCCTTCTCGGGCGGCCGGCACTTCTGCCTGGGCGCCGCCCTGGCACGGCTCGAGGGCGAGATCGGCCTGCGCACGCTGCTGGAGCGGCTCCCCGACCTCGAGCTCGCGCCGGGACGCACCCGTCGTACGACTCGCGTGCTGCGCGGCTGGGAGACGCTGCCGGTGCGGACGAACCGGGTGCTCGTCGGCTGAGGCCGACCTACCAGTGCACGCCCGGCAGCAGCCGCATCATCGCGGCCGCACCGCGCGAAAGAGCCTCGGGCGCAGCCTCTGTCGGCTTCCGCTCGTTGCCGCCGGCGGCCGTGGAGTCCGGGAAGACGTGGTACGCCGTGTGCAGCAGGGCGTCGACCACCTTGGGCGCCAGGGCGTACGCGACGACGGCCGTGGTGCCGAGCTTGGTCCCGATGTGCTTGGGCTGCTCCTCGAGCGCCCGGATCACCATGTCGGCGGCCTGGTCGGGCGTCAGGGTGGGGAACGCGTCGTAGATCTTGGTCGGCGCGATCATCGGGGTGCGCACCAGCGGCATGTGGATGTTGGTGAAGGTGATCCCGTCGCCGACCAGCTCGCTCGACACCACGCGGCTGAACGCGTCCAGCGCGGCCTTGCTCGCGACGTAGGCCGAGAAGCGCGGCGGGTTCGCCTGCACGCCGATCGAGGAGACGTTGACGACGTGGCCGAACTTGCGCTCGGTCATCGCCGGCAGCAGCGCGAGCAGCAGCCGGACCGGTCCGAAGTAGTTGAGCGACATGGTGCGCTCGTAGTCGTGGAACCGGTCGTAGGACAGCGTGATCGACCGGCGGATCGAGCGGCCGGCGTTGTTGACGAGCATGTCGACGCCGTCGTGGTCGGCGAGCATCGCCTTGACGCAGGCGTCGATCGACTCGGCGCTGGTGAGGTCGACGGAGTAGACGGCGGCGTGCCCGCCGCGCTGCTCGATCTCGGCCTTGACCTTCTCGAGCTCCTCGGTCCGCCGGGCGAGCAGCAGCGGGATGCCGCCGCGCTCGGCGACCTTCAGCGCGACCTCGCGGCCGATGCCGGAGCTCGCGCCGGTGACGGCGACGGTGCGGCCGGCCAGGACGCCGCCCGCGCGCTTGCGCCGCGCCTTGTACGGGTCGAGGTGCGCGGCCCAGTAGTCCCAGAGCCGCTGGGCGTACGTCGAGAGCTCCGCCGGCGCAGCCACTCCCAGCCTGCTGAGCTCCTGACGGGTGGCCACCGCGGAGAACTCCGGCTCGAACGTCATGTGCGGCAGGACCTCCGGCGGGATCCCGAGCCGCGAGAGCAGCAGGTCGCGCGCGCCGGTCACGCCGGGGACGCGGCCGGCCAGCGCGAGGCCGAGCGCCGCGGGGGCGAACAGCCGCTTGTCCAGCCCGAGCCGGATCTTCGGCGCACCCGCCGCGTCGGCCAGCGCGTTGTAGACGTCGATGAGCTTCTGCGGGCGCGGGTGCACCAGGTGGAACGCGCGCCCGTCGAGGCCGTCGGCGTGGATGAGCGCGTCCATCGCGTCGGCGACGTAGTCGACCGGCACGACGTTGGTCGAGCCGAGGTCCGGACCGACCAGCGGCAGCAGGCCGGCCGCGGGCAGGTCGCCGATGCCGGCGAGGGTCGGGAACAGGTAGTAGGGGCCGTCGACCTTGTCCATCTCGCCGGTGCGGCTGTCGCCGACCACGACCGCGGGACGGTAGACGCGCCAGGGCATCTGGGCCTGCTCGCGCACGATGCGCTCGGCCTCGTACTTCGTCGCGTGGTAGGGCGACGGCAGGTGCTGGCCCTCGGCGAACATCGCCTCGGTGAAGCGACCCTTGTGCTCGCCGGCGACGGCGACCGAGCTGACGTGGTGGAAGCGCTTCGCGCCCACGGCTCCGGCCAGCTCGACGACGCGGCGGGTGCCCTCGACGTTGACCTGCCGGTTGCGCTCGTCGCCGGCGGTCATGTCGTAGAGCGCGGCGAGGTGCACGACGTGGTCCACGCCGGTGAGCCGCTTGCGGTCGGCCGCCTTGATGCCCAGGTTGCTCGCGGACAGGTCCCCGACCACGGCGACGATGCGGTCGCCGCCCTCGAGCTGCGCCGTCGCGGCCTGCAGGCGCGCCAGCGAGCCCTTGCGGACCAGCACGAAGACCTCGGCGTCGGCACGACGCACCAGGCGCTCGAGCAGCCGTCGTCCGAGGAAGCCGGTTCCTCCGGTGACCAGGTACGTCGTCATGCGGGCTCCTGCCCTCGTGGTGGCGTCCCCGTCAGGCTTCGACAGGACGCGCTTCGACTCCTGCACGCCCAGCGTGGCAGGCGCGTCACACCAGCGGGTCGTCCGGGTGGGCGTGCGGCTCCTGCGGAGCGCCGACCAGGTGCTCCAGCCCCGGCATCGGGGTGCGGTAGAGGCAGACGTCGCAGTTCATCCGCAGGTCGCCCTGCCGCGCCTCGTCGAAGCGGTCGAGGACGACGCCGGCCAGCTCGTCCGACGCGCCGAGGGGGTCGCTGACGACGACGTCGAGGCCCTGCACGGCCCGCGCCTGCTTCTCGACCAGCCGAGGGAGGTAGCCGGGTCCGAGGAAGTAGCGGGCGACCGCCGCGCGCGAGACCCCCTGCGCCACCAGCCTTTCCAGGGCCTGTCCGACCCCGGGTCGGGCGGTCGAGGCGAAGGCGACGTCGACGGTCGGCCGCTCCCCCGCCTCGAGCAGCAGACGGGCGGTCACCGCCACCTGGGCGTTGGCGTCCGGGTCGATCGCGCCGCCGGCGACGAGCACCACCGGGTCGGCCGGGTCCGCACCTGCCTCGGCGAGCCGACGGCCGAGCAGCTCCACCAGGACCGGGTGCGGCCCGAGCGGCCGGCCGTACCTCAGCCGCAGGCCGGGGTGCGCGACCCGACCGGCCTGCACGGAGGCGGCCAGGTCGGTCTTGCTGTGCGAGGCGGGCGTGAGCAGCAGCGGCAGGACGACGACGTCGGTCGCTCCGTCGCCTGCGAGCCGCTCGAGAGCGGCCCGCACCGACGGCGAGGCGTTGTCGACGTAGGCGTCGGCGACCTGCAGCCCGGGCCGCAGCACCGCCGCGCGGTGGAGCAGCTCGCGCACGACCTCCTGCGAGGCAGCGTCCTTCGAGCCGTGCGCGACGCCCAGCAGGACGCTCACGGGCGCATCTCGGCGACGACCTCGCCGATGACGACGACGGCCGGCGCGCGCACGTCGGCGGCGTCCTGCTCGACCCGCCCGAGCGTCGTCACCACGGTGCGCTGGGTCGGCAGCGTCGCGTCCTGGACGACGGCGACGGGGGTGTCCGGGGACCGGCCCCCGGCGACGAGCGCAGCGCACGCGGCGCTCAGCCGGCCGACCGACATCATCAGCACCAGGGTGCCGCCGAGCCGCGCGAGGGCGTCCCAGTCGACCGTCGAGCCGGGGTCACCGGGGGGCAGGTGCGCGCTCACGACGGCGAAGGACTGCGTGACGCCGCGCGCGGTGACCGGGATCCCGGCGTACGTCGGACCGGCCAGCGCGCTGGACAGCCCCGGCACCACCTCGAACGCGACACCGGCCTCCACGCAGGCCGCGATCTCCTCCATGCCGCGCGCGAAGACGTGCACGTCGCCGCCCTTGAGGCGGACGACCCTCTTGCCCTCGCGGGCCTTCTCGACGAGCAGCCGCTCGATGTCGCGCTGGTGCCAGGAGTGGTCGCCCGGGGTCTTGCCGACCTCGACCACCTCGACGCCGTCCGGGACGGTGACCACCGGCGCGAGCCGGTCCCGCACGACCACGTCGGCTCCCGCGATGAGACGACGCGCCTTGACCGTGAGCAGGTCCGGGTCGCCAGGCCCGCCACCGACGATCGCCACGGACCCGGCGGCCTGCCGGGAGCGCCGCAGCGGCAGGTCCCCGGAGTCGAGAGCCAGCGCCACGGCGTCGCGCAGCGCCACCGCCCGGCGCGGGTCGCCACCCGCGCTGACCGAGACGACCACGTCGTCCACCCGGGACACGGCCGGCACCCAGGCGGCGGAGGCCGCGGCGTCATCGGCGCGTACGCACCACACCCGGCGCTCGTCGCAGGCCTTCGCCACCTCGTCGTCGACGACGCCGGTGCAGGCGAGGACCAGCCACGCGCCGTCGACGTCCTCGGGGCGGAACTCCCTCCGCTCGACCGCGACGTCGGGGAAGCCGTCCGCGACGTCGAGCGCGACCACCCGGACGTCGGCCTCGCCGAGCGAGCGCACCCGACGGGCCGCGACCGCGCCGGCACCCACGACGAGGACCCGACGGCCGGTCAGGTCCAGGTGGAGGGGGTAGCGGCTCACGCTCCTAGTGTCGCGCGACGAGCAGGCCGCGCCGACGCAGCACCCGGCGCTCGAGCGGCGCGAACAGCAGCAGCTCGACGGCGATCCCGACGACGAGGATGCCGAGGATGCCGGCGAAGACCAGCGACATGTCCTGCAGGAAGCGGCCCTCCTCCAGCAGCTGGCCGAGACCGGTCCCGAGCTCGGGCGACTTCACGATGAGCTCGGCTGCCATGAGCGAGCGCCACGAGAAGGCCCAGCCCTGCCGGAGACCGCCGACGTAGCCGGGCAGCGCGGCAGGCAGCAGCACGAACCGCGCCGCGGGCAGCCCGCGCGCGCCGAGCACGCGCCCGACCCGGCTGTAGAGCGGCGGCACCTGGTCGATGCCCGAGACCATGCCGTTCGCGATCGACGGCACGGCGCCGAGCAGCACGACGGCGTAGATGGCGGCGTTGCCGATGCCGAAGAAGATGATGGCTGCCGGCACCCACGCCACCGAGGGCAGCGACTGCAGACCGCTGACGAGCGGGCCGATCCCCCGTCGTACCGGCCGGACCCGCGCGATGAGCAGCCCGAGCGGCGTGCCGATGGCGAGCGCCACGAGGAAGCCGAGCCCGCCGCGCGACAGGCTCACGCCCATGGCCTCGAGCAGCGTCCCGTCGCCGATCTGCTCGGCCAGCTTCAGCCCGACGTCGGCGGGTGAGGGGAGGGCGTAGGTCGGCTTGACGCCGGAGCGGTACGCGAGCTCCCACACGCCGAGCAGTCCCAGGACCGCGACGACCGGGGGCCACGCCGCGGACAGCAAGCGCCGTCCACGAGCGGGCTGCTCCTCCGGCGTCGACTCGAGCGCGTCGAGGCCGGCTTCGAGCGACGCGAGGTCGCGGTCGGCGGTGGCGGCGGTCACGCGCCCGCTCCGTGCCGGCGGATCTCGTTGCGCAGGTCGGCCGTGATCTCGACCGAGAGGCTCGCCACCTCGGGCGACTCGATGCGCCGCGGGTGGTCGATCCCGACCGCGTACTCCTTGGCGACCCGACCGGGGCGGGACGACAGCAGCACCACGCGGTCCCCGAGGCGGACGGCTTCGCGGACGTTGTGCGTGACGAAGACGACGGTCAGCGACTGGGACTCGCGGATGCGCACCAGCTCCTCGTGCAGCACGTCGCGGGTGATGGCGTCGAGCGCGGCGAACGGCTCGTCCATCAGCAGGACGTGGCTGTCCTGAGCGAGCGAGCGCGCCATCGCCACGCGCTGCCGCATGCCGCCGGACAGCTCGTGCGGGCGCTTCCCCCCGGCGTCCTGGAGGCGGACCAGCGCGAGCAGCTCGCGCGCCCGCTCGCGTCGCTCGCGCTTGGCGACACCGCGCAGGCGCAGCGCGAGCTCGACGTTCTGCGCGGCGGTCAGCCACGGCAGCAGCGCGGGCTCCTGGAACATCAGCGCCGCACGCCCGCCGGGCACGCTCACGGTGCCCGCGGTGGGCCGGTCGAGCCCGGCGACGAGGTTGAGCAGGGTGCTCTTGCCGCAGCCGGATGCGCCCAGCAGGCAGACGAACTCGGCCGGCGCGACGTCGAGGCTGACGTCGTCGAGGATCAGCGGGCCGTCACCGAAGCGCTTGGTGACACCCGCGATCCGCACGGCCGGACCGGGCGGACGGACGGCGTCGGGTGCCGGGGTCTGCTGCATCAGGGTCATCGCCCTGCCCCGTCCGAGCCGAGGCCGGCGTCGTCGACGTCGCGGCCGAGGACGCCGCGCAGCAGGCTCAGGTCGTAGATGCCGGTGAGGTCGGCCTCCGGCACGAGCCCCGTGGCGAAGGCGTTCTCCGCACTTCGCCGCAGCGAGCCGGCGACGGGGTCCTCGGTCAGCTCGATCTGGGCGAACGCCCGGTCGATCGTGCGCTGTGCCAGCGCCTTCCCCGTCAGCTTCTCCAGCTCGGCGTTGATGACCTGCTTGGCCGCGTCGGGGTCCGCGGCGATGCGCCGGTTCGCCTCGACCTGGCCGCGGAGCAGCGCCTCCACCGTCTGCGGGTGCTCGCGCAGGAACTCCGTGCGCACCACGAGGTGGGTGGTGACGAACCTCCCGTCCGGCCAGAGGTCCTTCTCGTCGACGAGGACGCGGCCACCGCCCTCCAGGACCAGCCGGGACGCCCAGGGCTCCGGCACCCAGGCGCCGGCGATCCGCCCGGCCTGGAACTCGCTGAGGGTGGCGCTGTTCTCCTGCGCGCGGATCACCACGTCGCCGCCGCCGTCGGCGTCGACGCGGAAGCCCTGGTCGGCGAGCCAGGCGCGCAGCGCGATGTCCTGGGTGCCCCCCGTCTGCGGGCTGGCGAGCTTCTGCCCGCGCAGCTGGGCAGGCTCGGTGATGCCCTCGCGGACGACCAGGGAGGCGCCGCCGGAGGTCGCGCCGGCGACGATGCGCAGCGCCTCGCCGCGGCTCTTGACGAAGCCGTTCACCGCCGGGTTCGGGCCGAGGTAGGCGGCGTCGATGCTGCCGGCGAACAGCGCCTCGACCGCGGCGGGTCCGGCGTTGAACACCTGCGTCTTGAGGGTGGTGCCGCCGAGCTCGTCGGCGAGCACGCCGGCGCCGACGCCGTAGACGGCGCTCGCGTGGGTGACGTTGGCGAAGTAGCCGAGGCGGAGCTCCGCGGCGGGACGCGCGTCCGCGCTGCGGGTGACCGGGACGGCGGCGGTGGTGGTGTCGGTGACGGCGCACGCGGAGAGCGCGAGCGCAGCCAGGGCGAGCAGGGACGTACGGACGAGCTGCACGGGAAGGGGCCTTCCGGGGACGACGGGTCTAGGAGAGCGGGACGAGCTCTCCCAGACATCGCGTCCCGGGCCGGCACGAGTCGACGCACCAGCCCACCCACGGCGTCCGGACCCAACCGCTGCGCGTGGCGCTCGTGCGCGCCTGCAGGACGGGGGTCATGCGTCCATCCTGCAGTTGTGGACCGGATCAGTCAACATTGCCCCCGTCGTGTGATGAGGTGCACGCGTGCAGATCTCCGCGCGGGCCGACTACGCGCTGCGGGCGCTCTGCGTGCTGGCGGCCGCCGAGCCCGGGAGCGTGGTCAAGGCGGCGGCGATCGCGGAGGCGCAGGCGATCCCCCGGACCTTCCTCGACCAGATCCTCGGCGACCTGCGCCGGGCCGGCATCGTCGACAGCCGCCGCGGCCCGGACGGGGGTCACCTGCTGGCGCGTCCGCCGTACGCCATCACCGTCGCCGACGTCATCCGCGTGGTCGACGGGCCGCTCGCCCTCGTGCACGGCGGCCGGCCCGAGGAGATGGTCTACCCGGGGGCCGCGGAGCACCTGCGCGACGTGTGGGTGGCGGTGCGCGCGGCGCTGCGCCAGGTCCTCGAGCGCACGTCGCTGGAGCAGGTCGTCGACGGCCGGCTGCCGCCGCAGATCACGTCCCTGTCGGAGGACCCGCGCTCGTGGATCTCCGTCTGGCCTCCGCCGCCCACGTGAGGCTGTGCGACCCTGGACGCATGGGGATCCCCGCTGGGCTGCCGCTGCTGACGTCGCGGCGCCACGTCGACCTGCAGCGCACCAGCAGTGCTGCCTGTCGCGCCGCCTAGCCCCGGTCCTGCACGTCCCCCCGTACGACCCCAGGAGTCCCCGATGCCCGCCAAGCGCGGCCAGGGCCAGTGGGCGCTCGGCTACCGCGAGCCGCTCAACGCCAACGAGCAGTCCAAGAAGGACAGCAACCCGCTGACCGTCAAGCAGCGGATCCTCGACATCTACAGCAAGGGCGGCTTCGACTCCATCGACGGAGGCGACCTGCGCGGCCGCTTCCGCTGGTACGGCCTCTACACCCAGCGTGCCGACGGCATCCCCGGCGGCAAGACGGCGGTGCTGGAGCCGGAGGAGCTGGAGGCGCCGTTCTTCATGCTGCGCATCCGGATCGACGGCGGCCGGCTGACCAACGAGCAGCTGCGCACGATCGGCGAGGTCGCCCGTGACTACGGCCGCGACGTCGCCGACGTCACCGACCGGCAGAACGTCCAGCTGCACTGGATCCGGATCGAGGACGTCCCCGCGATCTGGGAGCGGCTCGACGCCGTCGGGCTGGACACGACGGAGGCCTGCGGCGACTGCCCGCGCGTCATCGTCGGCTGCCCGCTGGCCGGTGTCGACGGTCACGAGATCCTCGACGCTTCAGGCGTTCTCGAGGAGGTGCGCGCCCGCTACATCGGCGACCCGGCCTTCTCGAACCTGCCGCGCAAGTTCAAGACCTCGATCTCCGGCTGCTCGGTGCACTGCACCAACCACGAGATCAACGACGTCGCGTTCGTCGGCGTGCAGCTGCCGGACGGGACCGTCGGCTACGACCTGTGGGTCGGCGGCGGGCTGTCCACCAACCCCAAGCTCGGCCTGCGCCTCGGCGTCTTCGTCGAGCCGGCCCGGGTGGCCGAGGTCTGGGCCGGCGTCACGTCGGTCTTCCGCGACTACGGCTACCGCCGCTCGCGCATGCACGCGCGGCTGAAGTTCCTGCTCGCCGACTGGGGTACGGAGCGATTCCGCGAGGTGCTCGAGACCGAGTACCTCACCTCACCGCTGCCGGACGGGCCGCCGCCCGCGACGCCGCCGACCCCCGAGCGCGACCACGTCGGCGTGCACGAGCAGAAGGACGGCCGCTTCTACGTCGGCGCGGTCCCCCGCGCCGGCCGCACCAGCGGCACGCAGCTGCTGCGGGTCGCCGAGCTCGCCGCGCTCTACGGCGACGGGCAGGTGTCGACGACGGCGCAGCAGGGGCTGGTCGTGCTGGGCGTGCCGGCCGACAGCGTCGACCCGCTGGTGGACTGCCTCGAGGCGGAGGACCTCCGCGTACGCCCGTCGGCCTTCCGCCGCGGCACCCTCGCCTGCACCGGGCTGGAGTTCTGCAAGCTCGCCATCGTCGAGACCAAGGCCCGCTCGGTCGACCTCTACACCGAGCTCGAGAAGCGGCTGCCGGACTTCGACGAGCCGATCACCCTGAACGTCAACGGCTGCCCGAACTCCTGTGCCCGCTTCCAGACCGGCGACATCGGCCTCAAGGGCTCGATCGTCGACGGCGAGGAGGGCTTCCAGGTGCACCTGGGCGGGCGGCTCGGCGAGGACGCCGGCTTCGGCCGCAAGTCCCGCGGCCTGAAGGTGACTGCGGACGGCGCGGCCGACTACGTGGAGCGGCTGCTGCGCACCTACCTCGAGCACCGGCTCGACGGCGAGCGCTTCGCCACCTGGGCCCGGCGGGCGGACGAAGAGCTCCTCAAGTGACGGAGCGGGCCGCGCCCATGTACTGCCCGTACTGCGGCGAGGACACCATCCGCCCGTGGGGCGACGACCCCGACAAGGGTCACGCCGACTGGCGCTGCGAGGCCTGCCTGCGCGTCTTCACCGTCCGCTACAAGGGCCTGACCGGCCTGGAGTGACCACTACCCCGCTCGACCCGCGGACTGCGCACGCTCAGCCGCTCGCGGTTCGAGCGGGGTAGTGCGCACGCCGTGCGTCAGACGTGGAGGCCGCACTCGGTCTTGCCGGTGCCGGCCCAGCGGCCGCTGCGGGGGTCCTCCCCCGGGGCGACCCGGCGGGTGCAGGGCGCGCACCCGATGGAGGGGTAGCCGTCGTAGGCCAGGGGGTTCACCAGCACGCCGTGCTTGGCGACGTACTCGTCGGCCTCGGCCTGGGTCCAGGCGGCGATCGGGTTGACCTTCACCATCTCGCGCTTGGCGTCCCACTCGACGACGCCGACGTCGCCGCGGCTGCTGGCCTCGTCACGCCGGATGCCCGAAGCCCAGGCCGTGTAGGGCTCCAGCCCGCGTGCGAGCGGCTCGACCTTGCGCATCGCGCAGCAGGCGTCGGGGTCACGCTCCCACAGCTTCGGGCCGTGCTCGGCGTCCTGCTGGGTCACGCTCAGCAGCGGCAGCACGGTCCGGACGTTGACGTCGTAGACCTGCGCGACCGCGTCGCGGGTGCCGATCGTCTCGGCGAAGTGGTAGCCGGTGTCGAGGAAGAGCACGTCGATCCCGGGCGCCACCGAGGAGGCGAGGTGGGCCAGCAGGCCGTCGCCCATCGAGGACGCGATGACGAACGAGTCGCCGAACGTGTCGACGGCCCAGCGCAGGATGTCCTGGGCCGACGCGCCTTCGAGGTCGCGGCCGGCCTGCTCGGCGAGGGACTGCAGGTGCACGAGTCATGACAACACCCAGGTGCAGCCGTCTCTTCCGCGCGAACGCCCGCTCCCTCCCCGGAAGGTCTGGCACGCTGGCCGGGTGAGCGGCGGCCCGAGCAGCGAGCCGGTCCCGGCGCTCGTGACGCTGCACCTGTGGCGCGTGCCCCGATCCGGGGTCCCGGCGGCGATCCTGCGGATGGGACGCGACCGCGGGCGGATCCGCCGCACCCCCGGCGTCCGCTTCGCGAAGCTGCTCGGCACGGGGGACGGCCGCACCTTCACGGTGCGCGACGCCGACCCGCTCCGCTGGGGGCTGCTCGCCACGTGGACCGATCCCGCCGCTGCCGCCGCGTTCGAGCGGAGCGCGGTCGTGCGCTCCTGGGAGCGCGACGCGACCGAGTCCTGCCGGGTCGACCTGCGCCCGGTCGCCGCGCGCGGGCGGTGGAGCGGTCGCGCGCCGTTCGGCGACCCCGTCCCCGAGCGCGTACGAGGCCCCGTCGCCTCGATCACCCGGGCCCGCCTGCGTCCCCGGTCCGCGACGGGCTTCTGGCGTGCGGTGCCGCCCGTGTCCGCCGACCTCCAGGGGCGACCCGGGCTGCGCGCCGCCCTCGGCATCGGCGAGGCACCGGTCGGGCTGCAGGGGACCTTCAGCGTCTGGGACTCCGCGGAGGCGCTGCGCGACTTCGCCCGCGCCCCCGCGCACGCCGACGTCGTGGCGCGCACGGAGCCCGAGCGGTGGTACGCCGAGGAGCTCTTCGCCCGGCTCGCCCTGGTCGGCGGACGCGGCACCCTGGACGGCCGGGACCTGCTCTCGTGACGGTCCGGGTCGTCGAGCTGAGCCGGCGGGAGCTGGGGCGGCGCAGCGACGAGGTGCTCGACGTCTACGCGGAGGCGATGGAGGTCTCGGCCTCCACGGCTCGATCCCGGCGGGGCATCCTCGCCGCGCACCTCGACCGCGACGGCCTGCGCGCGCTGGCCGCGCTGGACGGCGAGCGGATGGTGGGGGTGGCATACGGCTACCTCGGCGCACCCGGCCAGTGGTGGCACGACCAGGTCCACGCCGCGCTCACCGCCGAGCAGGCCGCGGACTGGCTGGCGGACGCCTTCGAGGTGTGCGAGCTGCACGTCCGCCCGGGCCTGCACGGCACCGGTCTGGGGCGGTCGCTGCTGGCGGGGCTGCTCGCCGGGACGACCGCTCGTACGGCCGTCCTCACGACGCCGGACAGCGAGACGCGGGCCCGCCGGTTCTACCGCTCCGGAGGCTGGGTCGACCTGCGCTGCGGGCTGCGCTTCCCGGGCGACCCACGGCTCTTCGCGGTGCTGGGGCTCCGCCTAGTGTCGGAGGCGTGACCGAGCGGGCAGTCGTCGTGGGCGCCGGCCACAACGGCCTCGTCGCCGCCTGCTACCTCGCCCGCGACGGACTCGACGTCGAGGTCGTCGAGCGCGACACCGTCCTCGGCGGCGCGGTGTCGACCGTGGAGCGCTTCCCGGGCTACCGGATGGACCGCGGCTCCAGCGCGCACATCATGGTCCGGCACACCGGGATCGTGGAGGACCTGCAGCTCGAGGCGGCCGGCCTGGAGTACCAGGACCTCGACCCCTGGGGCTTCGCGCCCTTCGGCGACGAGGGCATCCACTTCTTCGTCGACCTCGACCGGACCTGCACCTCGATCGAGAGCGTCTGCGGCAGCCGGGACGCCGACGCCTACCGGGCCTTCGTCGAGGACTGGTCCGCGCGCAACCTGCGCGTGTTCGAGGCCTTCCAGGGCGCCCCGACGATGCGCCACCTGGGCCGCACCCTGTGGGGCGTCGGGAGGTCGACCGGGCTCGACGGCCTCGAGCTGTCCCGGCAGTTCCTCACCAGCGCCGACTCGCTGCTCGACGAGCACTTCGACGACGAGCGGCTGAAGACCGCGCTCGCGTGGATGGGCGCGCAGTCGGGGCCTCCGACGCACGAGGTCGCCACCGCCGACCTGGTCGGCTGGAACACCGTCATGCACCTGCGCCCGCCGGGGCACCCGAAGGGCGGCAGCGGGATGCTCAGCGAGGCGCTGCGGACCCGGCTCGAGTCCTACGGCGGCCGCGTCCGGCTCGGCGACGGCGCCGCCGCGCTGACCACCTCGGGTGACCGCGTCACCGGAGTGCGCACCGACGCGGGCGAGACGCTGACGGCCGACGTCGTCGTCGCCGGCTGCCACGTGCTCACGACCCTGGACCTGCTGGGCGACGACGTGCCCGGCGACCTCGCCGACCGAGCGCGCCGCAGCATCCGCACCGGGAACGGCATCGGCATGGTGGTGCGCCTCGGCACCAGCGCGCTCCCGCAGTACGCCGCGGGCACCGACGAGACGCACCGGTCCATGCAGCTGCTCGCGCCGTCCCGGCAGGCGCTGCGCAGGGCGCACGGCGAGTACAGCGCGGGCCTCCCCCCGACCGAGCCGGCGGCGCTGGCCATGACGTTCAGCGCCTTCGACGACACCATCGCGCCGCCCGGCAAGCACAACGTGACGGTCTGGGGCCAGTGGCACCCGTACGCCCTGTCCAACGGCGAGCGCTGGGACGACATCGCCGAGCGCGAGGGCACCAAGCTGGTGGACGCGGTCGACCGCGCCGCTCCGGGCTTCGCGAGCAGCGTCGAGCACATGCACGTGCAGACCCCCCTCGACCTCGAGCGCGAGCTCGGGCTGCGGTCCGGCCAGGTGATGCACGTCGAGATGTCCTTCGACCAGATGTTCATGTGGCGCCCGATGCCGGAGCTCGCCGGCTACCGGCTGCCCGGGCTCGCCGGTCTCTACCTGTGCGGCGCCTCCACCCACCCCGGTGGCGGCGTCTTCGGCGCCAGCGGACGATCGGCCGCACGAGCCGTGCTGGCCGACCGCTCCCCCTCCCTGCTGTCCCGGACGATCGAGAAGGTGCGACGTGTCTGATCTCTACGAGGTCCTCCTCATCGACGGCGACACCCGCTGGCACGCCGGGTGGGTCGTCGACGACGAGAGCGAGACCGACGTCCTGCTGCGCGCGCACGGGCACGTCCCGGTGTTCTCCAGCCGGGCCGGCCTGGAGCACCACGCCCAGGAGCACGGCCTGCCGCTGCAGGACGACCTGCCGGACGAGATCGACCTCGACCTCGGCGGCTGGCTGTCGCAGGGGATGCCGCTGCCCTCGACCGCCGAGGTGTCCGAGCTGTGGCACCTGCTGTTCGACGACCCGGTCGCCGGTCACGCGCTGGCGGGCGAGGCGCTGGGAGAGGCGTACGACGACCTCGTCGAGGACGTGCCGGACTGGTTCGCCGCGCACGGCCCCGCGGCGCGCGCCGCGCTGGCCGACGCCGTCCGGCGGCTGCGCGGGGTGCTCCGCCCGACGTGACCCTCCTCCGCACGCCACGGCGGGACCCGAGCATCGCCCTGGCCGGGCTGACCGTGCTGCTGCAGATCGGCTACCCGCTGGTGTCCGGCGCTCCGCGGGACGCGCTCACGGTGCTGACCGTCGTCGCGTTCTTCACCGCCTCGGTGACCCACGCCGCCGTCCACCGCGGCCCGCGCTGGGCGGCGCTCCTCGTGCTCGTCACCGCCGGCACCGGTCTGGTCGCGGAGTCGGTCGGCACCCGGACCGGCATCCCGTTCGGCGACTACGACTACACGGGATCTCTTGGCTGGCAGGTCCTCTCAGTTCCCGTCGTCGTGCCGATGGCCTGGACGATGATGGCCTACCCGTGCCTGCTGGTCGGCCAGCGGCTCGCCTCCTCGCGGGTCGGCGCTGCCCTGATCGGGGGGTGGGCGCTCGCCGCCTGGGACCTGTTCCTCGACCCGCAGATGGTCGAGGCCGGGCACTGGGTCTGGCGGGACGTGCAGGTGTCGTGGCCGGGCTCGCCGGACGTCCCCGTGAGCAACTCCTTCGGCTGGCTGCTGGTCGGCGTGCTGATGGTGGGCGCGCTCCAGCTGCTCCCCCGGCGCGAGGTCGACGACCGGGTGCCCGCGGCCCTGTTCCTCTGGACGTACGCCTCCTCGGTCCTGGCGTTCGCCGTCTTCTTCGGCCGCCCGGTCGTCGCGCTCGTCGGCGGGATCGGGATGGGGCTGGTGGCGGTGCCGTACGCCCGAGCGGTCCTGCGCCGATGAGAGCGCTCGCGGCCGGAGCCGGCCTGCTGGCGCTGCACGCCGCGGTGAACGCGCGGCTGCTGCGGGTGCCGACGGCGTCGTCGACCGGCGTGCGCGTCTCCGTCCTGCTGCCGGTCCGCGACGAGGCGCACCGGGTCGAGCCGTGCCTGCGGGCGCTGCTCGCGCAGGAGGGCGTCGACCTCGAGGTCGTGGTGCTCGACGACGGCTCCACCGACGGCACGGCGGCCGTGGTGCGTGAGGTCGTGGACGGCGATCCGCGGGTGCGGGTGCTGATCGGGGCGCCGCTGCCGCCGGGCTGGCTCGGCAAGCCGCACGCCTGCCAGGAGCTCGCCGACGCGGCCGCCCCGACGAGCGAGGTGCTCGTGTTCATCGACGCCGACGTCGTCCTCGCGCCTCGCGCGGTCGCGGCGACCGTCGCGCTGCTGGAGGAGACGCGGCTGGACCTGCTGTCGCCCTACCCGCGACAGGAGACGCCCGGCGCCACCGCGCTCGTGCAGCCGCTGCTGCAGTGGTCGTGGCTGACCTTCCTGCCGCTGCGGCTGGCCGAGCGGTCGTCGCGTCCCTCGCTGTCCGCCGCGAACGGCCAGCTGCTCGCCGTGCGCCGGTCGACCTACCTGCGCGCCGGCGGTCACGCCGCCGTGCGCGACGCCGTGGTGGAGGACGTCGAGCTGCTCCGCGCGATCAAGCGGGTCGGAGGGACCGGCGGCGTCTGCGACGGCACCGCTCTCGCGACGACCCGGATGTACGACTCGTGGGAGGAGCTGGTCGAGGGCTACGGCAAGTCGCTGTGGACGCTGCCGCTCCCGGCCGTCGCCGTTCTGGCGGCGCTCTACGTCGTCCCGCCGCTGGCGGCGCTCCGCGGCTCGCGAGCGGGCCTGCTGGGCTACCTGGCAGGTGTCGCGGGCCGAGCCGTCAGCGCGCGGCGCACCGGCGGCCGGGTCCTGCCGGACGCCGTCGCGCACCCCGCCTCGGTCGCGGCGCTGTGCGCGCTGGCCGTGCGGTCGCGGGTCCTGCACTCCCGCGGCGTGCTGGCCTGGAAGGGGCGGCCGCTCTGAGCCGCGTCGTCGTGATCGGCGCCGGGGTGGGAGGTCTCGCCGCCGCCGCCCGGCTGGCCGCCCTGGGCCACGACGTGACGGTCTGCGAGGCCGCGCCGGAGATCGGCGGCAAGCTCGGGCTGGTCACGACCGACGTGCCCGACGCCGGCGTCTTCCGCTTCGACACCGGCCCGTCGCTGCTGACGCTGCCGCAGGTCTTCCGCGACCTGTTCGCCGAGACCGGCGGCTGGCCAGGAGATCTCGAGATCGAGCGGCTGGACCCGATCGCCCGCTACCGCTTCGCGGACGGCACCGGGTTCGACGCCCGCGACGGCAGCGACGCGCTGTGCGCCGAGCTCGACCGGGCGCTCGGGCCGGGCAGCGGTGACGACTGGCGCGCCTTCCTCGCCCGCGCCGAGCGCATCTGGCAGGCCAGCTCCGGCCCGTTCCTGGAGAGCCCGCTGGACGGCCCGCGCACCCTCGCCCGGCTCGCCGTCCAGCACCCCCGCGACCTGGCCGTCATCGCGCCCGGCCGGTCGCTGCGGGGGCTCGGCCGGAAGCACCTGCGCGACCCGCGGCTGCGCACCTTCCTGGACCGCTACGCGACCTACACCGGGTCGGACCCGCGCAGGGCGCCTGCGGCCCTGGCTGCCGTGCCGTACGCCGAGCAGGCCTTCGGCGGGTGGTACGTGCGCGGCGGGCTGACGAGGCTGGGCGACGCGGTGCGCGACCGCGCGGTGGAGCGCGGCGCCGCTGTCCGGCTGAGCACGCGGGTCATCCGGGTCGTGACCACGGCCGGACGAGCGAGCGGAGTCGAGCTCGAGGGCGGCGAGCGGCTGGCCGCCGACGTCGTGGTCGCGAACGCCGACGCCGCGCACGTCTACGGCTCGCTCGTGGACGCGCCGTCCGCGGCGAGGCGGCTGGCACGGGCGACGCCGTCGCTGAGCGGCTTCGTCCTGCTGCTCGCGGTCGCCGGCCGCACCCCCGGCCTGGCGCACCACAACGTGCTGTTCCCGGCCGACTACGACGCCGAGATGGACGCCGTCTTCGGCGATCCGGCTCGCCCGCCGCACGACCCCACCCTCTACCTGAGCGTCCCGGACGACCCGGCCGTTCGGCCGGACGGCTGCGAGGCGTGGTTCGTCCTCGTCAACGCCCCGCGGCACGGGAGCGGGACCGGGGCGGTGGACTGGCGCGAGCCGGGACTGGCCGCGTCGTACGCCGACCGGCTGCTGGACCTGCTCGCCGAGCGCGGTCTCCCGGTCCGGGAGCGGGTGCTCTGGTCGCAGGCGCTGACTCCGGCCGACCTCGAGCAGCGCACCGGCGCGGTGGGCGGGGCCATCTACGGCACCTCCAGCAACGGCGTGGCCGCGGCGTTCCTGCGACCGGCCAACCGCTCGCCGGTTCCCGGCCTGCTCCTGGTGGGCGGCTCCTCGCACCCCGGCGGAGGGCTGCCGCTGGTTGCGCTCTCGGCGCAGATCGTCGCCCGCCTCGTGGGTCCGGCGTGACCCCGGAGGCGCCCGGGAGTGGCACTCTGGCGCCATGACGCACCCGTCGCGCCGATCGCCGGCCGCCCGCAGCCTCCCGGCGCTCGCCGCGATCGCGGCCGGCGTGGTCCTGATCCTCGTCGTCCGCTCGATCGCCGGCGGTGGGGACGACGGCGAGGCCACCGGCGGACCGACCACCATCGAGTCGGCCTGCGACGGGCCGTCCACGGAGCTGGTGCTCGCCGTGAGCCCGGAGAAGACCTCGGTGCTCACCGAGATCGCCGAGCGCTACGCGCAGGAGGACGGCGAGTCCGACGCCGGCTGCGTCGACGTCACCGTCACCGAGAAGTCCTCCGGGGCGGCGCAGACCGCGCTGGCACGCGGCTGGGACGACCGCTCCGACGGCCCGCGGCCCGACGTCTGGTCGCCGTCCTCGTCCTCGTGGCCGGGTCTGCTCTCGAACGCCCTGCGCCTGCAGGACAAGCCGTCCCTGGTCCCGGACGGCGACCTCCCGAGCCTGGTCCGCACCCCGCTCGTCATCGCCATGCCCAAGCCGATGGCCGAGGCGCTCGGCTGGCCCGCGAAGCAGCCCGGCTGGTCGGACCTGCTGGCGCTGTCGAAGAACCCGCAGGGCTGGGGCGCCTTCGGCCACCCGGAGTGGGGGCCGTTCCGGCTCGGCAAGACCAACCCCGAGCTGTCCACCAGCGGCCTGCACGCGCTGGTCGGCGCCAACTTCGCCGCGACCGGCCTGTCGAGCGACCTGACCCCGGCCAACATCAACGACCCGAAGGTCCGGGCGTACGTCGGAGGCATCGAGCAGTCGGCCGTGCACTACGGACCGACCACGCTCACCTTCCTGGCCAACCAGGCGAAGGCCGACCGCGACGGTCGCGGGCTCACCTACGTCTCGGCCATCGCCGTCGAGGAGAAGTCGCTGCTCGACTACAACGTCGGTGATCCGAGCGTCGGCGGCAACGGCTCGCCGCCACGCACGCCGCTGGCCGGGATCTACCCCCGCGAGGGCACCGTCTTCTCCGACAACCCCTACGTCACGCTGACCGCGGACTGGGTCGACGCCAACAAGCAGGCGGCGGCTGCGGACTTCCTGGAGTTCGCGACCTCGGCCGAGTCGCAGAAGCGCTTCACCGACATCGGCTTCCGCTCCTCGGACGGCAAGGTCGGCGCGCTGGTGTCGCAGAAGCACGGCGCGCTGCCCGACCAGCCGAAGCTCGAGCTCGACCCGCCGGCGCCGCCGGTGCTGGCGCTGATCCGCGACTCCTGGCGCGACCTGCGCAAGAAGGCGCGGGTGCTGTTCGTCATCGACCGCTCGGGCAGCATGCAGTCCGACAACCGGATCGAGCTGGCCCGCGACGCAGCGGCCAAGGCCTTCGACGGCTTCGGCCCGGCCGACCAGGTCGGGCTCGCGACCTTCTCCTCCGACTACCGGGTCGACGTGCCGATCGGGCCGGTGGGCAAGAACCTCGGCGCGCTGAAAGCCGCTGCGCAGGGGCTCTTCCCGGAGGGCGGGACGGCGCTCTACGCCTCCACGCGGCGCGCGCAGGACCAGATGGAGCGCGAGTTCCAGCCCGGCCTCATCAACGCCGTGGTCGTGATGACCGACGGCAAGAACGACGACCCCGACAGCGACCTGGAGCGACTGCTGGCCGACCTGCGACCGGGCGAGGACACCTCGCGCACCATCCGCGTCTTCACCGTCGCCTTCGGCCAGGACGCCAGCCTGCCGGAGCTGAAGCAGATCGCCGACGCCTCGACGGGAGCGTCGTACGACGCCCGCGAGGAGACCAGCATCGAGAAGGTGCTGTCCGACGTGGTCTCGAACTTCTGAGCCGGATGAGGCTCGCCCGGTTGCTCGCCGACCCCTGGACCATCGGGGCCGGCGGGTTCGTGGGCGCCCTCGCGACCGCCGGGCTCGGGTTCCCGGTCGCGATCGGCGTCGCCGCCGCGGTGGGCGGCTACGCCGTCGGCACCGTCGTGAAGGCGATGACGTCACGCGACGACGCGACGACCTCCCGGCCCCGTCCGGAGCTGCCGCCGCAGGGCACCGAGGCGCGCGCGCTCTACGAGCGAGCCCGGGAGGCGGCCGACGAGCTCGGCGAGATCGCGCAGGGGCAGCCGGCGGGTCCGGTGCAGGTGCAGGCCGCCGACGTGCACGCCCGAGCCGTGGACACCCTGGAGGAGATCTCCCGGCTGGCCGGCCAGACCGTCGTGCTCGCCCGCGCGCTCGGCCGGGTCGACGTCGAGCAGGTCCGCCGCGACCAGGCGCACCTCGAGCGAGCCCGCGCAGCCGAGAGCGCCGACCCCGCGTCCGACGCGGCGCTCGAGGCGGTGCGGTCGCAGCTCGCCGTCGCCGCCCGGCTGGAGGGCGCGTGGCGCGAGACGCACGCCAGGCTGCGCGCCGCCGCGCTGGGCCTCGAGTCGCTGGTGGCGTCGCTCGCCGAGGTCGTCGCGATGGCCAGCGTCTCCGGCGAGGGCCCGACGGGCACCCGGATCCGCGGGCTGGCCGACACCCTCGACGGGCTGCGGCAGGGCCTGGTCGAGGCGGAGCAGGCGTCGCGGCGCGCGCTGTCGGCCGGATGACCGGCGACCTGCTCCCCCGGGCGGTCCGCGCCCTGGCCGAGGGTCACGACGCCGCACGCGCCCTCGAGGCGCTGGCGGCGCTGCTGGTCCCGACGACGGCGCACTGGTGCCTCGCCGACGTGCTGCAGGCACCGGACCTCGTCACCCGCGTCGTCGCCCGCGGCGCGGACGGGCCGCTGGTGCTCCCGCCGGAGATGGGGCCGGTCCGGGCGCGCCGGTCCTCGGCGCAGGCCGTCGGAGCGCTCGCACGGCTGCGGGACGCCCCCGGGCACCGGCTCCGCCTCCACCCGGACCAGCTCCGCGTCCTGGCGCTGTCGGAGGACCAGCGGCTGCGCGCCCAGGCCGAGCTCGCGCTGTCGCTGGGAAGCACCGACGTGCTCGTCCTGGGACTGGTCCGCCACGACGACCTGCTCGGCGTGCTGACGGTCGGCCGTACGTCCGGGTCCTTCTCCGCCCCCGAGCTCGACGACCTCGCCGTCGTCGCCTCGCTCGCGGGCCTGGCCCTGGAGAGCATGCGGCTGCGCGAGCTGCAGCGCGGGATGTCGGCTGCCCTGCAGCGCAGCCTGCTCCCCCGGCTGCCGGTGGCTCCCGGCATCAGCCTCGCGGCGCGCTTCACGCCCTCCGGCGACGGCCTGACCGTCGGCGGTGACTGGTACGACGCCTTTCCCCTGCCCTCAGGCGATCTCGCGCTCGTCATCGGTGACGCCACCGGCCACGACGTGCAGGCGGCGGTGCGGATGGCGGAGCTGCGCAACCTGCTCCGCGCTCTGGCGATCGACCAGCAGGAGGATCCGGCGCGCACGCTCGGGCGGCTCGACCAGGTCATCGACCGGCTGGCGCCGGAGCTGTCCGGCACCTGCGTCTACGCGCAGCTGACCGGAGGTGACGCGCCCTCGGTGCGCTGGTCGTCCGCCGGCCACCTGCCTCCGGTGCTGCTGCGCGACGGGCGCGCCGAGCTGCTCGAGACGCCGGCGGACCTCATGCTCGGCGTGCAGCCGGGCACCGACCGGGTGGACCACGTCCGGGAGCTGCGCGCCGGCGACCAGCTCGTCCTCTACACCGACGGCCTGGTCGAGGACCGGCGCGCCCACCTCGACGACCGGCTGCGCGCGCTCACCGCGCTGGTCGAGGTTGCCGGCGAGGGCGGGCCGGAGCGGCTCGCCGACGCCCTCGTCGAGCAGCTGGCCGCGGGCCAGGACGACGTCGCCGTCCTCGTCGCCCGCGTGGACTGAGGTCAGCGAGCCGAGCCGCCGCCCCTCCCTGCTCGTCCTGCTCGAGATGGCCCCCAGGAGAGCGGAAGGGCAGCAGGACCAGCAGGGAGGGCGGCGGGCTAGTCGGCGAGCGACCGGCGCAGGGCCGGCAGCAGCTGCACCAGCCCGACGGCGGTGAGTCCGGCCAGCACACCCACGCCGGCCGTGGCCAGGTCGTCCGCGGACCCCGGCAGCACCCCACCGGCCAGCAGCGCGGCCGCGACGACGATGACCCTCGTCGGCCGCTCGGCGATCGTCACGGCACCCACCTCGTCGCCGCCGGCGTTGCCGGCCCGGGCCCGCGAGTACTCCAGCAGGAAGACGAGCGCGCCGCACAGCGCGGCGAGCTCGACCGGAGCGCCGACGGCGGCGAGCGCGACCAGGTAGAGCAGGTCGCTCAACCGGTCGACGACCGAGTCGAGGACGTAGCCCCAGCGCGTGGTGCGTCCGGTCAGCACCGCGACGGCGCCGTCGAGGTTGTCGAGCAGCCCGGACACGACCAGCACCAGGGTCGCGAGCAGCAGCCACCGACCGCCGAGAGCCGCGGCACCGGCCGCGAGCGCGGACACCACGAGAGACGCGTAGGTCACCGCGTCCGGCGACACGCCATGACCCGCGAGCGGCCGCGCGACCGCGTGCACCATCGTCAGCCAGCCCCGCAGCCAGGCGCTGCCGGTCCGCGGGTCGTAGCCGCCGTGCAGCTCCGCCCACCGGGCGAAGTACTCGTCGCGCGAGAGCGTCACGCCGCGCGCCGGGCCGCCCGCGCCAGTCGCTCCGCGCGTACGGCGAGCAGCCGCAGGGTGAGCCCGCTCGCGAGCCACAGCGGTCCGGCCGCGACCCGGGCGAACAGCCCGTCCACGACCACGGTGCACACGATGTCGGTGCCGCCCGAGACCACCGGGACCAGGTCGACGGTGAGCACCTGGCCGACCCCCGGAGCGGTGTGCACGCGCACCACGAGGCGTCGGGCGGGGTCCGCCTCGCGCACGTCCAGCGGGACGGCGAGGTTCGCCACGCGGCTCACCCCGAGCAGGGTCTGCCCGGCAGCGGCGGCGCCGTGCGTGCCGCGCACGCGCCGCAGCAGCGGCTCGAACTCCGGCCACCGCGACGGCTGCCCCAGCACCTCCCAGACCTGCGCGGGCGTCGCGGAGGTGCGAGCGGTCGTCCTCAAGAAGTGCTCAGCCCCAGCCGGCCCCAGATCTCCCGCGTCGCCGTCGAGCGGTTCATGGTGATGAAGTGCAGCCCCGGCGCGCCCTCGGCGAGCAGCCGGTCGCACATCTCGGTGGCCCGGTCGATTCCGACCGTGCGGACCGCCTCGGGGTCGTCCTCGACCGCGTGCAGCTCGTCGGCGAAGTCCTCGGGGAACGCCGCACCGGAGAGCTCCGCCATCCGCTTGATCTGCTTGACGTTCGTCACCGGCATGATCCCGGGGATGATCGGCACCTCGCAGCCGGTGGCGGCGACGCGGTCGCGCAGGCGGAGGTAGTCCTCGGCGCGGAAGAACATCTGCGTGATGGCGAAGTCGGCGCCTGCGCGGCACTTGTCGACGAAGCGCTCGACGTCGGTGTCGAGGTCCGGTGAGCGCGGGTGCTTCTCCGGGAACGCCGCCACGCCGACGCAGAAGTCACCGACGGACCTGGTCAGCCGGACGAGCTCCTCGGCGTACTCCAGGCCCTCCGCGTGCTTGACCCACTCGCCCTGCGGGTCGCCCGGCGGGTCGCCCCGCAGTGCCAGCACGTTGCGCACGTCGCCCTCGAGCAGCCGGCCGAGGATCCGGCGCAGGTCCGCGACGGAGTGGTCGACGGCGGTGAGGTGCGCCAGCGGGGTGAGGGTGGTCTCCTCGGCGATGCGGGCCGTCGCGTCGATGGTGGTGTCGCGGGTCGAGCCGCCGGCGCCGTACGTCACCGAGACGAAGTCGGGGCGCAGCGCCTCCAGCTCGCGCAGCGCGGTCCAGAGCTGCCGCTCGCCCTCGGCTGTCTTGCCCGGCATGAACTCGAACGAGAAGAGCCGACGCCCGCTGTCGAGCATGTCCTTGATCGTCCGGTCGCCCACGGAGCCAGGCTAGTCGCGGACAGGCGCGCCCCGGCTCATCCCCGTACCCTCCGCGACATGGAGTCGTCCCCCGCCCCGCTCGACGCAGCCGACCTGCGCCAGCGGGTCCAGAAGGCGCTCGACACCTTCGTCGCCCGGCAGGTCCCGCTGCTCGACGGCATCTCGGACGAGCTCGGCCACCTCACCGACGCCCTCAGCGAGCTGGTCTCCGGCGGCAAGCGGCTGCGGCCGGCCTTCTGCTACTGGGGCTTCCGCGGCGCGGGAGGCGGCGACGGCGAGGCGATCATCGAGGCCGCCGCCGCCCTCGAGCTGTTCCAGGCCTGCGCGCTCATCCACGACGACGTCATGGACGGCAGCGACACCCGGCGGGGCCGGCCGGCGGTGCACCGGCGCTTCGCCAGCCTGCACCGGGCGGAGGGCTGGGTCGGCGACCCGGAGGCGTTCGGCACCGGCGCGGCGATCCTGCTCGGCGACCTGTGCCTGTCCTGGTCCGACGAGCTGCTCTGCAGCACGGACGTGCCGGCCGACCGGCTCGCCGCCGCCCAGCGCGTCTTCGACCTGATGCGCACCGAGCTGATGGGCGGGCAGTACCTCGACCTGCTCGAGCAGGCGCGCGGCGGCGGCTCGGTCGAGCGGGCGCTGCGGGTGGCCCGCTACAAGAGCGCGAAGTACACGATCGAGCGGCCGCTGCACCTCGGGGCGGCGCTCGCCGGGGCCGGTCCGGAGCTGCTGGCGGGCTACTCCGGCTACGGCCTCCCGCTGGGCGAGGCCTTCCAGCTGCGCGACGACGTGCTCGGCGTCTTCGGCGACCCCGAGGCGACCGGCAAGCCGGCCGGCGACGACCTGCGCGAGGGCAAGCGGACCGCGATGGTCGCGATGGCGCTGGAGACGGCGACCCCCGGGCAGGCCGCGGCGGTGCGCCGCCACCTCGGCGACCCGCACCTGTCGGCCGAGGGGGTCGCGCGGCTGCGCGAGGTCATCGAGGAGACCGGCGCCCTGGGCCGCGTCGAGGCGCTCATCGAGCAGCTGACCGGTGACGCGCTGGCCGCGCTCGACGCGGTGCCGGTCACCGACGAGGCCCGCGAGGTCCTGCGGCAGCTCGCCGCGGCCGCGACCAGCCGCTCGGTCTAGGGAAGGACGAGGACGGGAGGGCGTACGCCGCTCTCCAGGACGGGCAGCACCACCTCCACCGGAGCCGGCCGGGCGAGGAACCACCCCTGGGCGTGGCTGACGCCCAGGCGCACCAGCGCCGCCAGGTCCGCGGCGTCCTCGACGCCCTCGGCCACCAGCGCCGTGCCGGTGGCCGTGCAGAAGCCGCGCACCGCGTCCACCAGCGCCGCGCGACGCGAGCAGCCGCCGATGCCCTGCACCAGCGCCAGGTCGAGCTTGACGACGTCGGGCTCGAGCTGCAGGACGTGCTGCAGGCTCGAGTGACCGGCGCCGAAGTCGTCGATCGCGAGCTCCACGCTGGCCTCGCGCAGGCGGGTCAGCACCTCGAGCAGCGGCGGGTAGCTCGTCACCTGCTCGTGCTCGGTCAGCTCCACCACCAGGCACGGTCCGGCCGCCTCCGAGAGCAGGGCCTGGGCCGCCGGCTCCAGCAGCGCGCGGGCGGAGAGGTTGACGGTCAGCCGCATCCCGTCGGGCAGCCGCTCGACCACCTCGAGGGCGGTCTGCAGCGCCAGCAGCTCGAGGGCGACGCCGCGGCCGTCGTGGAAGGCGGAGGCGAACCACGCCGACGGCCCGGGCTGCGGGTGCCCCGGGAACCGGCTGAGCGCCTCGACGCCCCAGATCTCACCCGTCGCGAGGTCCACGATCGGCTGCAGGTGGGTCTGCAGGTGCGCCTGCCCGGACAGGACGCCGCTGACGGCCTGCGGCCCGGGGAACGGACGCGCGGCGCGCACGTCGGTCCAGGGGTGCGCCAACGGCACCTGGCACCTCCCGAACCGGGTCAAGACCGACATCTGCGACGTCTACAACGCGCCGGGGACGAAGAGGTGACGGGCAGTCACGGATCACGCACGAGGTGTGTCCCACACGCTCCGGCTGGATACGCTGGTCCGGATGAGCACTCCGGCCGCGCGTACCTCGAACGACCCCTGCTGGTGCGGCAGCGGCCGCCGGTACAAGCGCTGCCACCGCGTGGCCGACCTCGACCCGGCCCGGGCGGCCGCCGAGCAGGCCCGCCGCGAGGAGCGGGAGCGCCGGGAGGCGGCGTTCGTACGCCCGGGTCGTCTCTCGCCCCGGCGCGAGGTGCCGGACTCCATCCCCCGCCCCGACTACGCCCTCGACCGGCACGGCCGCCCGCAGAGCCGGGACAGCGGCCGCCCGAAGGACCCCGAGACGATCGCCAGGATGCGGGTCGCCGGCCGTGCTGCAGCCGAGATCCTGCAGGAGGTGGGCGCCGCCGTGCGTCCCGGGATCACGACCGACGAGCTCGACGCGATCGCCCACGAGGCCTGCATCGCGCGCGGCGGCTACCCCTCCCCGCTCGGCTACAACGGCTTCCCGAAGTCGCTGTGCACCAGCGTCAACGAGGTCATCTGCCACGGCATCCCCGACTCCACCGTCCTCAAGGACGGCGACATCGTGAACTGCGACGTCACGATCTTCCTCGACGGCGTGCACGGCGACACCAACGCGACCTTCCTCGTCGGCGACGTCGACGAGGAGTCCCGCCGGCTGGTCGACGTCACGCGGGAGTGCCTCGACGTCGGCATCGCGGCCGTACGCCCCGGTGGCCGGGTCCGCGACATCGGCAAGGCCATCCAGACCCACGCCGAGGCGCGGGGGTACGGCGTGATCCGCGCCTTCGTCGGCCACGGCATCGGCCGCACCTTCCACAGCGACCCGCAGGTGTTCCACTACGACAACCCGCAGGCGCGCACCGTCCTCGAGCCGGGCATGACCTTCACGATCGAGCCGATGATCTCGATCGGCGACTGGCACCACGAGATGTGGGACGACGGCTGGACGGCCGTGACGGTCGACCGGTCCCGCACCGCGCAGTTCGAGCACACCCTGGTCGTCACCGACAGCGGTGCGGAGATCCTCACCCTGGCCTGAGCGGCGTTTCTTCGGGGAATCGCTTCGCAGAACCGGGTCGGAGGTGTACAAGTCTCGGCAGCGAGGGCGGACCCGCCGCCTGCTCGCCCCTGGGAGGTCCAATGAGGTCTGCCTACCGCGGCATTGCGCTCCTCATCTGTCTCGGCGTCATGGTCCAGGCAGCAGCAGTCGCCTTCGGCTGGTTCGACGTCATCAACGAGCTCGAGGACGGCGCGGTCCTCAGCAAGGACTCCGAGCACAAGCTGGGCCACGACATCCACGGCCTCGTCGGCATGAACGTCATGCCGCTGCTCGGCCTGCTGCTGCTGGTCTCCTCGTTCTTCACCAAGGTGAAGGGGGCGTCGAAGTGGGCGGGATTCGTCCTGCTGGCGATCGTCCTCCAGGTGGTCATGGCGATCGTGTCCTTCAGCGCGCCTGCCGTCGGTCTTCTGCACGGGCTGAACGCGTTCGTCATCTTCGGCCTCGCGCTGATGACCGCCCGCCGTGTCGACAACGTCCCGGGCGCTGCCGTGGGAGACCGTGAGCGCGCCGCTGTCTGACGCCTCCACCGGCGGTCGGCTCGCCACTGCGGCCGGGCTCACCGCCACCCTGCTCCTCGTCGCGTTCATCGGCTGGTCCTGGCAGGGCAGCCGACTGCCCGACAGCTACTCGGTGATGGACATGGGCGCCGTCGACCTCGGCGGCGGTCCGCCCGTGGACGGTCACGGGTCGCACGGGGGCGGCGTCAGCCTGGCCTCGCTCAGCGGGCCCCACGTCGGGGAGCCCGACGTCGAGGTGACGCTGTCGGCGCGGCAGGGGCGCGTCACCCTCGCCTCCGGTGAGGAGCTCGACGGCTACACCCTGAACGGGACCTCCCCCGGGCCCGAGATCCGCGCCCGGGAGGGCGACCTGATCCAAGTGACCCTGCGCAACGTCGACGTCGAGCAGGGCACGACGCTGCACTGGCACGGCGTCGACCTCCCCAACGCCGAGGACGGCGTCGCCGGCGTGACCCAGGACGCCGTACGACCAGGCGACTCGCACGTCTACCGCTTCGTCGCCGAGGACCCCGGCACCTACTGGTACCACTCGCACCAGGTCTCCCACGAGCAGGTGCGCGGCGGGTTGTTCGGCGTTCTCGTCGTCGACCCGGCAGAGGCGGTGACGCAGGACTCCGACGTCGTCGCCGCCGTCCACTCCTACCGCGGTCGTCGCACCATCAACGGGCGCTCCGGCGTCTCACGCGTGCCGGCCGACGCGGGCGAGACCGTGCGGCTGCGCCTGGTCAACACCGACAACGGCCGGCTCCGCACCTGGGTGACCGGCGGTGCGTACCGGGTCGTGGCGATCGACGCGCGCGACCTGCACGAGCCGACCGTGGTGCAGGAGAAGCAGCTCGTCCTGCCCGCCGGCGGCCGGGCCGACCTCGAGCTGACCGTGCCCACCGACGGATCGGCGCTGCGCGTGGACATCGGCGGCGGCACCGCGGTGGTGATCGGCCCGCCGGCTGTCGACGTCGACGAGCGGCCCGAGCCGGAGCTCGTCCTCGACCTGCTCGACTACGGCTCCCCCGCCCCGCTCGGCCTCGACCTCTCCGACGTGGACCGCGACTTCGACTACGACATCGGCCGCCGGCCCGGCTTCCTCGACGGCAGGCCCGGCTTCTGGTGGACCGTCAACGGCGAGCTGCTGCCCGACGTGCCGATGTACCTCGTCGAGGAGGGCGACGTCGTCCGGATGACCATCCGCAACGACAGCGGAGACGTGCATCCGATGCACCTGCACGGCCACCACGCCGTGGTGCTGTCGCGCAACGGGGTGCGCTCCACGGGCTCCCCGTGGTGGGTCGACTCCCTCGACGTGCTGGACGGGGAGGTGATCGAGATCGCCTTCGTGGCGGACAACCCCGGCATCTGGATGGACCACTGCCACAACCTCGACCACGCGGCCGAGGGACTGCTGGCGCACCTCGCGTACGCCGGGGTGACGACGCCCTTCCGGATCGGCTCGGACACGGGCAACGAGCCGGAGTAGGTGCGGCCGGCCTCTCCACAACCGATCAAGGTCGGGGGCGGGAGGTGATCGGTTGTGGAGGGGGCCCCGAGTGGGGGTGGCTGTCAGGCTCCACAGCCGATCAAGGGAGCGCCTCCTGCTTGATCGGTTGTGGAGCGCGGCGCCGGAGCCAGGCCGTGCCCAGGAGGAGCAGGGTGGCCAGCCCGGCCAGGCCTGCCTCGGCGCCGGTGGCGGGGAGCTGGCCGGTCGCCGGGCGCGGCTGCGCCACAGGCCTGGGCGCCTGGGCGACGCGCTGGGTGAAGGCGATGACGTGGACCCAGCTGCCGCGGTCCATGTACGGCATCGTCAGGGACGGGCCGATGACTCCGGTGAGGGACTCGATCGGGCGGCGCTCGTGGGGGGCGCGCCACGTCGCGGGGTCGTCGCCGTACTCGTCGGTGAGAGCCGCGATCGAGCGGTCCAGGGCGGTGAGCATCGCGTCGGCGGTCGTCTTCCCGGCGAGGTAGTCGCGGGAGGGTCGCAGCGCCGAGCGGGACGGCGCGAGCACGCGCAGGACGAGGTTGTCCGCGGGTGAGGCGTCGTAGACGTGGCTGGACACGAAGTCGCTCTGCAGCCGGATGTCCTCGGGCACGGAGGCGAGGACGACGTCGCGGAGGTCGTCCATGTAGCGCATCCACAGCGTCTTGGCCGGGCCGTCGGTGACGGTCTCGTCGGTGTAGTCGCCCTCGGAGGTGCCGGCGCCCGGGCCGTAGGTCGTGCCGTCCCAGGCCTTGAGCAGGGCGATCGCGGCGCGCTGCTCGGCGGTGCGGCCGGTCAGCGACGTGAGCAGGCCCTTGAACTCCGGGACTCGCTGGTCGAGGTTGCCGAGGCGGTACTCCGTCGCGCTCAGCGCCTCGGGCGTCATCCGGGGCTGGGCCGCCAGCAGGTCGTGGATGACCTGCACGCGCTGGGCCTTGCCGCCGGAGCGGGACGACGCGGGCTCGAGGTACTCGTCGATCCAGCCGACGGCCGGCTTGCCGTTCCAGTTGGCGACGTAGCCGACCTCCGGGTCGACCACCTGCGGCATCCGCTCGAACGGCAGCACCCCACGGGTGTCGTGCTCGCCGGTGCCGGGCGCCGGGAAGCGGCTGTCCCAGGAGGACGAGCGGACCGGGAAGAGCCCCGGGTGCCAGTAGGCGATCCGGCCGTCGGCGTCGGCGTAGACGGTGTTCTCGTTCCAGGTCACCATCCGCATGCCCTGCTCGAACTCCTCGAGCGTGTCCGCGCGGTTCCACTGCAGGATGCCGTTGACGGTCTCGAGCTCGCGGCGGTACATCGCGTACTGGACCGAGCGCGCCTTCGTCCCGTCCTCGCTGTAGGCGACGATCGGGCCGTGCACGGTGCGGCACACCTCGGCGTCCTGCGTGAGGACCGCCGGCCCGACCGGCACCCCCTCCTGCGCGGTCCGGTAGCGCACGGTCTCGGTGCGGCAGTCGGCCCTCTTCCAGGTGCCCTTGTGGAGGTACTCCAGCGTGTCGTCGGCCGCCCGTCGGGTGGTCTCGATGAAGCTGTCGATCGTCTTGCTGTTGCCGGTCGTCAGCCCCCACGCGACGCGCTTGCCGTAGCCGATGCCGACCGTCGGCAACCCGGGCACGGTGGAGCCGCGCGCGTCGTAGCCGCCGCCGTGCACCTCCACCTCCCAGAGCTGGGTCGGGTAGGAGTAGCCGAGCTGCGGACCGCTGACCAGCATCGCCGCGCCCGTGGACGTGCGCTCCGGCGCGACCGCGAAGGCGTACGACCCGCCGTGCAGCCCGTTGCCCCACGCCACGAGCGTCTCGGCGACGCCGTTCAACGAGGACCGGACCAGTGGCGGAAGTCCCACGCCCTCAGGCACTTCCGGTGCCGGGAAGGCGCCCGTGCCCGGCCCGTTCGCGAGCTCGGGCGGCAGAGCGAGGGCGTACGCCGCGCTCTTGCGGAGCACCGCGTCCCGCTGCGACGGCGTCACCACGGCGTTGTCGAAGCGGCCCTCGGACGGCGGGACGCTGACGGTGGCCTTCTCGTCGGATTGCCAGCGCAGGTCCGTGAATGCACCCAGCCCGGAGAGGCCACCGAGCGCGCGCAGCGTCTCGACCTCGCGGAACTCGTCGCCACCGGCCGAGGCGACGGTGCGGGTGATGAGCACGCCCGCGGCGAGGGTGTCGGTGACCGTCCACGCCTCGGGCAGCGAGGAGAGCAGGACGTACTCCGCCGGCAGGTCCGTGGGCGTCGCGCGGACGTGCGAGATCCAGGCGTCCATGCCGGCGGCGTAGCCCTCGACGACCTCCTTGGAGGACTGCGGCAGCGCGGCGAACATCGCGTCGTAGTCGGCCTGCGAGTACGTCAGCGTGCGGGCCTGCACGTCGGCCGGGACGCCGCTCGGGCCGACCAGCTCGGCGAAGGTGCCGCGGCCGAGCCGGCGCACGGCGTCGGCGAGGAAGAGCCGCTGCTGCCCGGCGGCGTAGCCCGCCCCGAACCACGTGTCGTAGGCCGTGTCGCCGTAGACGACCGGCACGCCCTTGTCGTCGGAGTAGATGCGCACGCCGTCCTTCGGCTCCTGCGGCGTCTGCCCCGAGACGTCGGCGAAGCGGCCGTCCTTGTAGGAGCCGTCCCAGAACATCTCGCGCTGGTCGTCGACGTTCTCTCCGTAGGCGCCGGGGTCGCCGCTGGCCATGCCGGCGGCCTGGCCGGCCACGGAGAAGAAGCCGCTGTTGCCGGGCGCCAGCGCGGTGCCGACCTGCATCGGCTGGGCCGGCGGGGTGTCCGCGGCCAGCGCCGGAGCGGCGGTCGTGGTGACGAGCCCGAGGGCGAGGGCGAGCGCGAGAGGAGCACGTAGATGCAGCACCCGTGCATCTTCGCCGACGGGCGGACTCCTCCTGCCCCGCCTACGCTTCGAGGGTGAAGACCGTGCCCGGCAAGACCGACCGCGTCGTCGTCGTCGGCGCCGGGCTGGCCGGGCTGTCGGCGGCGCTGCGGCTGGCCGGGGCGGGCCGCGAGGTGACCGTCCTGGAGCGGGCCGAGGTCCCCGGCGGCCGCAACGGCCTGCTCGAGCGGGACGGCTACCGGTTCGACACCGGACCCACCGTGCTGACCATGCCGGACCTCATCGCCGACGCCCTCGACTGCGTCGGAGAGCGGCTCGAGGACTGGCTCGAGCTCGAACCGGTCGACCCGCTCTACCGCGCCTACTACCCCGACGGCTCGACCCTCGACGTGAAGGCCGACCCGGCCGCCATGGCCGAGGAGGTCTCCCGCGTCTGCGGGCCGGACGAGGCCGCCGGCTACCTGCGCTACGTCGACTTCGTCTCGAAGCTCTACCGCTACGAGATGAAGGACTTCATCGACCGCAACATCGACTCGCCGCTCGACCTGATCACCCCGAACCTCGCTCGACTGGCGGCGATCGGCGGCTTCGGCCGGCTCGCCCCGAAGGTCGAGCAGTACCTGAAAGACCCTCGTACGCAGCGGGTCCTGTCGTTCCAGTCGATGTACGCAGGTCTGTCGCCGTACGACGCCCTCGCCATCTACGCGGTCATCGCCTACATGGACTCGGTCGCGGGCGTCTTCTTCCCGAAGGGCGGCATGCACGCGGTGCCGCGGGCGCTCGCCGGCGCCGCGGAGAAGCACGGCGTCGTCTTCCGCTACGGCACGACGGTGACCCGGGTGCTGGTCGACCACGGCCGCGCGGTCGGGGTCGAGACGGCCGACGGCGAGCGCATCGAGGCCGACGTCGTGGTCCTCAACCCGGACCTGCCGGTGGCCTACCGCGAGCTGCTCCCGCCCGAGGCGACGCCGCGTCGCGTGAAGCAGCAGTCGTACTCCCCGTCGTGCTTCCTGCTGCTCGCCGGCTCGTCGCAGGCCTACTCGCAGATCGCGCACCACAACATCCACTTCGGCCGGTCGTGGAAGGGCGTCTTCACCGAGCTCATCGACGACCAGACGCTGATGAGCGATCCCTCGATCCTGGTGACCAACCCCACACACGGCGACCCCACGCTGGCGCCCGACGGCAAGCAGATCTACTACGTGCTCCTGCCGACGCCGAACACCTCCGCGGGCATCGACTGGGACGTCGTCGGCCCGCGCTACCGCGACGAGGCGGTGGCCCGGCTCGAGGCGCTCGGCTACGTCGGCTTCGGCGACGGCATCGAGGTCGAGGACGTCACGACGCCGGCCGACTGGCAGCGGCGCGGGATGGAGCAGGGCGCGCCGTTCGCCGCCGCGCACTCCTTCTTCCAGACCGGTCCGTTCCGGGCCGCCAACCTCGCGCCGAAGGTGGAGGGCGTGGTCTTCGCCGGCTCCGGCACGCAGCCCGGCGTCGGCGTGCCGATGGTGCTCATCTCCGGCCGGCTCGCGGCGGAGCGGATCCTCGGCAAGGACAAGGGCTACCGGTCGCGGGCGCTCCCCTAGGGTTTCCGCGTGACCTCCCGCTGGCTGCTCGCGGTCGGCACCGTCGGCAGCGCGCTGATCGCGCTCGGCGGCTGGGGATCGGGCGCGTTGCCACCAGGCGAGCGCGGCGTCGGTCCGGGCACGCCGCTGGTGGTGATCGGCGTCCTGCTGCTCGGCGTGGCCTGGTGGCGGCTGCGGTCCGCCTACGTGCCGGCCTCGCTGCTCTGGGCCGCTCCCCTGCTCCTCGCGCCGCCGATGCTCAGCCGCGACGTCTACGCCTACGTCGGCCAGGCAGCGCTCGTGGTCGAGGGCGTCGACCCGTACAGCAACGGGCCCGCAGCCCTGGACGGGCCGCTGGTCGACGGCATCGACGAGGTCTGGCGGGAGACCCCGTCGCCGTACGGCCCGCTCTGGCTGACGCTCGCCTCGCTGGTCGTGCGGGTCACCGGGGAGTCGCTGCTGCCGGCGCTGGGCGGGATGCGGCTGCTGGCAGTGCTCGGGCTGGTCCTGGCGGGGTGGGCGCTGCGCCGGCTCGGCGGCGACCGGGCGCTCTGGCTCGGGATCGCGAACCCGCTGGTACTGCTGCACCTCGTCGGCGGCGCCCACAACGAGGCGCTCATGCTCGGGCTGATGCTGGCCGGGCTGGCGGTGACGCCCCTCCCGCTCGCGGCGGTGCTCATCACGGCCGCGGCCCTGGTCAAGCTGCCGGCGCTCGCAGCGCTCGGCTTCGTCGTGATGGCCCGGCCGACGTGGGGCGAGCGCGTTCGCGCGGGACTCGTGGGCGGCGCGGTGTGCGCGATCACGGCGCTCGTGCTGAGCCTCGACCTGGGATGGGGGTGGCTCGGCACCCTCGACACCGGCCGGGCCCGGCTGTCGCTCTTCTCCCCCATGACCGGGCTCGGAGTGCTGCTCCCCGGCGGCGACGCGACGCTCGACGCCGTGCTGCTGGTCGGGCTGCTGCTCGCCGTCGGGGCCGTGGCGGGGCTGCTGTGGCGCACGCCGTCGCTCGGACCGGTCCGCGCGGCCGGGCTCGCGCTGCTCGCCGTCTCGGTGCTGCTGCCGGTGGTGCAGCCCTGGTACGTCCTGTGGGGCGTCCTCCCGCTCGCCGCCGTCGCCGGACCTCGGCTCGCCGCGGGGCTCGGCGCGGGGTGCCTGGTGCTCGCCCTGATGGTGTGGCCGAGCGGCCGCAGCGTCGTACGCCCTCCGCTCTACGGGCTGCCGACGGTGATCGCCGCCGCAGCGGCGATCACCGTCGGACGCAGGCATGGGACCGTGGACGTCGAACTGGACAGTCAGGCACGTTCTTCCCAGCGTCCGGAGACCCCCGCATGAGCCCCGCCCCCACCCGTCGTCTGTGGCTCGCCACCGGACTGCTCGCCACGACAGGAGTCGTCACCGCCGCCACGGCGATGGCGCAGGTCGCCGTCCCCTCGGTGAC
>JAKFFB010000089.1:0-8416 GCA_036675425.1 Actinomycetales bacterium | reverse complement strand
ACGGCGGCAGCGCGCCCGGCAGCCTCGCTGGGAGCGCTGCTCGCGGGAGCCTGTCGTGCCTCCGCCCCGGCGGAGGGGCGGGTGCCGGCGGAGTCCGGTCCGCCGGCGAGGGCGACCCCGGGCATCCCGAGGACGGCGAGCGCGAGAGCGGCGGAGGCCGCGGTGGCGGCAGAGCGGGGCATCGAGCGCACGAGGGGGTCTCCCGGTGAGGGTGCTGCAAGAGGGGGTCACCGACAGCAACGACCCCGGCCCCGCTTGGCTACTGACGGGTAGGTCACAACTACCTAGCGTCACCGACAGCAGCTCCGTCGTACGCCGCACCAGGTGATCCACGCGGACCTCGAGGTGGAACCACGTCCCGGATCCGCCTGAAGGTCCGCGTGGATCAGCCAGGAGGACGCGGCCGCGCTGAGACGACCGCGGCGCCCGGCCTCACGAGGAGGCGGGCGCCGTCGGACGACGTGTGGAGCTAGGCCGACTTCTCGCGGCGCTCGCGACGGGCGGGGGTCGCCGCGTCGCGCGGGACCAGGGTCGGGTTGACGTGCTCGAGGACGACCTCGCGGGTGATCAGGCACTTGGCGACGTCACCCCGGGACGGCAGGTCGTACATCACCGACAGCAGCACCTCCTCCATGATCGCGCGCAGGCCACGGGCGCCGGTGCCGCGCAGGATCGCCTGGTCGGCGATGGACTCGAGGGCGTCGTCGCTGAACTCCAGCTCGACGCCGTCGAGCTCGAAGAGCCGGCGGTACTGCTTGATGAGCGCGTTCTTGGGCTCGGTGAGGATCTGGATCAGCGCCTGCTTGTCCAGGTTGTGCACGCTGGTCAGCACCGGCAGGCGGCCGATGAACTCGGGGATCATCCCGTACTTCAGCAGGTCCTCGGGCATCGCGTCGCCGAAGACGTTGCCGGCGTCGACCTCGTGCTTGGAGTGCAGCACGGCCCCGAAGCCGACGGCCTTCTTGCCGATCCGCTGCTCGATCACCTTGTCGAGGCCGGCGAAGGCGCCGCCGACGATGAAGAGGACGTTGGTGGTGTCGATCTGGATGAACTCCTGGTGCGGGTGCTTGCGCCCGCCCTGCGGCGGCACCGAGGCGGTGGTGCCCTCCAGGATCTTCAGCAGCGCCTGCTGCACGCCCTCGCCGGAGACGTCGCGGGTGATCGACGGGTTCTCGCTCTTGCGGGCGATCTTGTCGACCTCGTCGATGTAGATGATCCCGGTCTCGGCCTTCTTGACGTCGTAGTCAGCGGCCTGGATCAGCTTGAGCAGGATGTTCTCGACGTCCTCGCCGACGTAGCCGGCCTCCGTCAGCGCCGTCGCGTCGGCGATGGCGAACGGGACGTTGAGCATCTTGGCGAGGGTCTGCGCCAGCAGCGTCTTCCCGCAGCCGGTCGGGCCGAGCAGCAGGATGTTGCTCTTCTGCAGCTCGACGGGCTCCTTCTCGTTGCCGCCGGCCTGCACCCGCTTGTAGTGGTTGTAGACGGCGACGGCGAGGGTCCGCTTCGCGGTGTCCTGCCCGATGACGTACTGGTCGAGGAAGTCGTAGATCTCCTTGGGCTTCGGCAGCTCGTCCCACTTGAGCTCCGAGCTCTCGGAGAGCTCCTCCTCGATGATCTCGTTGCAGAGGTCGATGCACTCGTCGCAGATGTAGACGCCTGGCCCGGCGATGAGCTTCTTGACCTGCTTCTGCGACTTCCCGCAGAACGAGCACTTCAGCAGGTCGCCGCCGTCACCGATGCGTGCCACCTCGGAGTACCTCGTCCCTCGTCGTCCCCGGCACCGGGCCGAGAACCTGTTCGTTGACGGTACCGCCTGGCGCCGTCAGATCCAGTCCTTCTGCGCCAAGACGTGGACCGTCCGGGCGGGTTGTCGCGGAGCCGAGCAGGGCCGGCTCCGCGACGGTTCGGGCCTAGCGACCGGCGGCGTTGGCTGCGCCGCTGGCGATCTTGCGGGAGGCGACGACCTCGTCGATGATCCCGTACTCCATCGCCTCGCGGGCGGTGAGGATCTTGTCGCGCTCGATGTCCTTGCGGATGTCGGCCTCCTCCTTGCCCGTGTGCTTGGCGAGCATGGACTCGAGCAGGTCGCGCATGCGCAGGATCTCGCGCGCCTGGATCTCGATGTCGGAGCTCTGGCCCTCGCCGCCGCCGGAGGGCTGGTGGATGAGCACGCGGGCGTGCTCGAGCGCGAGGCGCTTGCCCTTGGTGCCGGCGGCCAGGATCACGGCCGCGGCGGAGGCCGCCTGGCCCATGCAGATCGTCTGGATCTCGGGCTTGACGAACTGCATCGTGTCGTAGATCGCCGTCAGCGCGGTGAACGAGCCGCCGGGGCTGTTGATGTACATGTTGATGTCGCGGTCCGGGTCCTCGGACTCGAGGTGGAGCAGCTGCGCCATCACGACGTTGGCGACGCCGTCGTCGATCGGCGTGCCCAGGAAGATGATGCGCTCCTTGAGCAGCCGGCTGTAGATGTCGAACGAGCGCTCCCCGCGGGAGGTCTGCTCGATGACGATCGGGATCGTGTAGTTCATCGGGTCCGAGAAAGACATCTGTGCAAGCCCTCCTAGGCCCGGGTGCCGGCGCCGGACGGGACCTGCGCGGCCCCGGCGACGACGTGGTCGATGAAGCCGTACTCCTTGGCCTCCTCCGCCGAGAACCAGCGGTCCCGGTCGGAGTCCTTCTCGATCTGCTCCTGCGACTGGCCGGTGTGGAAGGCGATCCGCTCGGCCATCTGCTTCTTGACGTAGAGCATCTGCTCGGCCTGGATCGCGATGTCGGCCGCGGTTCCGCCGATGCCGCCCGAGGGCTGGTGCATCATGATCCGCGCGTGCGGGGTGGCGTAGCGCTTGCCCTTGGCGCCGGCGCAGAGCAGGAACTGCCCCATCGAGGCTGCCAGGCCCAGACCCACCGTGGCGACGTCGTTGCTGACGAACTGCATCGTGTCGTAGATCGCCATGCCGGCCGAGATCGAGCCGCCGGGGCTGTTGATGTAGAGGAAGATGTCGCGCTCGGGGTCCTCCGCGGCCAGCAGCAGCAGCTGCGCGCAGATGGCGTTGGCGATCTCGTCCATGACCGGCGAGCCCAGGAAGATGATCCGCTCCTTGAGGAGCCGGTTGAAGACCTGGTCGTCCAGCCCCATGCCGGCGCCGGCCTGGCGGGCGACCGGGGTCGCGCTGCCGTACGGGGGGACGACCAACCCGGTCGAGGGGTCTGTCTGGGTCACGGTGGGGCCTGCCTCGGATCTCGGGAACGGGACTGCCTGGCAGCGACCCTAACGCCGTGGACCGACGGGCAGTCCCCTCCGAGCGCTCGTTCCGCCAAGGGCGAAAGCCGCCCGCGACGGCCGCCGTACGTGATCGTCAGGAGGATCGGCCGCGTCAGCGGGCCGTCGCCGCGCTGAGCGCACCAGATCTTCTGTTGATCATCCGCAGGATTCCCGGCCACAGCCCGCCGGGCGGCGGCTGACGACGGGGATGCTGCGGATGATCAACGCGGTGCGGCGCCTACTCCTCGTCGAGGTAGTGGACGGTCCCGTCGCCGTGCGTGTGGAACGGACGGCCGTCCTCGTCGAACTGCGTGTCGTCGGCCGGACCCATGTCGTCGCGGAGCTCCTCGAGGTCCACGGCGTTGCCGGAGGCGTCGGTGATGGTCGCCGACTCCATGACGGTCGCGAGCGCCTTGCCGCGGCGGACCTCCTGGACCAGGCCCTGGAGCTGGCCCGACTGGACGACCGACTGGGCGTACTGGTCGGGCGAGACGCCGGCGCGCTGCGCCCGGCGGACGACCTGGTCGGTCAGCTCGGCGTCGCTGACACCCAGCTCCTCGGCGTCGGCGACGGCGTCGAGGACGAGCTGGGCCTTGACGGCCGTGGTGGCGCCCTCGCGGACCTCCTCCTCGAACTCCTCCTCGCCCTTGCCCTCGGCCTCGAGGTACTGGTCGAGCGTCATGCCGGCCTGGGCGAGCTGCTGGGTGGTGCTCTGCTTGCGCCACTCGATCTCGGTCTCGACGATCGAGTCGGGCAGCGGCACGTCGACGGTCGCGAGCAGCGCCTCGAGGACCTTGTCGCGGGCCTCGACGCCCTGCTCGAGCTTCTTCATGCGCTCCAGCCGCGAGCGGACGTCGGCCTCCAGCTCGGCGAAGGTCGCGAAGCCGGTGGTCTCGGCCCAGGCGTCGTCGGCCGCGGGGAGCTCGCGCTCGTTGACGGCGCGGACGGTGACGGCGACCTCGGCGTTCTGGCCCTCGAACTCGCCGGCGACCAGCGTGGTGGTGAAGGTGCCGGCTTCCCCGGCGCTCTTGCCGGTCACGGCCTCGTCGAGGCCGTCGAGCAGGTCGCCCGAGCCGACCTGGTAGCTCAGGCCGGTGGCGGTGCCGCCCGGGACCTCGGCGCCGTCGACCGTGGCCGCGAGGTCGAGCGTGACGAAGTCGCCCTCGGCCGCGGCCCGCTCGACCGGGGAGAGCTTCGCGAACCGCTCGCGCAGCTCGTCGACCTGCGTCGTGACGTCCTCGTCGGTGACGACGGCGTCGGCGACCGTGACGGTGAGGGAGTCGTAGGCCGGCAGGTCGAAGTCAGGGCGTACGTCCACCTCGGCGGTGAACGTCAGCTCCTTGCCGTCGTCGAGCTTGGTGACGTCGACCTCGGGCCGGCCGATCGGCGCGACGCCGGCCTCGGACACGGCCTCGGAGTAGAGCCGCGGCAGGGCCTCCTGCACGGCCTCCTCGAGCACGACGCCGCGGCCGACCCGCTGGTCGAGGATGCGCGGCGGCACCTTGCCGGGGCGGAAGCCCTGGACCTTCACCTGGGCGCCGATGGTCTTGTACGCCTTGTCCAGCTCCGGCTTGAGCTCCTCGAAGGGGACCTCGACCGTGAGGCGGACCCGCGTGGGGCTCAGGGTCTCGACGGCGCTCTGCACAGGGGGATCCTCTTCGTGTCCGGGGCTGGTTGACATGCGTCAGCGCGCGACAGCAGGGAGAGGATCGTCGGGGCGGGGAGACTCGAACTCCCGATCTCCTGCTCCCAAAGCAGGCGCGCTAGCCACTACGCTACGCCCCGCGTGGCGCGGGCCTCACTCTAGGCCCCTGCCCTCGCGCGGGCGTAGCTCAATGGTAGAGCCCCAGTCTTCCAAACTGGCTACGCGGGTTCGATTCCCGTCGCCCGCTCAGATGCACGTCGCGCGTCAGGCTCGCGTCCCGTTTCATCGGGACGGAACGCGACGCATCACTACGCTGCGTGAATGCCCGCGTTCGTCCGTGCTTGCCTCCTGGCCGTCCTGTCCGTCGGTCTTCTCGCGACGACGCCGGCCGCCGCAGGAGCTCCGCTCGGGCCACCGCAGCAGATCGCGCCCAACGGATGCCTGCGGTCCGCCATCTCGATGGGCCCCGACGGCGTCCTGCGCGGATTCGTCCAGTGCGTCGTCGGCGTCGACTCCGGCCAGTCGGAGCTGCGCTACGTCGTCCACACACCGAGCGGATGGCAGACGAGAAGGATCCTTCCGTGGAGCAGCGTGCTCCACGACAGCACGCAGGACGAGACCGGGACCTACGCCTTCTACGGCGGAGACGTGTTCAAGGTCGACCGCTCCGGCAACGTCGGCCCACGTCGCAGCATCACTGTGCCGGGGCGGCACGTCGACCACGGGTCGATCGTCGCCCGGGGCGGGAAGTGGTGGGCGGTCTGGGACAGCGGTGCTGACGGACAGCAGACCCAGGTGCCGCTGTACGAAGCCGGGACCCTGCTCGGGCAGACCCCACCGCGCGCGATCACGCGGGGGTCGTACGACTACTACCCCTCACTCGCACTGCGCCCCGGAGGCGGGCTCGTCCTCGTCTGGGCACGCTTGAGCCACGACGACGCCGGGCGGGCGTCCACCGACGTCCGGCTCGCCCTCAACACGGGCGCTGGATGGCAGTCCCGCACCCTCGCGGTGGAGGCGGGCTTCCCCGCGCCCCAGGTGGCGACCACGGACCGGCATGTCTTCGCCTCCTGGGAGCGAGGCGGTCGCCCAGTCGTCGCCTCGAACGAGTCGGGGATGATGCGCTCACGGGTGCTGTCGGCGGTGCCGTGCCCTGGCACGACGCGCGTCGCGGCCTCCGGTTCGACCGTGTGGGTGGCGTGGAACGGCTGCACGGCGGAGCGGAAGTACGAGGTCTACCTCGCGGAGCGGCGCAACGGCAGCTGGAGCACGGCGACCGCCTTCAGCGGCTCCGGGATCGTGGTGGCCGATCTCTCGCCGCGCGCGGGCAAGGTCACCATCAGCGGCGACTACCAGGGCGGTGGCGACAGCACCCGGTACCGGACGTACTCGCGCAGCCAGGCCTAGCGACCACACGCTCGGCGTCGCCCGCTCAGAGGTCGTCCACATCACCCGCCCGGAAGAGCATGACCGCCTGCCCGCCCGGGCACCACTCACACGTGCCGCAGACCGTGCTCCTCGCCGACGGGAACGAGCGGCTGGCGGATGTCATGGCGCAGCTGCTGGCCGACGAGCCCGGCTTCCGCGTGGTCGGCATCGCGCACACCTGCGAGCGGGCGGTCGAGCTCGCCGCGCAGCACTCCCCCGCCGTGGTCCTGGTCTCCGAGGACGTCGCAGGCATGCCCGGCCTCGAGGTCTGCGCCGCCCTGCGTGCGGTCGCCCGCGACGCCACGCTGCTGATGTGGTCGCACGACGTGACCCGGGACCAGGTCGTCCAGCCGGTCGACGGGGTCCTCGAGCGCGGCTCGAGCTTCCGCGAGCTGGTGCGCTCGCTCCGCAAGGTCCGCCGCGTCGACATCACCGACGGGGCCATGGCCCGGCGCTTCCGCGCCCGCGCGGGCTCCTAGCAACACCGGCCCGGGCACTGCCCCGCATGATCATCAGAAGGCTTCGCCGCTATCGCACACCCCGTGCGAGGCGGTCGGGTGCGGGCCGCGTCCTAGTTCCCGCGCACCAGCCGGGCGGAGAGCAGCGAGTGCACGTTGGCCTGGGTCTCCTCGGCGTCCACCGGCAGCACCACGGGCAGCGGCTTCTGCACCAGATCGGGAGCGGCCTCGGCGTAGCGCCGGTAGGCCTCGCGCTCGGCGTCGAGCATCACCGCGAGCGCGTCGAGATGGCTGGCGACGCGGTCGTTGGCGGTGGGTCCGTACTGCGTGAGCGCCTCGAGGACCTCGTCGACCTCCCGCCGGCGCGCCAGCCACACGGCCAGCCGCCGCAGGTCGTCGTGCGCGCCCTCTCCCACCCGATCATCGTGACGCCTCGCGGCGCGGCGCGCAGCAGAACGTCCCAGCCGGGCGGCTAGCGTCGGACGACCCTGCTCCCGGACGGAGGCGCCGTGACCGTGACGCCGCTCCGCCCCGGCGACCCCGCGGCCGTCGGGCCGCACCGGCTGCTCGGCCGGCTCGGCGAGGGCGGCATGGGCACCGTCTACCTCGCGGTCTCCCCCGACGAGCGGGCCGTCGCCGTGAAGGTGCTGCGCGACACCCCGCTGGACGGCTCGGAGACCGCCCGCCAGCGCTTCCGGCAGGAGCTCGAGGCGCTGCGCCGGGTGCGCGGCCCGCACCTGGTCGAGCTGCTCGACGCCGACGTCGAGGCCGACCTGCCCTACCTGGTGACGCGCTTCGTCCCGGGCGTCCGGCTGGACCGGCAGGTGGAGGCGCACGGCCCGCTGCCGGCGGCGGAGCTGCACGACCTGGCCCGCGGCCTGGCCGACGCGCTGGCCACGCTGCACGAGGCGGGCGTGGTCCACCGCGACCTCACGCCCGGCAACGTGCTGCTCGTCGACGGCTCGCCGCAGCTCATCGACCTGGGGCTCGCCACGGCGGTCGACCTCAGCGCGACGGCCGCGCTGACCAGGACCGGGATGCTGGTCGGCACGCCCGGCTACCTCGCCCCCGAGCAGGTCACCGGCACCGACGTCACCCCCGCCGTCGACGTGCACGCGTGGGGGGCGACGGTGGCGTTCGCGGGGACCGGCCGGCCGCCGTACGGCACCGGTCGGCCGGAGGCCGTGCTCTACCGGATCGTGCACGAGGACCCGGACCTCGACGGGCTGCCCGCCGACCTGCGCGCGCTGGTCGAGGCGGCGACCGACCCCGACCCCGGCCGTCGCCCGGCGGCGTTCGACCTGCTGGCCGAGCTCGGCGGACCGTCGTCCGCCGTGACCCGCACGCTCCGGCTGCCGCGCGACGTCGACGCCACCACGCTGCTCGCCCCCGAGCAGGAGTGGGCTCCGGCGTACGAGGAAGCGGAGCCGTACCCGCCCTTCCCCGCCGCGCGGCGGCACCCGGCGCGCCGGCTGCAGGTCGCCGTCACCGGGCTGCTGGCGCTCGCGGTGGTGCTGACCGGCGCGCTGGTGGCCCCGGTGGTCGCCGCGGCGGTCGCGCTGCTCGCGGTGGTGCTCGTGCGGGCGGTGACCCGCAGCGCCGACCGGCTGGCGCTGCGCC
>JAKFFB010000126.1:0-8430 GCA_036675425.1 Actinomycetales bacterium | reverse complement strand
CCTTCGCCGCCAACCTCGACCGGCTGCGCGAGCTGCTGACAGCGGTCGTGCCCGCCCTGCCGGACGTCGAAGGCTGTGGGTGCGCGGCCTGGGCCGACGGTCTCGACCTGACCTACGACGCGCCGTGAGGGTGCTGCTGACCGGCTCTGCCGGCTTCATCGGTAGCGCCATCGGGCGCGAGCTCGTGCAGGACGGTCACGAGGTGATCGGGGTCGACGCGATGTTGCCTCAGGCACACGGCGCGACCGAGCCGCCCGCCGGGACGCACCTCCTCGACGTGCGCGCCGCGCTCGACTGGGTCGACCTGCTGCGCGGGGTCGACGTCGTGTGCCACCAGGCCGCGATGGTGGGAGCCGGCGTGGACGCGGCCGACCTGCCGACGTACGCCATGCACAACGACCTCGGGACGGCGGCGCTCCTGGCCGCCATGTACAGCGCGCGGGTGCGCCGCTTCGTGCTGGCCAGCTCGATGGTCGTGTACGGCGAAGGGTGCTACGCATGCTCCGAGCACGGGATCCAGGTGCCGCCACCGAGACGCGAGGTCGACCTGCGCGCGGGCTCGTTCGAGAACCGCTGCGCGGTCTGCCTCGGCGAGCTCGCATGGCAGCTGGTCCCCGAGGACGCGGTACTCGGCCCGCGGAGCAGCTATGCGGCCAGCAAGGTCGCGCAGGAGCACTACGCGTCGGCGTGGGCACGGCAGTCCGGCGGCCGCGTGGTCGCGCTGAGGTACCACAACGTCTACGGGCCCGGGATGCCGCGCGACACCCCCTACTCAGGCGTGGCGGCGATGTTCCGCTCCTCGCTCGAGCGCGGCGAGTCGCCGCAGGTCTACGAGGACGGCGGCCAGTTGCGCGACTTCGTCCACGTGGACGACGTCGCCCGGGCCAACGCCCTGGCGCTCGCCGCCACCGGTGACGGACCGGACGGCTTCGAGGCCTACAACGTGTGCTCCGGCACGCCCGTCACGATCGGGGAGGTGGCGGGCCTCGTCGCTCGCGGATCGGGCTCGGGGCTGAGACCCGACGTCACTGGCGGATATCGCCTGGGCGACGTCCGGCACGTCGTCGCCTCCCCCGAGCGGGCGGCCTCGGAGCTCGGCTTCCGGGCATCGATCAGTCCCGCGGTCGGGCTGCCCGAGTTCGCGACGGCCCCCCTGCGGAGCTGATCACCAACGGGTGTTCAGCAGGTGCTGCACGAGCAGCGCCACGACGAGCTGCCCGGCCAGCCCCCACGTTCGCCAGCGCTCGGGCAACAGGGCGACCGAGATCAGCAGCCAGGGCGCGAACGGCAGCCAGATCCGCTCGACCTCCGCCTTGCTCATGAACGACAGGTCGGCGACCACCACGGCCGCGAGCGCGCCCCCGACGAGCAGACCGACGACCCGGTCGGAGTCCGCCCGCAGCACCGTCAGCCGGCCGAGGCCGGCCCCGACCATCGGCCCGGCGCTGAAGCACAGCGCCGCCAGGTTGCCCCACACCCAGTACGCCGCCGGCCGCGCCCCCGCAACGCCGTCGTAGTAGCGCTCGCGCAGCACCGGCATGGCCTCCCACCACACGAACCCGGCCGGCACGAAGGCGAGCACGACCGCCAGCGCAGTGACGGCGGCGATCGGCAACGGCCGCCACGATCGTGCCGCGAGGAGTACGGCGACGGCGACGAGTCCCATCAGGGGCAGCCCGTACGAGAGCATCACCAGCCAGCCCAGCAGCAGCCCGGCGAGCACCGACCACCCGACTCGGGCACGCCCGCTGCGGGTGGCACCGAGGGCCAGCGCCGCCAGCCCCCACGCGGCAACGGCGGCGAACAAGGCGTCGTTGGACACTCCCATGAAGAGCGCCATCGGGCCGAGGACCAGAAAGGGCGCAGCGCCCCGCGCCGCTGTCTCCGCGCCGAGGCTGCGCAGGGTGACGAGGACGGCCACGACGGTCGTGGCGCCGAACGCGGTCACGACGAATCCCGCGGACAGGTCGCCGCCGAGCCCGATCCGGACCAGCCCGACGTAGAACAGCAGCGCGCCCGGCGGGTGCCCGGCGACATGCGTGGGCCAGTTGTCCGGCGCCGCGGAGTAGGGGATCCGGTTGATGAACTCGCGCATCGTCGCGCCGACGTCGTCGATCTCCCGTGCGACGGGCAGGATCTCGATCCGGTGCCCGAGCACGTCGCCGATCCCGATCGGCCCGATCCACGCCAGCGCCAGCATCCACGCCAGCGCTGCGCCGTACGACACGAGTAGGAGGCGCCGCCACTCGAGCGTCGCGGCGAGGGAGAAGGCGTAGCGCCACCCCAGCACGGCAAGCAGCACTGCGGGCAGGGTCGTCAGCCCGACGTGCGGCTCCCACAGGGCGTTCAGCGGAGGAAACGTGTCCGCGGGCTTCGTGCGTGCCCGCACGTCCCAGCCGGTGACGATGGGGACGAGCGGCGCCAGCAGCATCAGGGTGAGAGCGAGGCCGAGCCCGACGCGGGCGCCGGGAGCAGGGTGGGGTCGCGGTGACGTGGCCACGTCCGAAGGCTAGGCGCGCGGGGCGGGAGAGAGGGCGTACGGCGAGGGGACGTCAGCGCTTCGTAAGAGTTCCGGGCCCCGTGGGCCGAAGCGCCGCCCTAACGTCGAAGACGTGGACAAGACTTGTGACCTGATCCTCCCGTGCCGCGACGAGGCACCCGCGCTGCGCACCCTGCTGCCCCGGGTGCCGGACCACTTCCGCGTGATCGTGGTCGACAACGGATCCAGGGACGACACTGCGCGCGTCGCCCGTCGGCTGGGCGCAACAGTGGTGGTCGAGGAGCGGCCGGGGTACGGCGCCGCGGTGCACGCCGGAGTCGAGGCAGCCACCGCGGAGCACATCGCCGTGATGGACGGCGACGCGTCCTTCGACCCCACCGAGCTGGACCTGCTCCTGGCCGACGTCGTCACGGGGCGCGCCGACCTCGCCGTCGGGCGGCGCCGCCCGGTCGCGCGCGGCGTCTGGCCCTGGCACGCTCGCGCCGGCAACGCAGCGGTCGTCTGGCTGCTGCGCCGGCGGATCGGCCTCGCTGTCCGCGACATCGGCCCGATGCGGGTCTGCCGGCGCGAGTGGCTGCTGGACCTCGGCGTCATCGACCGCCGCTTCGGCTACCCCCTCGAGCTGCTGCACCGCGCCACCGTCGCGGGAGCGAGGATCACCGAGCACGACGTGACCTACCACCCCCGCGCGGCCGGGACGAGGTCGAAGGTGTCCGGCTCCGTGCGCGGTTCTCTCCGCACGACCCGCGACTTCTGGGCGGTCGTCCGATGAGATGCCTGGTGATGGCGAAGGCGCCGGTCGTCGGACGGGCCAAGACCCGGCTCGGCCGACGCGTCGGGATGGCGGTCGCCGCCGACCTGGCCTCGGCGGCGCTGCTCGACACGCTCGACGCCTGCGTCGATGCCGTCGGCGCCGACCGCTGCAGCATCGCCCTCGAGGGCGATCTGCTTGACGCCGTGCGCGGCGACGAGCTCGCCGAGGCGTTGCGCCGCTGGCACGTCTTCGGTCAGCGGGGAGGTGAGCTGGGGGAGCGGCTCGCGTTCGCGCATGCCGATGCGCCCGCCGGGCCGCGCGTGCAGATCGGCATGGACACCCCGCAGGTCACCCCAACCCTGCTGCACGGCGTGCTCGCAGGCCTGAGGACCCACGACGCCACCATGGCGCCCGCCGCCGACGGTGGATGGTGGGCGCTGGCGGTGTCCGCCGGCAACGATGCCGGCGCGCTCGTCGACGTACCGATGTCGACCCCGACCACCGGACAAGACACGATCGCGGCGCTGCGAGCTGGCGGGTTGAGCGTCGCGACCGGGCCGGTGCTGCGCGACGTCGACACCGTTGAGGATGCCGCCCGGGTGGCTGCCCGGGCGCCGGGGACCAGGTTCGCGGCGACCTGGCGCGCGGTCGACGAGAGGTCGGCATGAGCACGCTCGCGAGGGAGACCGCCTCTCCGGTGACCAGCTTCTTCACCGAGGCGCTGCGCGGAGTGCCGTGCGACGTCGTCTGGGCGGATGGAACGACCGGGGCGCTGCCGGTGGCGGCCTGGGCGCGCCTGGCCGACGAGACAGATCGGCTGATGCTCGCGTCGTGCGTGGGCCCGACGATCGACATCGGCTGCGGCCCGGGCCGGATGAGCGCGCAGCTGATGCTCGAGGGTCACATCGCGCTCGGCATCGACGTGGTGCCCGAGGCGATTGCACAGACTCGGGCGCGCGGCGCCAACGCCCTGCGCCGCGACGTCTTCGGACGCGTCCCGGGGGAGGGCCGCTGGCAGACTGCGCTGCTCGCGGACGGCAACATCGGCATCGGTGGCGATCCCGTGCGGTTGCTGGAGCGGGCACGCGCCCTGCTGTGTCCGACGGGCATCGTGGTGGTCGAGCTGGCGGCGTACGGCGAAGGCCTCCGTCTCAGCACGGTCGCCCTGCGTGTTGGCGGTTGCGTGAGTGACGCCTTTCCGTGGGCCCTGGTTGGTGCTGATGCCGTGGCGGCCGTGGCCGCGCGAGCCGGGCTCGTGGTCGTCAGCACCCACGAGCGGGGCGGCCGATGGTGGTCGATCCTGCGACGAGGGGCCTGACATGCAGCTTCCAGCACCCGAGCACTTCACATCGCGCCTGCGCAGCCCTGCCGTCGCCGCGCGCGTCGGCAGCTGGCTGGGCATCGCATTCGGGATCTGCTTCCTGACCGGCGTCTACAGCCACGTCGCGCAGCTGCCCGACCCGTGGATCCCGGTGCCCACGCGGCCGGTCTGGCTCTACCGCGTCACCCAGGGGCTGCACGTCGCCACGGGCGTCGCGTCGGTGCCGCTGCTGCTCGTCAAGCTCTGGTCGGTCTATCCGCACCTCTTCACCCGACCACCACGTGCCCGCCGGGATCTGGTGCTGCACGGGCTCGAACGCGCCTCCATCGGGGTGCTCGTCGCCGCGGCGATCTTCCAGCTGGTCACCGGCATCGCCAACTCCGCGCAGTGGTACCCGTGGGCCTTCTCCTTCCGCCCCACCCACTACGCCATCGGCTGGGTCGCGATGGGGGCGCTCGTCGTCCACATAGCGGTCAAGCTGCCGGTCATCCGTGCCGCGCTCACGACCGACATCGAGGATCCCGGTCTCGACCGGCCGACCATGTCCGCACACAGCAGCTTGTCGAGGAGAGGGCTCGTCCGCAGCGCCTGGGTCGCCGCGGGACTGGCCGCCCTGGCCACCGAAGGCAGCACCGTGCCGGCGCTGCGTCGTGTCTCGGTGCTCGGCGTCCGCTCCGGCGACGGTCCCCAGGGAGTGCCGGTCAACAAGTCGGCCCGGGCAGCCGGGGTGCTCGAGTCGGCGGTCAGCCCGGACTTCCGGCTCGTCCTCGCCCACGCCGACCTGACCGTGTCGCTGACGCTCGCCGACCTCGAGGAGCTGCCGCAGACCACCGCCGACCTGCCGATCGCGTGCGTGGAGGGCTGGAGCGCGAGCGCGACCTGGACCGGGGTGCGCATGCGGGCGCTGCTCGACCTGGTGGGCGCGCCCAACGGCGTACCGATCAACGTCCGATCGCTGCAGGAGCACGGGCCCTACAAGGCCACGATCCTCCCCGGCAACTTCGCCGACGACGACCTCACCCTGCTGGCGCTGCGGCTCGGCGGGGAGCCGCTCGACCTCGACCACGGCTACCCGTGCCGGCTGATCGCACCGAACCGGCCGGGCGTGCTGCAGACGAAGTGGGTCACCAGGTTGGAGGTGTCGGCATGAGGCTGCGCATCGTGCTGGTCACCTGCGGCGTTCTTGCTGCGGCGTACGGCGCCCGCAGCCTGCTCGGAGAGGCTCCGCGAGACCTCCTCGACGCCGCGCTGTGGCTGGGCGGGGGAGTCGTGCTGCACGACTTCGTGCTCGCGCCGCTGGTGCTGCTGGGGGCACTGGCGCTGCGCCGGTGTCTCCCCGACACCTGGCGCGCCCCGCTCGTGGTCGTGGCGATCGTTCTCGGCTCGCTCACGCTGGTGGCGATCCCCGTGCTGGGCAGGTTCGGTGCCCGGCCGGACAACCCGAGCCTGCTGGACCGGCCGTATGTCGCCGGCTGGCTCGGCCTGCTCGCACTAGGGTTGCTGCTCGCGGCCGGTCACGTGCTGGCGCAACGAGTCCGAGCCGCGACGTCGAGGAGGGGTGATGGCGCGGATCCTGGTCGTTGACGACGACACAACCGTGCGCGAGGTCGTGGTGAGCTACCTGCGGGCGGCCGGCCACGACGTTGTCGAGGTCGGCGACGGTGAGGCCGCGTTGGCCGAGGCGGCCGCCGGCGCCATCGACCTGGTCGTGCTTGACCTGATGCTCCCGGGCATCGACGGGCTGGAGGTGTGCCGCCAGCTGACCGAGCGCGACGACGTCCTGGTCATCATGCTCAGCGCGCTGGGTTCGGAGACCGACCGGGTGGTCGGCCTCCAGCGCGGCGCCGACGACTACGTCACCAAGCCGTTCAGTCCGCGCGAGCTCGTGCTCCGCGTCGACGGCCTGCTGCGCCGCGCCATCGAGCGGACCACCCCTCCCACAGCCGAGCTCGTGGACGGCGACCTGTTCGTGCACACCGGCCGCCACGAGGCGACGCTCGCAGGCGAGGTGCTGGCACTGACCTCGCGCGAGTTCGACCTGCTGAGGTTCCTGCTCGCGAACCCGGATGTCGCGTTCTCCCGCGAGGAGCTCCTCCAGCGTGTCTGGGGCTGGTCGTTCGGCGACCAGTCCACCGTCACCGTGCACGTACGCCGACTTCGCGAGAAGGTCGAGAAGGACCCCACGCGCCCGACGCGCCTGGTCACCGTGTGGGGCGTCGGCTACCGCTGGGAGGCTGTGCCGTGAGCGACGAGATGGCAGTGGTGCTGATCGCGCTGAGCTGGTCGGGCGGGGTCGCGGTCTTGGGCCTGGTGCTGGCATGGCTGTTGCGGTCCGCGTCCCTGCGCTGGCAGGTTGTCGCGGTCGCGATCACCGCCGTGCTCGCCGTGCTGGCCGGCGTCATCGGCACCGCCCGCGCGATGTTCCTCTCCGACCACGACTTCACCGTGGTGATGATGGTGTGTCTCGTGGCTGGGCTCGTGGCCGCCGCGGTCGCGCTGGTGCTCGGCAGCGCACTCGCCCGCTGGTCGCGCACCCTCGCGGTCGAGGTCCGCCGCCTCGGCGACGACGGTGAGCTCGAGTCGTACGGCGCCGGGCCGGCCGAGTTCCGCAACTTGTCGGCCGAGCTCACCCTGACCAGCCGCAAGCTGGCCGAGTCGCGCGACCGGGAACGCCGGCTCGAGGAGTCGCGGCGCGAGCTCGTCTCCTGGGTGTCGCACGACCTGCGCACGCCGCTGGCGGGGATGCGCGCGATGACCGAGGCGCTCGAGGACGGCATGGTCGACGACCCGCAGCGCTACTTCCGACTGATCCGCGCGGACGTGGACCGGATGGTCCGCCTCGTCGATGACCTCTTCGAGCTGTCCCGGATCAACGCCGGCGCGCTGCGCCTGACCCTGGAGGACCTCGCGGTCGAGGACGTCGTCAGCGAGGCGATCGCCAGCGCCGACCCGGTGGCGCGGTCCCGCAAGGTGCACGTCGGCGGGCGGGTGGAGCCGGGACTCGTCCTGCACGCCGACGCCGCCGGCCTGTCACGCGTCGTCTCCAACCTCGTCACCAACGCGATCCGGCACACCCCGGCCGACGGGTCCGTCGAGATCGTGGGTCGCGCGTCGCCGCGCGGCGTCGAGCTGGCCGTCACGGATGGCTGCGGGGGACTCGAGCCCGAAGACATCGAGCGCGTGTTCGACATGGGCTGGCAGGGCAGCCGGGCCCGCACCCCCGATCGCGAGGAGCCCGCGGAGTTCGGCCACGCGGGGCTCGGGCTGGCCATCGTCAAGGGCATCGTCGAGGCGCACCGCGGCGAGGTCGCCGTGGCCAACCAGCACCCCGGCTGCCGGTTCGTGGTGCTGCTGCCGCACGCCCCCGGCGTCGCCTGACAAGATGCCGTCGTGGCGACGACGAGGGTGACCGACAGCTTCGGGGACTTCGACGTCGCGGCCGTCCAGACGAGGACGATCCGCACGCTCGTCGTCTCGCAGGCCGTCGGCGCCGTCGGCGTGACGATCGGTGTCGCGACCGCGTCCCTGCTCGCCCGCGACATCTCCGGCAGCGAGAGCATGGCCGGCCTCGCCCAGACCTTCCAGGTGCTCGGCACCGCGGCCGCAGCCTTCCTGCTCGCGCGGCTGATGCGCAGCCGTGGTCGCCGGATCGGCCTCGTGACCGGCTATCTCCTGGGGGCCGCGGGAGCGGTGCTCGCCGTCGTGGCCGGCGTCGTCGACTCGATGCTGGTCCTCCTGCTCGGCGCCGTGCTCCTCGGCGCGACCACCGCGGCCAACAGCGGCTCCCGCTACGCCGCCACCGACCTCGCGCCCGAGGAACATCGCGCCCGCGCGCTGTCCGTGGTCGTGTGGGCA
>JAKFFB010000072.1:0-8478 GCA_036675425.1 Actinomycetales bacterium | reverse complement strand
CGCCGCGCAGCCGGCCGCGCAGCGAGGGGGCGCTGGCGAGCGCGGCCGCGGCCCCGGGCTCCAGCCGGGCGAAGGACAGCAGCATCCCGATGGCGCCGAGGGTGACCAGCAGCGCCGACCCGCCGAAGGAGACCAGCGGCAGCGGGATGCCGGTGATCGGCAGCAGGCCGACGACCGCGCCCATGTTGATGATCGCCTGGCAGCCGAGCCACGCGGTGACGCCCGAGGTGGCCAGCCGCACGAACATGTCGTCGGTGCGCTGCGCGATCCGGATGCCGGAGTAGATGAGGACCGCGAACAGCCCGAGCACGGTCAGCGTCCCGAGCAGGCCGAGCTCCTCGCCGATGATCGCGAAGACGTAGTCGGTGTGCGCCTCGGGCAGCCCGCCGGACCACTTCTCGCGGCTGGCGCCCAGGCCCAGGCCGAAGAAGCCGCCGGAGGAGAGCGCGTAGAAGCCCTGCACCGCCTGGTAGCCGGTGTTCTCCGCGTCGGCGAACGGGTCCCGGAACGACATCAGCCGCTCGAGCCGGTGCGGCGTGGTGATCGCGAGGAACAGCGCGCCGCTGACGAGGGTGCCGACCAGCGCCGCGAAGATCCGCAGCGGGGTGCCGACCACCCACAGCAGCGCGATCACGACGGTGCCGATCGACACGGCGGTGCCGAAGTCGGGCTGCAGCATCACCAGCAGCAGCACCAGGCCGGCGACCGGCACGAGCGGCACCAGCAGGTGCATCCGCACGTCGAGCAGCTTGGCCTTGCGCACCAGCAGGTCGGCGCCCCACAGCACCAGCGCGAGCTTCGCGAGCTCGGCCGGCTGCAGGTTGAAGCCCATCGGCAACGGGATCCAGCTGGTCGCGCCGTTGACCTCGCGACCGACGCCGGGCAGCAGCACGGCGACCAGCAGCCCCAGCGACACGAGCAGCAGCGGGTAGGCCAGCGCGCGGTAGAAGCGCACCGGCATCCGGGACGCCGCGAACATCAGCGGCAGGCCGAGGCAGATGAAGGTCGCCTGCTTGATGCCGGTCGCGAACAGCGAGCCGGTGGTGGCGTACGACCGCAGGCTCGAGGCGCTGAACACCATGACCAGGCCGAGCACCAGCAGCAGCAGGGTGCTCGCGAGCAGCAGGTGGTAGCTCGCCAGCGGGCGGTGCAGCAGGCCGAGCCCCGGCCGGTCGTCCGGCCGCTCGTCGAGAGCCGTCACGACCGGACCGCCTCGGCGAACAGGTCGCCGCGCTGCTTGTAGTCGCGGAAGCAGTCCATGGAGGCGGCAGCGGGGGCGAGGAGCACGGTGTCGCCCGGGCGGGCCAGGTCGCGCGCGGCGGAGACGGCGTCGAGCATGGCCCCAGTGTCGAGCCGGGCGACCTCCACGACGGGGATCTGCGGCGCGTGTCGCCGCAGCGCGTCGACGAAGGCGGCCCGGTCGGTGCCCAGGAGCACGGCCGCCCGCAGCCGCGGCGCCGCCGAGCGGACCAGGTCGTCGACGTCGGCCCCCTTGAGCAGCCCGCCCGCGATCCACACGACGGAGGGGTAGGCCGCCAGGCTGGCGGCCGCGGCGTGCGGGTTGGTCGCCTTGCTGTCGTCGACCCAGGCGACGTCGCCGACGGTGGCGACGAGCGCGTTGCGGTGCGCGTCGGCGCGGAACGACCGCAGGCCGTCGCGCACCGCGTCGGCCGGGACGCCGTACGACCGGGCGAGCGCAGCCGCGGCCAGCGCGTTGGCGACGTTGTGGGCGCCGGGCACCTGCAGGTCGTCCAGGTCGGCCAGGTGGGTGGCCTCCCCCGGGACCTCGGCGAACGCCCGATCCACGATGAGGTGCTCCACGACGCCGAGCTCGCCGGGGCCGGGGCTGCCGAGGGTGAAGCCGGCCCGCAGGTCCGAGCGCTGGGCGAGGCGCACGGACTCCGGGTCCTCGCGGTTGTAGACGGCGACGGTCCCCGGGGCGTGGATGCGGCCCTTTGCGGCGGCGTACTCCGCGAAGGACCCGTGCCAGTCCAGGTGGTCCGGCGCGACGTTGAGCACCACGGCGGTGTGCGGCCGGACGGTGCTGGACCAGTGCAGCTGGAAGCTCGAGAGCTCGACGGCGAGCACGTCGTGGTCGTCGAGGACCGCGTCGAGCAGCGGCAGCCCGACGTTGCCGGCGGCGACGGTGCGCAGGCCGGCCGCGGACAGGATCGAGGCCAGCATCTGCACCGTCGTGGTCTTGCCGTTGGTGCCGGTGACGGCGAGCCAGGGCGCAGCGCCCTCTCCCCGCAGCCGCCAGGCCAGCTCGACCTCGCCGATCACCTCGATGCCGGCGGCCGCGGCGGCGAGCAGCAGCGGCGCGTCGGGTCGCCAGCCGGGGCTGGTCACGACCAGCGCGGTGCCGGCCGGCGGCTCGTCGGTCGCGACCACGGTGAAGCCGTCGGCCCGCAGCGGCTCGGCGCGCTCGTCGCTGGCGTCGACGACGGTGACCGAGGCGCCCCGATCGCGCAGCACCCGGGCGGCCGCCGCGCCGCTGACCCCGGCGCCGGCGACGACGACGGGGAGGCCGTCGACGATCAAGAGGGGAGGCCGGCGGAGAGGTACTCGGCGTAGAAGACGCCCAGGCCGAAGGCGACGGCCAGCCCGGCGATGATCCAGAAGCGCACGATGACGGTGTTCTCGACCCAGCCGGCGAGCTCGAAGTGGTGGTGGATCGGCGCCATGTTGAACACCCGCTTGCGGGTGAGCTTGAAGACGCTGACCTGCACGATCACCGACAGCGTCTCGATGACGAACAGCCCGCCGAGCACGATGAGGAGCAGCTCGGTCTGGGTGACGATCGCGATGCCGGCGAAGGCGCCGCCGATCGCGAGCGACCCGGTGTCGCCCATGAAGATCTTGGCCGGCGAGGCGTTCCACCACAGGAAGCCGAAGCAGGCGCCCATCGCCGCGGCGGCCACCAGCGCGATGTCCAGCGGGTCACGGGCGGTGTAGCACTGGGCCAGCTCGGGCTGCAGCACGCAGGAGTTGCGGAACTGCCAGAAGCCGATGACGACGTACGACGCGAAGACCATGATCGACGAACCCGCCGCGAGGCCGTCCAGGCCGTCGGTGAGGTTCACGGCGTTGGAGGTCGCCGTGATGATCACGTACGCGAGGATGACGAAGCCGACCGTCCCGAGGCCGATCCCGGCGTAGTCGCGGACGAACGACAGGTTGGTCGAGGCCGGGGTGAGCCCCGCGTCGTTCCGGAACTGCAGCGCGGCGACGGCGAAGCCCACGCCGACGACGAACTGGCCGATGAACTTCGACGCGGCGTTGAGGCCGAGCGAGCGCTGCTTGCGGATCTTGATGAAGTCGTCGAGGAAGCCGACCATGCCCAGGCCGGTCATCAGCGCGAGGACGAGCAGCCCGCTGGCGGTCGGCCCGCGCCCGGGCTGGTCGATGACGGCGAGGTGCGCGACGAGGTAGCCGATGAGGGTCGAGCCGATGATCACGGCCCCGCCCATGGTCGGGGTGCCGCGCTTGGTGGCGTGGCTGCTCGGGCCGTCCTCGCGGATCTCCTGGCCGTAGCCGCGGCGGCGGAACAGCCGCACCACGGCGGGGGTGCACAGGAGCGAGACGATCAGCGACGTCATCGCGGCGATGAGGACGGACCTCACGGCGCGGCTCCCGACGGACCGGCGGTGCCGGGAGGCGTGTCCACGGTCCCCGATCCTCGCAGCCCCGGCTCCAGGAGCGCGGCAGCGACGCGCTCGAGACCGGCACTGCGTGAGGCCTTGACGAGCACGACGTCGCCGGGGGCGAGCTCCTCCCGGAGCAGCGCGACGGCGGCGTCGGCGTCGGGCACGTGCACCGACTCCGAGCCCCACGAGCCCTCGAGGACCGCGCCGGCGTGGATGCCGCCGGCGTCCTCCCCCACGACCACGAGCTGGCCGATGTCGAGCCGGACCGCGTAGCGGCCGAGGTCCATGTGCGCCTCGCGGGAGTCGTCGCCCAGCTCGGCCATCGGCCCCAGCACGGCGATGGTCCGCCGGGTCTTGCCGGCGCTCATGACCGCGAGCGTCTTGAGCGCCGCCCGCATCGACTCGGGGTTGGCGTTGTAGGCGTCGTTCACGACCGTGACGCCGTCCGGGCGCTCGGTGACCTCCATCCGCCACCGGCTCACCGGGACGGCCGCGCTGAGCAGCTCGGCGACCCGCGCCACGTCGTCGGTGACCCGGCCGAGGACCGCCGCGGCGACGGCCAGGGCGTTGTGCACGTGGTGCTCGCCGGACAGCTGCAGCCGGACCGGCTCGCCGTCGAGCCGGAAGGACGCCCGGCCGCGCTCGTCGAGCGACACGTGGCTGCCCACGACGTCGGCGTCGGGCACGAGGCCGTACGTCGTGACCGGTCGGTCGGTGCGGCGCCGCATGCCGAGCACGAGCCGGTCGTCGGCGTTCAGCACGACGGCGGTCCGCGCGGCCTCGACCAGCTCGCCCTTGGCCTGCGCGATCCCCTCGCGACCGCCGAACTCGCCGAGGTGGGCGCTCCCGACGTTGAGCACGACCGCGACCTGCGGCTGCACGATCCGGCAGAGGAACGCGATGTGGCCGATGCCGCGGGCGGAGTACTCCAGCGCCGCGTAGCGCGTCTCGGGCGTACGACGCAGCGCGGTCAGGGGCAGGCCGATCTCGTTGTTGAACGACCCCTGCGGCGCCAGGGTGGGGCCGAAGCCGGCCAGCACCTGCGCGAGCAGGTCCTTGGTCGAGGTCTTGCCGCTGCTGCCGGTGATGCCGAAGGTCAGCGCCTCGGGCGGGCGGGTCCACAGCTCCCGGGCGAGCGCCTGCATCGCCGCGAGCGGGTCGGGCACGACCAGGCACGGCACGCCCTCGACGGGACGGGCGGTCAGCGCGGCGACCGCCCCGGCGGCGACGGCGGTCGCGGCGTGGCCGTGGCCGTCGACCCGCTCACCGGGCAGCGCGACGAACAGGCCGCCGGGCGCGACCAGCCGGCTGTCCACCTCGACGTCGGCGGTGAGCCGGTCGGCGGTCGGCGTCCCCGCGAGGGTCGCCCCGGTGATCGCCGCGACGTCGGTCAGGTCCACGGGGATCATCCGGCCAGCACCTCTCGCAGCACGTCGCGGTCGTCGAAGGGCGTGACGACGCCGTCGACCTCCTGACCGGTCTCGTGCCCCTTGCCCGCGACGACGACCGCGTCACCCGGACCTGCGAGGGACACGGCCAGCGCGATCGCGGCCCGCCGGTCCACCTCGCGGAGGGCGTCCGGGGCGCCGGCGGCCATCTCGGCCAGGATCGCCTCGGGGTCCTCGCTGCGCGGGTTGTCGCTGGTGAGGACGGCGACGTCGGCGCCCTGCGCCGCGGCCCGGCCCATCCCGGGCCGCTTGCCCCGGTCCCGGTCTCCGCCGCAGCCCAGCACGACGACGACCTTGCCCGGGGTGACCCGGCGGACCGCGTCGAGCAGCCGGGCGACCGCGTCGGGGGTGTGCGCGTAGTCGACGACGGCCAGGAACGGCTGCCCCGCGTCGACCCGCTCCATCCGGCCGGGCACGCCCGGCAGGTCGCCGACCCCGCGGACGGCGTCCTCGACCGGGATGCCGGCGGTGACCAGCGCCGCGAGCGCGGCGACGGCGTTCGCGACGTTGAAGGCGCCGGGCAGCTGCACCCGCGCGCGGACGTCGACGTCCGGTCCGACCAGCCGGAAGCGGCTGCCGTCGGGGCGCAGGTCGACCTCGCGCGCCTGCCAGTCGGCGTCCTCGCCGTAGGTCGAGCGCGGGACGGTCGTGTCGCGGGCGATCCGGCGGCCGGCGGCGTCGTCGACGTTGATCACCGCCCGGCGGGCCCGCTCGGGGGTGAACAGCGACGCCTTGGCGGCTTCGTACTCCTCCATCGTGGCGTGGAAGTCGAGGTGGTCCTGGCTGAGGTTGGTGAAGACGGCGACGTCGAAGACCAGCCCGTCGACCCGGCCGAGGGACAGCGCGTGGCTGCTGACCTCCATCGTCACCGCGCGGGTGCCGCGCTCGCGCATCAGCGCCAGCAGCGCCTGCACGTCCGGGGCCTCCGGGGTGGTCCGGACGCTCGGCACGACGTCGTCGCCGATGCGGGTGAGCACCGTCCCGAGCAGGCCGGTCGCCTGCCCCGCGGCGCGCAGCCCGGCCTCGAGCAGGAACGCCGTCGTGGTCTTGCCGTTGGTGCCCGTCACCCCGAGCAGGAGCAGGTCGCGGGCCGGGTCGTCGTACACCCAGCGGGCGGTGGCGCCGAGCTCAGCGCGCGGGTCGTCGGCGACCAGGACGGGGACGTCGTACGACGCGCAGCGCGCAGCGCCGGCCTCGTCCGTGAGGAACGCGGCCGCACCGAGACCCGCTGCCTGCCCGGCGAAGTCGGCGCCGTGCGCCCGCGCGCCCTGGAGGGCGGCGTAGAGGTCGCCCGGCTGGACGGCCCGGGAGTCGAGGGTGCAGCCGGTGACCCGCGCGTCGCCCACCGGCCGGTCGGGGCGCAGGGCGGGCAGCTCGGCCAGCAGGCCGGTCAGCGGCCGCGCGGCAGGCTGCGCGGGACGCAGGGTGCGGGCCGCGCCGTCAGGGGTCGCGGGCACGGTCAGAGGCTACTGCGGGTCGTCGGCGCGCAGCCGCAGCTTCGGCGACGGCGCGCCGGTCGGCGGGACCTGCATGCTGCGCAGCGCGAAGCTCATGATGTCGCGGAAGACCGGTCCGGCGACCGCGCCGCCGTAGTAGCCGTTGCGCGGGGCCTGCACGCTGACGCTGAGCACCAGCCGAGGCGCGTCCGCGGGCGCGAAGCCGACGAAGCTCGCGGTGTAGGAGCCGTCGTAGCGGCCGTCGACCACGCGCCGGGCGGTGCCGGTCTTGCCGGCCACGCGGTAGCCGGGGATCGCGGCGCTGACGGCGGTGCCGCCCTCGTTGGTGACGCCCTCGAGCATGCTGCGCAGGTCGTCCGCGACCTGCTGGCTCACGACGCGCTTCGGCGGGGCCTTCGGGGCGGGCCGGACGGTGCCGTCGTCGTCGGTCGTGGAGCGGACGATCGTCGGCTGGACCCGGACGCCGCCGTTGGCGACGGTCGCGTAGACCGACGCCATCTGCACGCCGTTGACGGAGTAGCCCTGGCCGATCGGGTGGGTGCCGTAGTCGGTGCCCGACCACTCGTCCTTCTCGTCGCGCAGGATGCCGCGGCTCTCCGCCGGCAGCTCGATGCCGGTCTTGGAGCCGATCCCGAAGCGGGAGAGCATCGCGTGGAGCTTGGCGCCGCCGACCTTCTGCGCGGCCATGATCGTGCCGACGTTGCTCGACTCGACCATGACGCCGGTGAAGGTCATCTGCTCGACCGGGTGGCTGTGGCTGTCGCTGAAGGTCTTGTTGGACACGCGGATCGTGTCGTCGACCGACAGGATGCTGTCGGGCGTGAGGACGCCCTCCTCGAGCGCGGCGGCGGCGGTGATGACCTTGCCGATGCTGCCGGGCTCGAAGACGTCGCTGACCGCGCGGTTGCCGCGCAGCGACGCGTCGGCCTTGCCGGGGCTGTTGGCGTCGAAGGTCGGGACCGAGGCCAGGGCGAGCACCTCGCCGGTCGTGACGTCCATCAGGGTCGCGCTGCCGCTCTCGGCGTTCGCCTCGCGGATCTTGTCGGCCAGCACCTTCTGGGCGAACCACTGCAGGTCGCGGTCGATGGTGAGCTGCACGTCGCGCCCGGCGACGGGCTCGACCTGCGTGGCGTAGCCGTTCGGGATGATCCGGCCGCCGCCGTCGACCTCCGCGGTGCGCTTGCCGTCCTTGCCGGCGAGCACGTCGTCGAAGCGGTCCTCGATGCCGGCGTAGCCCGCACCCTCGACCGTCGTGAAGCCGATGACGTTGGCGGCGAGCTCGCCACCGGGAGCGACCCGGCGCGGCTCGGCGATGGTGCCGATGCCGACGAGCCCGAGCTTGCGGACCTGGTTGGCGACCTCGGCCTCGAGCCCGCGGGCGAGGTAGGCGAAGCCCTTGCAGCCGGTCAGCTCGGTCTCGGAGCAGGTGGCGCCGGTGGCCTTGGGGGTCAGCGTCAGCTGCGCCTCGAGCTGCGCGGCCGGGAGCCCGAGGATCGGGGCGAGCGCGGCGGCGATGCCCTTGGGCTCGCAGGGGGTGCTGGCGTTCGCCGGGCAGTTGGCCTTCGCGATGGTCCGCGGCTCGCCGTAGACGGCGCGGGCGTCGACCGACAGCGCGAGCACCTGGCCGCGCCGGTCGGTGATGTTGCCGCGGGGGGCGGCGAGCTTGACCGTGGACAGCCGCTGCTCCGTGGCCTGCGCGGCGTAGGCCTCCGCCTGGAAGCCCTGCAGCCAGATCAGCCGCCCCCCGATCAGGGACAGCATGATCAGCACGGCCAGCAGGCCGCTCTGCAGCCGCAGCACCGGACGGCCGAGCCGGACCCGGCGGGGTCCGCGCGGCGGGGCCGGCCGGCGGGCGGCCGGCGGGCGCTGAGCCGTGCGAGGAGCGGTACGGGGAGCCGTCCGGGGCGCGGATCGCCGGGAGACGGG
>JAKFFB010000094.1:0-8512 GCA_036675425.1 Actinomycetales bacterium | reverse complement strand
GCTGGTGAACGAGGTCGTCGTGCCGGCCAGCCTGAAGGACGCCTTCAACTCGCTGTCGCCGGACAAGGACGCCACCGTGCAGGCCGTGGTCGACCGGGTGAACGACCCGGAGGTGCCGAAGCTGATCGAGAAGATCTACAAGGTCCCCGCCCCCGCGGCTCCGCGGGACGACATCTTCTCCGTGTTCCTCACCGGCGTGGAGGGTCTGAACAAGCCCCCGAAGGTCACGCCGTCGGAGCAGATCCGGCTGAACACCGCGATCAAGCCGGCTGCCGAGCCGAGCCGCCTGGGCGTGCTGACCAAGGACACGGCCGGCTTCCCGAACGGCCGTCGCCTGGCCGACGACGTCATCGACATCGAGCTGCAGGCGCTGGTCGGCGCGGTGCGGACCGGCAAGCTCGTCGAGGCCCTTGCCGCCGGTGACGGCGTGGACGCCAACGACGTCGAGTTCGGGACCGCCTTCCCGTACCTCGCCCTGCCGCACTCGGGCTCCGCGACCCGCGGCGGCACCACCTCCGCCCGGAGCACCACGGGTGCCGCTCCGACCGGTGGCGTGTCCACCGGCTTCGGCGGCGCTGCCGGATCCGGCCTGCCGGTCCTGCCGGTGAGCGTCGCCCTGACCGGCATCGCCGTCGCCGGTGCCGGGTTCCTGCTCCGCCGCAAGGCCGTCTGACGTGGCTGCCCGCGCACCGGGCACCCCCGTGCCCGGTGCGCGGGCGTGGCCCCGCCGCTGGACCGCCCCGACGCTGCAGCTGCTGGTGGTGCTGAGCGTCCTGGTCACCGATCTCGTCCTCGTCGCCGGCGCGCGCGCGGACCTGCAGGCCGACCAGGGCGCAGGACCGGCGGTGGCAGCCGCGACGGTCACCCGCGCCGTCGCGCCGCCGGTGCTGCTCGGCATCCCCGACCTCGGCCTGACGACGCGGCTGATCGGGCTGCGCAAGCTCCGCACCGGAGCCCTCGACGTGCCGGCGGACCCGCAGCGCGCCGGCTGGTACAGCCAGGGGCCGGCTCCCGGCGACCCGGGGCCGGCCGTGATCGTCGGCCACGTGGACAGCACGAGGGGACCAGGCGTCTTCGCCGAGCTGCGCACCCTGACGAAGGGCTCCCAGATCCGCGTACGACGGGCTGACGGGTCGCTCGCCGTCTTCGCCGTCACCCAGGTCCAGGAGTACGCCAAGCGCGACTTCCCCACCGACGTCGTCTACAGCGGCGACGACCGGGCCTCGCTGCGCCTGATCACCTGCGGAGGAGCCTTCGACCGGCGGACCGGCCGCTACCTGAGCAACGTGATCGTCTTCGCCGCCCCGGTGTGAGCACCCCCGCAGCCGCGCGTCGCTGACCGGTCTTGTCGGAGCGCGCACCTACCGTCCGGGACATGCCCAGCGCACCACCCCTGCGGATCCCGATCCAGGCGACCTTCGACGAGCTGGGCACCCCGCTGCGCGACACGACCTTCGTCGTCGTCGACCTCGAGACCACCGGCGGCTCGGCGCAGGCCTGCGAGATCACCGAGATCGGCGCCGTGAAGGTCCGCGGCGGCGAGGTGATCGGCGAGTTCCAGACGCTCGTACGCCCGAGCAGCCCGATCCCGCCGTTCATCGCGGTGCTGACCGGCATCACCGACGCGATGGTCGCCGGCGCTCCCCGGCTCGACCAGGCGCTCCCGGCGTTCCTGGAGTTCGCCCGCGGCACCGTGCTGGTCGCGCACAACGCGCCGTTCGACCTGGGCTTCCTCAAGGCCGGCTGCGAGCGGCTCGCCGTCGACTGGCCCGGCAACGACTCCCTCGACACCGCCCGGCTGGCCCGCCGGGTGCTCACCCGCGACGAGGCGCCCAACTGCAAGCTCGCCACCCTGGCGCGGCTGTTCCGCAGCACCACCACCCCCAACCACCGCGCCCTCGAGGACGCGCGCGCGACCGTCGACGTGCTGCACGGGCTGATCGCCCGGCTCGGCGGACTGGGGGTGCACAGCCTCGAGGAGCTGCGCACCTTCTCCGCGCAGGTCAGCCCGCAGCAGCGCCGCAAGCGGCACCTCGCCGACGCGCTCCCGGTCGCCCCCGGCGTCTACCTCTTCCGCGACGGCCAGGGCCGCGTGCTCTACGTCGGCAAGAGCACCAACCTGCGCGGTCGCGTCCGGCAGTACTTCACCGCCAGCGAGATGCGCACCCGGATGGCCGAGATGGTCGGCATCGCCGAGCGGGTCGACCCGGTCGTCTGCAGCACCGGCCTCGAGGCCGAGGTCCGCGAGCTGCGGATGATCGCCGAGCACAACCCCCGCTACAACAAGCGCAGTCGCCGCCCCGACAAGGCCACCTGGATCAAGCTCACGATCGAGCCGTTCCCGCGGCTGTCCCTGGTCCGCAAGGTCCTCGACGACGGGGCCGTCTACCTCGGCCCTTTCGGGCGGGCGGCCACCGCTGAGCTGGCGGTGGCCGCGGTCCACGAGGCGCTCCCGCTCCGCCAGTGCACCAAGCGGCTGTCGATCCGCACCCCGAGCAGCGCCTGCGTGCTCGCCGAGATGGGCCGCTGCGGCGCCCCTTGCCTCGGCTCGCTCGAGGGCGAGTCGGTCGAGGCCTACGCCCTCCACGCACGGGCGTACGAAGCAGCAGTCGCCGGCGACCCCTCCCGGATCGTCGACGCGCTCACGGCGCGCATCTCGGCGCTGGCCGCCGACGAGCGGTTCGAGGACGCGGCCGCCCAGCGCGACCGGCTGACCGCCTTCGTGCGCGCCGTCGCCAAGCTGCAGCGGATGGCCGCCCTCACCGCGGTGCCCGAGCTGGTCGCTGCCCGCCCCACAGCCGATCTCGGCTGGGAGCTGGCGGTCGTACGCCGCGGGCGGCTCGTCGCCGCGGGCGTCGTACCGCGCGGGGTCCGTCCCGGGCCGCACGTCGAGGCGCTGCTCGCCACCGCCGAGACGGTGGTCCCGGGGCCGGGGCCGCTCCCCGCGGCGACCGCTGAGGAGGTGGAGTGCGTGCTGCGCTGGCTCGAGGCCGACGGCACCCGGCTGGTGCGGCTCGAGGGGACGTGGGCGTCACCGGCGTTCGGCGCCGGCAGCCGGCGCGCGTGGCTGGAGGCCGCGCAGGACGCGCGCTCGGCCGTGCACCCCTTCGACGACCAGCGCGGCCTGCGCCCGGTCGCCCGCCCCGCCCGCGCCTCTGCCTAGAACCCGTTGATCATCCGCAGGATCGCCGCCCTCAGCCGCGAGAGTCGTGTCCTACGACGGGGATCCTGCGGATGATCTTCGAGGGCTACGCCGCGGCGCGGTCCGCCTTCTTGCCCGGCAGCGGCAGCTGCTCGACGACGGCACCCGCGGCGGAGGAGAAGAAGTCGTTCGGCAGCGCGAGCCGGAAGACCTTGGCCCAGGCCGAGGCGAGCTGCTTGGGCATCGGGCCGGTCGCGTAGGTCAGGCCGTACCGCTCGAAGAGCTCCTGCACCTTCGGCGCGATCTCCTTGTAGCGGTTGCTCGGCAGGTCCGGGTAGAGGTGGTGCTCGATCTGGAACGACAGGTTGCCGGTCATCAGGTGGGTGAGCTCACCGCCGGTGAGGTTGCCGGCCCCGAGCATCTGCCGCAGGTACCACTCGCCGCGGGTCTCGCCCTCGATCGAGGTCTTCTCGAAGGTCTCGACGCCGTCGGGGAAGTGGCCGCACATGATGACCGAGTGCGTCCAGATGTTGCGCACGACGTTGGCCGTCAGGTTCGCGCCGAGGGTGGTCAGCGCCGACGGGCCGGACAGCAGCGGGTGCACGAGGTAGTCCCGGGCGGCCTGCTTCTTGATCTTGCCGAAGACCCGACCCAGCTGGCTCTTGAACAGCGCCTTGTCCTTGCGGCCCTTGACGACCTTGCCGATCTCGAGGTCGTAGGCGGCGATGCCGTACTCGAAGATGAGCATGTTGACGAAGTTGTAGAGCGGCTGGCCGAGGTAGAAGGGCGACCACTTCTGGTCCTCGTCGACGCGCATGATCCCGTAGCCGAGGTCGTTGTCGCGGCCGAGCACGTTGGTGAACGTGTGGTGGATCTGGTTGTGGCTGTGCTTCCACATGTCCGACGGGGTGGCGTTGTCCCACTCCCAGACGGTCGAGTGGATCTTCGGGTCGCGCATCCAGTCCCACTGGCCGTGCATGACGTTGTGGCCGATCTCCATGTTCTCGAGGATCTTGGCGATCGACAGGCCGACCGTGCCCGCGATCCACGCCGGCGGGAAGAGCGAGAAGAGCAGCACCGCGCGGCTGCCGAGCTCGAGCTTGCGCTGGGCGTCGATGACCTTGCGGATGTACGCGGCGTCGCGCTCGCCGCGGCTGGTCAGCACCTGCTCGCGGATCGCGTCGAGCTCCCGGCCCAGCTGCTCGATGTCCTCGGCGCTCAGGTGAGCGATCGGGTTGTGGGCCTTCTTCTGGATGGCAGTCATGGGGGTCTCCTCAGAGCTCGATGTCGCAGGCGCCGGCAGCGGCGTTGATGCAGGTCTGGATGCGCACGCCGTCGCCCTCGGCGGCGGTGGTGAGGGTGCCGTCGCGCAGGTCGCGGACCGCGCCGGAGCGCAGCGGCACGACGCAGCCGAAGCAGATGCCCATCCGGCAGCCGGACGGCATCAGCACGCCGGCGGCCTCCCCCGCGGTCAGCAGCGGGGTGGCGCCGTCGGCGTCGACGGTGACGGCCTGGACGCTGAAGCTGACCGTGCCGCCCTCGCCGGTGACGAGGACCGAGGCGCGGAAGCGCTCGGTGTGCAGGGTGTCGAGGATCCCGGCCGCGGTGAAGTGCTCCTCGAGCGCGTCGAGCATGCCGGTCGGGCCGCAGGCCCAGGTCTGCCGCTCGGCGAGGTCCGGCACGAGCGCCGCGACGTCGTCGGCCGACAGCATGCCGTCGGCGTCGGTGTGCTGCTCGACCAGCCGGATCCGGCCGGCCGCGGCCAGCGCCCGCAGCTCGCCGCCGAAGATGACGTCGTCCCTGGTCGGCGCGGAGTGCACGACCACGACGTCACCGGGGACGCCGTTGCGCAGCATCCCCATGACCGGCGTGATGCCGCTGCCCGCGGTGAGGAACAGGACCTTGTCCGGGCGCGGCTGCGGGAGCACGAAGTCACCGGCGGCCTGGTCGAGCTGGAGCACCAGCCCGGGCTGCGCCTTGCGGACGAGGTGGTTGCTCACCACGCCGTCCGGGATCGCCTTGACGGTGATGGCGATGCAGCCGTCGGCGCGGTCGACCGGGGAGGTCAGCGAGTAGGTGCGCCACTGGCGGACCCCGTCGACGTCGACGCCGATCCGGACGTACTGCCCGGGGACGTGACCGCGCCAGCCACGGCCGGGCCGGATCACCAGGGAGACGGCGTCCCGGGTCTCCGGGTGGACGGCCACGACGCGGCCGCGCAGCTCGGCGCCGCGCAGCGGGTCGATCAGGTCCACGAAGTCCGACGGCACCAGCGGGGTGGCGGCGAGCTCTGCGAGCTTCAGAGCTCCCTCGCGCAGGCGGGTCAGCACGGGAGCGGCGGGTCGGGGGCGCTCGATGGGGGCTGCGGTCATGACATGAGCATGTCCACCATCGCGCACCAAGTCGCTACCACCGCGGCATGAGGTTCCGGGCAGGTAGTTGTTGCGCGAGAACAAACTTCACCGCGCCGTCGCGGGGCTCTTGCACTTCGACATGATCGGCCTAACGTCGAACGGGGATCCAGGGGGAGCCCCACCATCGTGGGAGGCAGAGATGAGCGTGCTCATGACGTTGCGGACCCCGGCTGACGCGACCCGGCTCGAGGCCCTCGCCGAGAAGGACCCGACGGTGCTGCCGGCCGTGGCGGCTCGGGCCGAGGAGATGGGGGCGACCTACCACCGGTTCTACGCGACGGACTCCGAGATCCTGGTCATCGACGTCTGGCCGGACGAGGCGTCGTTCCAGTCGTTCTTCTCGTCCACGCCCGAGATCCCGGACATCATGGCGGAGGCCGGCGTGACGACGGCTCCCGAGATCACGGTCTGGCGCAAGCTCGATCTCGGCGACGACATCGGGTAGCCCGCCTCGGGCTAGTTTGGTCTCTCCTCGAGAACAACAGGAGACCAGGTGAGCCCTAGCGTCGCCGTCATCGGCGCCGGAGCCGCCGGCCTGGCTGCCACCAAGGCCCTGCTCGACGTGGGCTTGGACGTCGTGACGTACGAGAAGGGCGACCGGCCCGGGGGGCTGTGGGACCGCGACAACGCCAGCGGGCTGTCGTCGGCGTACGTCAGCCTGCACACCAACACCAGCAAGGGCCGCACCGAGCTGGCCGACTTCCCGATGCCGGCCGACTGGCCGGACTACCCGTCCGCCGACCGGGTCGCCGGCTACCTCGCCGACTACGCGCGGCACTTCGGGCTGCTCGGCCGCATCCGGTTCGCCTGCACCGTCACTGCCGTCGAGCGACAGGAGTCCGGCTGGCAGGTCACCGTCGAGGACGGCAGCACCGAGTCGTACGACGCCGTCGTGGTCGCGAACGGCCACAACTGGGACCCGCGCTGGCCCGAGCCGGCCTACCCGGGGACCTTCGCGGGCACCCAGCTGCACGCGCACGACTACCGGACGCCGGACGTCTTCGAGGGCCGGCGGGTGCTGGTCGTCGGCATGGGCAACTCGGCCATGGACATCGCGGTCGACGCGTCCTACGTGGCGCGCGGACCGGTCCTGCTGTCGGCCCGGCACGGCGTGCACATCGTGCCGAAGTACCTGTTCGGCCGGCCGGCGGACGCCACGGGCGGCGCGATCTCGGTGCTGCCGTGGCGGATCCGGCAGCGCCTCGCCGAGACGCTGCTGCGGGTCGCGGTCGGCCGGCCCGAGAGCTACGGGCTGCCGGCGCCCTCCGGCGGGCTGTTCCAGAACCACCCCACGATCAGTGACACGATCCTGCACCGGGTCACCCACGGCGAGGTCGAGGCGCGACCCGGCATCGAGCGCTTCGAGGGCGACGAGGTGGTCTTCACCGACGGCCGCCGGGACGCCGTCGACGTGATCGTCTGGGCGACCGGCTACCGGGTGACGATCCCGTTCCTGGACGAGCGCTGGCTCGGGCCCGATCCCGAGCAGCTCGGCCTCTACAAGCGCGTCTTCCACCTCGACGACCCGAGCCTGGCCTTCGTCGGGCTGATGCAGTCGACCGGCGCCGCCCTGCCGGTGGTCGAGGCGCAGGCCAAGCTCGTCGCGGCGCACCTGGCCGGGAGCTACGCCCTGCCGCCGGTGGCCGAGCAGCGCACAGCGGTCGACCGCGCGCTTCGGGACGCGACCGCGCGCTGGGGCGCCCACCACCGGCCGGCGATGCGTATCGACTTCGACGCCTACTGCGCCGAGCTGCCCCGCGAGGTCGCCGCCGGCCAGGCCCGCCGCGCGCGCGGAACCGGCCTCGCGTACACCCCTCCGACCCGTCAGGAGATCTCCTCGTGAGCATCGGAAGCGCCGCAGGCAAGCGGGTTCTCGTGACCGGCGCCTCGGGCACCTTCGGTCGCGCGTTCTGCGCGCGCTTCACCGAGCTCGGCGCCTCGGTCGTCGGCCTGGACCTCGCACCGAGCGCGGGCGACCAGGTCCCGGTCCTGCCGTGCGACGTCACCGACGACGCCTCCGTGGCCAGCGCCGTCTCGGCGGCGATCGCCCAGCTCGGCGGCCTCGACGTGCTCGTCAACAACGCCGGCATCGGCGGACCGGCCGCGGCCGAGCAGCCGCCGGGGGCGGAGGCCCTGCGCCAGCTGGACATCAACCTGCTCGGCACCTGGCGCACGACCGCGGCCTGCGTCGACGCGCTCGTCGCGTCACGCGGCCGGGTCGTCATGCTCGCCTCGCGGATGGCAGTCCTGCAGCTCCCGCTGGCGGCGGCCTACGGCGCGTCGAAGCGCGCGATGGTGGCGTACGCCGATGCGCTCCGGCTCGAGCTCGACGGCTCGGTCGGCGTCACCTGCGTCTACCCCTCCTCCGTGCGCAGCCCGATCCACGACAGCACCGCCGCGGCTGGGCTGTCGCTGGAGGGCATGAGCCGGTACGAGCCCCTCGAGGGCGTGGTGGACGCCGTCCTGAAGGCCGCGCTCGACCGGCGGGTGCACCGCGACCTCGCCACCACCCGGCGCGGGGCCGCCGAGATGTTCCTCGCGCGGCACCTGCCGTCGGTGTCCGACCGCATGGTGGCGCGCACCCTGGCCGGGCGGATCCGCTCCGGTGCCTTCGCCGGCGCGGAGCTCGCCGCCCCGATGGTGAGCCGGCACACCGCCTCCCGCTGACCGTGGCTCCCCGCCTCAGCCGAGGTCGAGGGCCTCGCCGGAGCGCTCGCTGCGGAACCGACCCACCCCGCGTACGACGCCCGCCCCCGTCGCGGGCCGGCCCCCGCGGTCGCGGAGCATCAGCACGAAGGCCAGCAGCGCCAGCAGCATCGTGGCGAGCAGCGCCGGCAGCGGCCGGTCCGCCGAGACATCGAGCGCGTTCACCGCGGGTGCGGGTGCGGCGACGGCCGGCGGGACCGCCGCCGCTGCGGCCGGCGGGGTGGCCGGCAGGGCGCCACCGGGCAGCGCG
>JAKFFB010000239.1:0-38454 GCA_036675425.1 Actinomycetales bacterium | reverse complement strand
CGCCGGGACGCACGCCGTGGCAGGCGGGGCAGCCGCCGCCGGGTGCCGACGCGGCGTCGGCCGCGCAGCGCGGGCGGTCGCAGACCGGGCAGCGGTCGACGGCCCGGCGGACCGGGTGCACCCCGCAGCGCGTGCCGGGGGCGAGCGGCGCGCCGTCAGGGGCGGGGGGCGCTGGCGGGCTCACGGGTGGGAGCCTTCCATGCGCGGGGAAGAGCCGGCGCACGCCCGGGGTTCCCCCAGTGACAGCGACGTCGAGGAGAGGGTGGCACGTGAGCGACTCGCAGGTGCGCAACGCGATCGTGGTGGGATCCGGCCCGTCGGGCTACACCGCCGCCATCTACCTGGCCCGGGCCGCGCTCGAGCCGCTGGTCTTCGAGGGCTCGGTCACCGCCGGCGGCGCGCTGATGAACACCACCGACGTCGAGAACTACCCCGGCTTCCCCGACGGGATCATGGGCCCGGAGCTGATGGACGGCCTGCGCAAGCAGGCCGAGCGGTTCGGCGCCGAGCTGGTCACCGACGACGTCGTCGAGGTCGACCTCGCCGCCGACCCGAAGGTCGTCCGGACCGCGACCGACACCTACTACGCCAAGACCGTGGTCCTCGCGATGGGCTCGGCCTACCGCAACCTCGAGGTCCCCGGCGAGTCCGAGCTGTCCGGGCGCGGGGTGTCGTGGTGCGCCACCTGCGACGGCTTCTTCTTCCGCGACCAGGACATCGTCGTGGTCGGCGGCGGCGACTCCGCCGTGGAGGAGGCCACCTTCCTCACCCGCTTCGCGCGGAGCGTGACGATGGTGCACCGCCGTGACGCGCTGCGCGCCAGCAAGATCATGCAGGAGCGCGCCTTCTCCAACGACAAGATCCGCTTCGAGTGGGACACCGAGGTGCTCGAGGCCGTCGGCACCGACCGGCTCGAGGGCGTCCGCGTCCGCAACGTGAAGACCGGCGAGGAGAAGACCCTCGCCGCGACGGGGCTGTTCGTCGCGATCGGCCACGACCCGCGCTCCGAGCTGGTCAAGGGCCAGGTCGAGCTCGACGACGAGGGCTACGTCGTGGTGCAGCAGCTGCACTCGACCGCCACCAACCTGCCCGGCGTCTTCGCCGCGGGCGACCTGGTCGACCACACCTACCGGCAGGCGGTCACCGCCGCCGGCACCGGCTGCGCGGCCGCGCTCGACGCCGAGCGCTACCTCGCGATGCTCGAGGACACCCCGCCGGAGCCGAGCGTCGGCTTCGACAACGCGATCCCGGCCGAGCCGCCGGACCGCCCCGAGGTGTCCGGCGGGCACGGCAGCGCCCCCGCCACCGTCTAGACCCCCCGTACCCCCGCCCCACCCCGACCCGAGGAGCACCCGATGGGCACCGCCACCAAGACCACCACCGACGCCGACTTCACCGCCGACGTCCTGCAGAGCGACAAGCCCGTCCTGGTCGACTTCTGGGCCGAGTGGTGCGGCCCGTGCAAGATGGTCGCCCCCGTGCTCGAGGAGATCGCCGCCGAGAACAGCGACAAGCTCAGCGTCGTGAAGCTCAACATCGACGAGAACCCGGGCGCGGCGCGCGACTACCAGATCATGAGCATCCCGACGATGGCCGTCTTCTCGGGCGGCAAGATCGTCAAGCAGATCGTCGGCGCCAAGCCCAAGGCCGCGATCCTCAAGGACCTGGAGTCCTTCCTCTAGCCCGTCCCCCTCCGGGAGGCCTGGGAGGATCGACGTGCACCTCGTGCACGGGACCCAGAGCTGCCGCGAGGCCTAGCCTCTGCGCAGCTCCTGACATCCCGAGGTGCACGTGCTTCCTCCCGCGGGTTCGCGCGCCGCGGGGCCGGGCAGACTCGGGACTCCACGGCGGGTGTACCGCCGGTACTGTCGCGACCGCCCCCGTCCGGCGCCCGAGAGGTAGGCCTGTGCAGCAGTTCCGCCTCGGCGACTCCGGCCCCGCGGTCGCCGACGTGCAGGCGCTCCTGCACGGGCTCGGCTTCCTGTCGACGGTGCCGGACGAGCCGGTGTTCGACGGCACGACCGACCGGGCGCTGCGGGAGTTCCAGCAGCGCCGGGGCCTGTCGGTCGACGGCGTCGTCGGCGCGGAGACCTACCGCGCCCTGGCCGCCGCCCGCTGGAAGCTCGGCGACCGGCTGCTGTCGCTGGCGACCCGGCCGTACGTCGGCGACGACGTCGCCGCGCTCCAGGAGCGGCTGCTCGAGCTCGGCTTCGACGCCGGCCGGGCCGACGGCGTCTTCGGACCGCGCACCGAGAGCGCGTTGCGCGGGCTGCAGCGGGAGTACGGCCTGGTGGCCGACGGCACGTGCGGTCCGGCGACGCTGCGGGCGCTCCGGCAGCTCGGCCGCAAGGTGACCGGCGGCCGGCCCCAGGTGCTGCGCGAGACGGAGGCGCTGCACCGGTCGGGTGCGTCGCTGCCCGGGAAGGTCGTGGTGCTCGACCCCGGTCACGGCGGCGCCGACCGCGGCGCGACCGGCCACGGCCTGGAGGAGGCCGCGGTCGTCGAGGACCTCGCGGCCCGGCTCGAGGGCAGGCTCACCGCGGTCGGGGTGCGCACGCTCCTCACCCGCGGCGCGGACAGCTGCCCGACCGACGCCGAGCGCGCCGAGTTCGCCAACGAGGCGGGCGCCGACCTGGTGCTGTCGCTGCACGTCGACCGCGCGCCGTCGCCGCTCTGCTCGGGCGTCGCGACCTACCACTTCGGCGCGGGTCGCGGCACGACCTCGACCGTCGGCGAGGAGCTCGCCTCGCTGGTGCAGCGCGAGGTCGTCGCCCGCACCGACCTGCTCGACTGCCGGGTGCACGAGAAGACCTGGGAGATCCTGCGGCTCACCCGGATGCCCGCCGTGCGCCTCGAGCTCGGCCACATCACCCACCCCGGCGACGCCGCGCGACTGGCTGACCCGGCCTTCCGCGACACCGTCGCCGAGGCCGCGCTGGTCGCCATCCAGCGGCTCTACCTGCCGGCCGACCTCGACCCGCCGACCGGGGTCATGCGGCTGCCGGACTTCTCGACGATCTAGCTAGCCGCACAGCCCCATGACGGTCCGCCGGACCGCCGGGTCCGCGCCGAGGTCGACGACCAGGTCCGTCCCGGTCGCGCCGGTGCCGACCCGCAGGCGCACCGTCGCGCGGAACGCGATCGGGGACCCCGGCCGCAGCAGCCGGCAGTCCGGGGCGAGCAGGGCGACGACGCCCCGCGTGGACCCGCCGGCGATCTCGCGCGGCGCCTGCACGCGGGCGTCCTGCCGCACCGGCTCGGCGTAGACCTGGGCGACGGCGACCGGCGCACCGCGCCCGAGGTTCCTCAGCTCGAGCGGCACCACCAGCACGCCGCTCTGCGACACCGCGATCCCGTCGGTCGCGACGAGCCGGACGTCCAGCGGCTCCGGCGCGGCGGGCGTCTCGGCGCCCGTCGAGGTGCCGGCGAGCAGCAGCGCGAAGGCCGTCAGCGAGAGCAGCCACCAGGCGCGGCGCGGCGGTGCCGGCGCGCGGTCGGGCTGGAGGACGACGGGGGCGGAGCTCCGCACGAGGACGACCTCGGGCCGCCGGGGCTCCTGCACCGGTCAGACCGGGCGCAGCAGGGGGTCCGGGCTCATCGAGCCGAGCAGCCGCTCCAGGGCGACCTCGACGTCCTCGCGCCACGACACGGCGGACTTCAGCTCGAGCCGCAGCCGCGGGTAGCGGTGGTGCGGGCGCACCGTCTTGAAGCCGACCGAGCGCAGGTGGCCGGCCGGCAGCACGCAGTTCGGCGCCTCCCACTGCTCGTCGCCGAACGCCTCGATCGCACGGACCCCCCGGTGGGTGAGGTCCTTCGCCACGCTCTGCAGCAGCATCCGGCCGAGCCCGCCGCCGGCGAAGTCGGGGTGCACGTGGCCGGTCATCAGCAGCACCGCGTCTGCGCTCACCGGGCTGGTGGGGAAGGCGATCGAGCGCGGCACGTAGCCGGGCGGCGCGTACATCACGTAGCCGGCCGGCACCCCGTCGACGTACACGATCTTGCCGCAGCTGCCCCAGTCGAGCAGCGTGGCGGAGACCCACGACTCCTTCTCGAAGGCGGTGTCGCCGGCCTCCTTCGCGCGGTCGAGCGCGACCGGGTCGAGCTCCCAGAACACGCACGAGCGGCAACGGCCGGGCAGGTCGTCGAGGTTGTCCAGCGTGATGTTCACGCAGCGCCGGGTCATCGCTCGGGTCCCGCGGGCGCGCGGAGCAGGCCGGCCACCCAGCCGGCGAGCATCCCCAGCACCAGGCCGAGGAGCAGTCCGCCGACCACGCGGCCGGGCGGGCGCTCGCGCACGCGCATCTCCTTCGAGCGGTCGAGCGGGACGTGCAACCGGGTCCAGGGTAGGACGAGTGCGGCGCGAGGGACAGGGGCCGTTTACTCCGGCGACGAGCCGGACCCCCGCGGGTAGCCTCCGTCCATGGCACCAGGTCGCACTCCTCGGACCGGTGCGGGCGTCACGCTGGACGCCTTCACCGATCGCTACGCCCAGCGCACGCACGGCATGACGGCGTCCGAGATCCGAGCTCTGTTCGCCGTCGCCAGCCGCCCCGAGGTGGTCAGCCTGGCCGGCGGGATGCCCAACCTGAGCGCCCTCCCGCTCGACGCGGTCGGCAAGCTCATGGGCGAGCTGGTGCAGACGCGCGGCACCCAGGCGCTGCAGTACGGCTCCGGTCAGGGCGACCCCGTGCTGCGCGAGCTGATCTGCACCGTCATGGCGCTCGAGGGCGTCGACGCCTCGCCCGAGGACGTCGTCGTCACGGTCGGCAGCCAGCAGGCGCTCGACCTCGTCACGCGGGTGTTCTGCGACCCGGGTGACGTCGTCATCGCGGAGGCCCCGTCGTACGTCGGCGCGCTCGGCACGTTCGCGGCCTACCAGGCCGACGTGGTGCACGTGGAGATGGACGACATGGGACTCGTCCCGCAGGCGCTGCGCGACGCGATCGCCGCGGTGAAGGCGTCCGGCCGGCGCGCGAAGTTCCTCTACACGGTGCCGAACTTCCACAACCCCGCCGGCGTCTCGCTCGCCGAGGAGCGCCGCGACGAGATCCTCGAGATCTGCCAGAGCGCAGGGCTTCTCGTGCTCGAGGACAACCCGTACGGCCTGCTCGGCTTCGACGCGCCGCCGACCCGCGCGATCCGCGCCCGGGGCGGGGAGGACGACGTCCTCTACCTCGGCTCGTTCTCCAAGACGTTCGCGCCGGGGCTGCGCGTCGGCTGGGTGCTGGCGCCGCACGCCGTGCGCGAGAAGCTCGTGCTGGCGGCCGAGGCGGCGGTGCTCTGCCCGCCGCAGCTCAACCAGATGGTGGTCGCGGAGTACCTCTCGACGCAGGACTGGCAGGGGCAGGTCAGCGCGTTCCGCGGGATGTACCGCGAGCGGCGCGACGCGATGCTCGACGAGCTCGCCAAGCAGATGCCCGAGGGCACGACGTGGACCCATCCCACGGGCGGCTTCTACGTCTGGGTCACGCTGCCCGGCGACCTCGACTCGAAGGTGCTGCTGCCGCGAGCGGTGACCGCGCGCGTGGCCTTCGTACCCGGCACCGCGTTCTACGCCGACGACCAGGGGCGCAACAACCTGCGGCTGTCCTACTGCTTCCCGGAGCCGGAGCGGATCCGCGAGGGGGTGCGCCGGCTCGGTGGCGTGCTCGAGGAGGAGGTCGAGCTGCGCGCGACGTTCGGCTCCGCCGGCTCCACCCGCGCGAACCGGCCGCAGGCCGAGGCGCCCGCGCCGGACATGAACTGAGGGGATCTCCATGACCGCGCGTTACCTGGTGCTGGCCGGAGGGCTGTCGCACGAGCGCGACGTCTCGCTGAAGTCCGGCCGCCGCGTGCTCGACGCGCTGCGCAACGAGGGCGTCGAGGCCGACCTGCGGGACGCCGACGCGTCGCTGCTGACGTCGCTGGCCGAGTCGTCGTACGACGCGGTGTTCGTCGCGCTGCACGGCGGCGCGGGCGAGGACGGCGCGCTGCGCGAGGTGCTCGACGTCGCGGGCGTGCCGCACGTCGGCGCGACGCCGGACGCCTGCCGCATCGCGTGGGACAAGCCGACGGCCAAAGCGCTCGCCCGGCGCGCCGGTCTGGCCACCCCCGACTCGGTGGTGCTGCCGCACGCGGCCTTCCGCGAGCTCGGCGCCGCCGCTGTGCTCGACCGGCTGGTCGGCCACCTCGGCCTGCCGTTGATGGTGAAGCCCGCGCGCGGCGGGTCGGCCCTCGGCTGCACGACGGTCGACAAGCCCGACGAGCTGCCGGCCGCGATGGTGTCGTGCTTCTCCTACGGCGAGGCCGCGCTGGTCGAGCGCTTCGTCGAGGGGACCGAGGTCGCGGTCACCGTGATCGACACCGGCGACGGGCCGCGCGCGCTGCCGGCGGTCGAGATCGTGCCGGTGTCAGGGGTCTACGACTACACCGCGCGCTACACGGCGGGTCAGACGGAGTTCTTCTGCCCGGCGCGGCTCTCCGACCCGGTGGCTGCGGCCGTCGCCGAGGCCGCGGTCGCGGCGCACACGACCCTCGGGCTGCGCGACCTGTCGCGGGTGGACCTGATCGTCGACGCGGACGGCGTGCCGCAGCTGCTCGAGGTCAACACCGCGCCGGGGATGACCGAGACGTCGCTGCTCCCGATGGCGGTCGAGGCGGCGGGCCTGTCCTTCGGCGCACTGCTCCACGAGCTCCTGCAGCAGGCCGCCGCCCGCTCCAGCTGAGGTCGTCGTACGCCCTGATCCTGCTGATCCACGCGGACCTTCAGGTGTATCCCGGCACCGAAAGCACCCGAAGATGCGCGTGGATCACTCCGAGTGGTGCTGGCCGTCCGAGGGCGGCTGGTCGTCCATCAGGGCGACGATGCGGTGGAGGTCGTCGAGGGTGGCGAACTCGATCGTCACCTTGCCGCGGGCGCGACCCATGTCGACCTTGACGCGCGTCTCGAAGCGGTCCGACAGCCGGTCGGCCAGCTCGGTCAGCCCCTGCGGCACCGGCCGGCGGTTGCGGGCGCGCGGCGCCTTCTCCTCCTCCGGCGTGTCGGCCAGCGCGAGCTGCACGGCCTCCTCGACGGCGCGCACGCTCATGCCCTCGGCGACCACGCGAGCGGCCATCGTCTCCTGCGCCTCGGGCGAGGGCAGGCCGAGGATCGCGCGGGCGTGGCCGGCCGACAGCACGCCGGCAGCGACGCGGCGCTGCACCGGCGCCGGCAGGTGCAGCAGCCGGATGGTGTTCGAGATCTGCGGCCGGGACCGGCCGATCCGCTCGGCGAGCTCCTCGTGCGTGGCGCCGAACTCGTGCAGCAGCTGCTGGTAGGCCGCCGCCTCCTCGAGCGGGTTGAGCTGCTGGCGGTGCAGGTTCTCCAGCAGCGCGTCGCGGAGCATGTCGTCGTCGCTGGTGTCGCGGACGATCGCCGCGATGGTGCCGGTACCGGCCTCCTGCGACGCGCGCCAGCGCCGCTCGCCCATGACGAGCTCGTAGCGCGGACCGTCGTCGTCGGTGCCGAGCTGGCGTACGACGACCGGCTGCAGCAGGCCGACCTCGCGGATCGAGGTGACCAGCTCGGCGAGCGCCTCGGGGTCGAAGTGCTCGCGCGGCTGCAGCGGGTTCGGGGTGATCCGGTCCAGCGGGATCTCGGCGAAGTGCGCGCCGGCCACGGCGAGCGGCGCGGTGTCGGAGACCGTGTCCTCGACCGGTCCGGTCGGGATCAGCGCGCCGAGGCCGCGGCCGAGGCCGCCGGTGCGCCGTGCTGATGGCGTCGTCATGCCGCTCCTTCTGCTCCGCGCTCGGCCATCTCGCGAGCGGCGTCGACGTAGGCGATCGAACCGCGCGACCCGGGGTCGTACGTCACGACGGACTGGCCGTACCCCGGTGCCTCCGACACGCGCACGCTGCGCGGGATCCGCGCCTTCAGCACCGTCTCGCCGAAGTGGTTGCGCACCTCCTCGGCGACCTGGTCGGCGAGGCGGGTGCGCGCGTCGTACATCGTCAGCAGGATCGTCGAGACGCGCAGGTCCCGGTTGAGGTGGGCCTTCACGAGCTCGACGTTCTTGAGCAGCTGGCCGAGTCCCTCGAGCGCGTAGTACTCGCACTGGATCGGGATCAGCAGCTCGGTCGTCGCGACCATCGCGTTGACGGTCAGCAAGCCGAGCGACGGTGGGCAGTCGACGAGCACGTAGTCGAGGTCGGCGCCCGGTCCCTCGCAGTAGGTCTCGATGGCTCGCTTGAGCCGCGACTCGCGCGCGACGACGCTGACCAGCTCGATCTCGGCACCGGCCAGGTCGATCGTCGCCGGCACGCACCACAGGTTCGGGATGCCGTCGGCCGGCTGCACCACCGCCTCGATCGGCGTCTCCTCGATGAGCACGTCGTAGACGTTCGGCGTGCCGGAGCGGTGCTCGACGCCGAGTCCGGTCGAGCAGTTCCCCTGCGGGTCGAGGTCGATGACGAGCACCTTCGCGCCGTGCAGCGCGAGCGCGGCCGCGAGGTTGACCGTCGTCGTGGTCTTGCCGACGCCGCCCTTCTGGTTGGCGATCGTGATGACCCGCCGCGACGCCGGCTTCGGGAAGTCGTGCCGCCCGGTCGGGTTGAGCGCGCGTACGGCTGCCGCGGCCTGCGCGCCGATCGGCATCTCCTCGGCCGGGTCGACGTCCTCGCGCAGCGAGGCGCGGAGCCGGTCCGCCGGCTCCTCCTGCGCGACGAGCGGCACGGGGTCCGCGATCGGCACCGACTCCACGGGAGCGGGCACCACCACGGGCGCGACGGGCGCCTCGGGACCGGTGCGGAGCTCGGGCGGCAGGACGGCGGGCAGGGGGGTCTCCTCGGTGTGCGTGTCGTCGGTCTCGGGATCGGCGGGGGCTCCGGGCAGCACGTCGGCGGCGAGCGCTCCGCGCCGCCCCGGCCAGCCGAGCCCCGCGGGGGCAGCTGAGCCGTGGGCTCCCCGACGGCCGCGACCCGGCCAGCCCAGCCCGCTCATCGGCGCCCCTTCTTCTTCGTGCGACCTGTCGCGGCAGGAGCGCTTCCCCGCGTCACGACGACCACGCGTCCGGCGGTGCCGTCGGCGTCGTTCCCGACCGGGACGACCTCGGCGCTCGCCGCGCCGGCCGTCTTCAGCGCGGCGCCGGACGAGGCCAGCTCGTCGTCGGCCCGCTCGCCCTTGAGCGCGAGCAGCCGGCCACCCGGGTGGAGCAGCGGCAGGGACCAGCCGGCGAGCCGGTCGAGCGGCGCGACGGCTCGGGCCGTGACGACGTCGACGAGCAGCTTTCCGTGCAGATCCTCGGCGCGCGCGCGGCGGACGACGGCCGTGCGCAGCTCGAGCTCGGCGACGACCTCCTCGAGGAAGGTGGCCCGGCGCAGCAGCGGCTCGACCAGCAGCACGGTGACGTCGGGTCGGAGCGCGGCGAGAACGACGCCGGGCAGGCCTGCGCCGGAGCCGACGTCCGCGACGACCTGTCCGGGCTCGAGCAGCTCCGCGAGGCCGGCGCAGTTGAGCAGGTGCCGCTCCCACAGCCGGGGCGTCTCCCGCGGACCGATCAGCCCGCGCTCGACCCCCGCACCCGCCAGCAGAGCGGAGTACCGCTCGAGCACCGGCAGCGCGTCACCGAGGACGCGCGCCGCGGACGGCGGCGCCGAGGGGAGCGCGGGCGCGGGGACGGTCATCAGGACGGGTCGGGCAGGACCACCACGCGGCGCTCGGGCTCCACGCCCTCGGACTCGCTCGCGACGCCGGCCACCGCGGCGACGGCGTCGTGCACGACCTTGCGCTCGAACGGCGTCATGGGGGCCAGGCGCACCGGCTCGCCGGACTCGAGCGCGCGCTTCGCGGCCCGGGTGCCGATGGTCGTGAGCTCGTCCTTGCGCGCCGCGCGCCAGCCGCCGATGTCGAGCATCAGCCGGCTGCGGACGCCGGTCTCGCGGACGACCGCGAGACGGGTGAGCTCCTGCACGGCCTCGAGGACCTGGCCGTGCTGGCCGACCAGCGCGTCCAGCCCGTCGCCGACGATCGCGACGACGGCGCGCTCGCCCTCGACGTCCATGTCGATGTCGCCGTCGACGTCGGCGATGTCGAGCAGCCGCTCCAGGTAGTCGCCGGCGATGTCGCCCTCGCGGACGAGCAGGTCCTGCCCGGAGAGGGTCTCGGTCGTGTCGGGCTCGTTCACAGGGATCCTTCGGTCGTCAGGTGGAGCGTGGAGCAGCGGGCAGGCTAGCGCCGGCCGCCGCGTCGGTTCTTGTTCTTGCGGGAGCCCGCGGCCTTGCGGGGGCTGACCGTGACCGGGGCCTTCGGCGCCGTCGCTGGACTGGTGGCCGCCGCAGCCGTCGGCGCGCCACGAGTCGGCTCGGGCTTGGGCGCCTTGGGGGTCTTGGTGGCCTTCTCGGCCGGCGCGGGCTTGCCCGGGTTGAGGTTGACCGGCGGCATCCGCTTGATGACCCACGCCTGCTGGCCCATCGACCAGATGTTGGTGGTCAGCCAGTAGAGGAGCACGCCGATCGGGAAGAAGACGCCGGAGACGGCGAAGGACAGCGGCAGCACGTAGAGCAGCAGCTTCTGGACCATGACCTGCTGCGGGTCGGTCGCGCCGGCGCGGGCCATCAGCTGGCGCTGGGTCCAGAACGTCGAGGCGCCCATCCCGATGACCATCAGGAAGGCGACGACGCGCACCGTCGTGTGGTTGGCGCCGAGCTCGTCGATGAGCGACTGCGGGCTGTTGAAGGCCGCGCTGATCGGGGCGCCGAGGATCTGCGCGACCGCACCCTCGCGCAGCTGGTCCTGGGTCAGGCCGTAGGACGCCTCGGCCGTGGTCTTGAAGTTGCGGATGACGGTGAACAGCGCGAAGAAGACCGGCAGCTGCAGCAGCAGCGGCAGGCACCCGGAGATCGGGTTGGCGTTGTTCTCCTTGTAGAGCTTCATCATCTCGACGTTCAACGTCTCGCGGTCGCCCTTGTGGAGCTTCTGCAGCTCCTTGATCTTGGGCGCGAGCTCCTGCATGCGGCGCTGGCTCTTGATCTGCTTGACGAACAGCGGGAAGAGCAGCAGCCGGACCGTCACGGTCAGCAGCACGATCGACAGGCCCCACGCCCAGCCGCTGGCCGAGTCGATGCCCGGCAGGTTGCTGATCCCGGTGTGGATCAGCGCCAGGAGGGCGCCGACGGGACTGGCCAGGATGTCAAACACGGGTCTGCTCCGAGACGTCGGGAGAGGAGGTGCGGGAGTCCATCGTCGCCGAGCGACCGGACTTCTGCGGGACGGGGTCGTGGCCGCCGGGGTGGAAGGGGTGGCAGCGCGCGATCCGGCGTACGGCGAGCCAGCTGCCGCGCGCGGCGCCGTGGACGGTGACGGCCTCGGCGGCGTACGCGCTGCAGCTCGGGGCGAACCGGCACCGCTGGCCGAGCAGCGGGCTGACCCAGCGCCGGTAGGCGCCGATCAGCACGAGCAGCAGGCGGCTCATCGGACTGCTGCCTCTCGCGGCAGCACCCGGTCGAGCGCGCGGTCCAGGTCGTCGCCGAGCGCGGAGCTCGGAGCCGTGCCCGCGCCGGGGAGCGCGCGGACGACGACCCGGCTGCCGGCCGGCAGCCGGTCCAGCCGGGCGCGCAGCAGGTGGCGCAGCCGGCGGGAGGTGCGCGAGCGGACGACCGAGCCGCCGACGGCCTTGCCCACCACGAGCCCGGCCCGGGTCGGCGCCGCGGACGGCTCGACCGGGATCAGCACGGAGACCACCAGCAGCGGTCGACCGGCACGACGTCCGCTGCGGACGACCTCGGAGAAGTCGCGTGAGGAGCGCATCCGGTTCGCGGGTGGCAGCACGGCGCAGCTCCCGCCCGGACCGGTCGGGTCCGGCTCAGGCAGACAGCTCGTTGCGGCCCTTGCGGCGACGGCCGGCGAGGATCGCGCGGCCGGCCCGGGTCCGCATGCGCAGCCGGAAGCCGTGGGTCTTCGCGCGACGGCGGTTGTTCGGCTGGAAGGTGCGCTTGCTCACGGGAGGGACTCGCTCTCGGGGGATTCGGGGGTCTGCGCGGCCGCGAGAGGCTCTCGTGGCGACGGCCCGGTGCGGGCACAGACGGCCTCAAAGATACGGACCGCAGGAGAGGGGGTCAAACACGTCCCCGCTGCGACACGCCGATCCGACCGGACGAGTTGCGCCGACCTCCTTGCAGCGACGATCGCAGGCTGTTAGCGTCCCCGCGCCGGCCTCCCCGCACCGGCCGAGCGGAGCGCCCCGGCGCACGTCATCGGCAGGTGCTCCCGGCCCTGAGCACCCGGCTCTGAGCACCTGGCGCGGGCGGTCGGGAGGTCCGTGCGACGATCCCCTCGGGACGTCGGAGTCGGCCGACCCCGACTTGCCTCCACAGGTTGTGGACAGTGGTGTGGACATCGTCGTCCCCGGGCGGCAGGGTCGCCTGAGCGGGATCCGGCAGGAACCGCCCGCCGACCCGACCGGGTCAGTGACAACCGCTCCGAGCCGAGGGACCTGCGTGACCGACCTCCACTCCGGCCCCGAGCCCGAGCCGTCCGACCGCGACCCTGCTCCGTCCGACGACGCGGCTCCCGCGACGCCGCTGTCGCTCGACGAGGTGTGGACCCGGGCCGTCGCCGGGCTGGCCGACGGGGCGCTCTCGCCGCAGCACCGCGCCTGGGTCGGACTGACCCGGCCGCTCGGCCTCGTCGAGGACACCGCGCTGCTGGCCGCGCCCAACGAGTTCGCCAAGGACGTGCTGGAGACGCGGCTGCGCCCGGTGCTCGCCGAGGCGCTGTCGGCGGCGTACGGCCGGGAGATCGCGGTCGCCGTCACGGTCCAGCCGATGCCCGGTCCGACGGGACCGTCCGCCGCGCCGGCGGCCCCCGCGCCGGTGCCGGACCCCGAGCCGGCGCCCCGCGAGGAGCAGCGCAGCTACACCGGCGCCTTCGGGGCGCCCCTCGACGACGACGGCCTGCCGTACGACAGCGGCTTCGGCCTCGGTCGCTCCGACGCCGGCGAGCTCGACAACGTCCGGCCCTTCCCGGGCCGGCCGCCCGGGTCGGACAACCGGCCCCCGGCGGAGCCGGCGCGGCTCAACCCGAAGTACGCCTTCGAGACCTTCGTCATCGGCGCGTCGAACCGCTTCGCCCACGCTGCGGCGGTCGCGGTCGCGGAGGCGCCGGCCAAGGCGTACAACCCGCTGTTCATCTACGGCGAGAGCGGGCTGGGCAAGACCCACCTGCTGCACGCGATCGGCCACTACGCGCAGCACCTGTTCGAGGGCGCGCGGGTGCGCTACGTGAGCTCGGAGGAGTTCACCAACGACTTCATCAACTCGATCCGCGACGGCAAGGCGGAGACGTTCCGCCGGCGCTACCGCGACGTCGACATCCTGCTCGTCGACGACATCCAGTTCCTGGAGCACAAGGAGGGGACGCAGGAGGAGTTCTTCCACACCTTCAACACCCTCCACAACGCCAACAAGCAGATCGTCATCAGCTCCGACCGGCCCCCCAAGCAGCTGTCGACCCTCGAGGACCGGCTGCGCACGCGGTTCGAGTGGGGCCTGATCACCGACGTCCAGCCGCCCGACCTCGAGACCCGCATCGCCATCCTGCGCAAGAAGGCGGCGCAGGACCGGCTGGCGGCCCCGCCGGACGTGCTGGAGTTCATCGCCTCCAAGATCACCCGCAACATCCGCGAGCTCGAGGGCGCGCTGATCCGGGTGACCGCCTTCGCCTCGCTCAACCGGCAGCTGGTCGACCTGTCCCTGGCCGAGGTCGTGCTCAAGGACCTCATCCCGGCCGACGGCGGCCCGGAGATCACCGGCGCGACGATCATGGCGGCCACGGCGGAGTACTTCGGGCTGACCATGGAGGACCTCTGCGGCTCCTCGCGCTCCCGCGTGCTCGTGACCGCCCGCCAGATCGCGATGTACCTCTGCCGCGAGCTCACGGACATGTCGCTGCCCAAGATCGGCCAGATGTTCGGCGGCCGCGACCACACCACGGTCATCCACGCGGACCGCAAGATCCGGGCTCAGATGCCGGAGCGCCGCGCGACCTACAACCAGGTCGCCGAGCTCACCAACCGCATCAAGACACGCTCCCGGCAGCCGTGACCTGGGTCACGCTCTCCACACACAGTGTGGGGACAACCCTGTGGACAACTGTGGACGACCTCCGCTCGACCGGTGGACGTCGGCGCACGTTCGCCGGCTCGTCCCCAGCCGTCCACCGCCGCACGGGGTGCGCGTCCACAGTCACCGCACACGCCGCCACGCCGCGCGACCTGCGACGACGGCCTCGATCCACAGGGATGCAGGCCCCTGCCACCACTACTCCGATATCCCTCTCCTCGATCAACCCCCTGGTTCTCGGGAAGCGCTCCGATGTGGACGACCGGCATCTGGCAGGGTCTCGGACCAACAGCAGCAACGACCACGCACGTGATGCACAGGAAGGCCGTACTCCATGGAGCTGAGGGTCGAGCGCGACGCTCTCGCCGACGCCGTCGTCTGGACCGCCCGCTCACTGCCGGCGCGCCCTCCGATGCAGGTCCTGCTCGGCCTGCTGCTCGAGGTCGGTGACGACGGTCTCGAGATCTCCGGGTTCGACTACGAGGTCAGCTCGCGGGTCCGGCTGGACGTCACAGCGGACGAGGCCGGCAAGGTCCTGGTCCCCGGACGCCTGCTGGCCGACATCGTCCGCTCGCTGCCGGCGCAGCCGGTGGACCTCAAGGTCGAGGGCACCCGCGTGGTGCTCACCTGCGGACCCGCGCGGTTCACCCTGCCGACGCTGCCGGTGGAGGACTACCCCGCGCTGCCGGCTATGCCCGACACCGCGGGCACGCTCGGCTCCGACGTCTTCGCCTCCGCCGTCGCGCAGGTGGCGCTGGCCGCCGGGCGCGACGACACGCTGCCCGTGCTCACGGGCGTGCGGTTCGAGATCGAGGGCGACACGCTCACCCTCGCGGCGACCGACCGCTACCGCCTCGCGGTGCGCACCCTGCCCTGGCGACCGACCGACCCGTCGCTGTCGACCACGGCGCTGGTGCCGGCGCGGACGCTGTCGGAGACGGCGCGTGCGCTCACGGCCGGTCCCGAGGTGACCCTCGCGCTCACCCCGGGCGGGTCCGGCGCCGAGGGGATGATCGGGTTCGAGGGAGCGGGGCGGCGTACGACGTCGCGGCTGCTCGAGGGCGAGTTCCCGAAGTACCGCTCGCTGCTGCCCAGCGAGAGCACCGCGGTGGCCGAGGTCGCCACCGCGCCGTTCGCCGAGGCCGTCAAGCGGGTCGCGCTGGTCGCCGCGCGCAACGCCCCCGTACGCCTCGGCTTCTCCGCCGACGGCGTGGTGCTCGAGGCGGGCGGCGCCGACGACGCGCAGGCGTCCGAGCAGCTCGAGTGCTCGTGGGAGGGCAGCGCGAGCGCGGAGCCGTTCTCGATCGCGTTCAACCCGCAGTACCTCCTCGACGGCCTCGGCGCGGTCGACAGCGACACCACGACGCTGTCGTTCACCGGCCCGACCCGGCCGGCGGTGCTCACCGGCAAGCGCGACGCCGACAGCACCCCGGGCGTGCCGGCGGAGTACCGCTACCTGCTGATGCCGGTGCGCCTGTCGGGCTGATCCCGGGGTAGGGGCGGGAGCAGTCGAGACTCGGAGGCACGCATGGCGACGCTGGGCATGATCGGGCTGGGCCGCATGGGCGGCAACATGGCCGAGCGGCTGCGGCGCGGCGGGCACGAGGTCGTCGGGTACGACCGCTCGCCCGAGAGCGGCCGCACCGTGGACAGCCTCGAGGCGCTGGTGAAGGCGCTGCCGACGCCCCGCGTCGTGTGGGTGATGGTGCCGGCGGGAGAGCCGACGTACGACACGATCGACGCGCTCGGCGAGCTGCTGGAGCCCGGCGACGTCGTCGTCGACGGCGGCAACTCGCGCTACACCGACGACCAGCGGCACGCTGCCGACCTGGAGCCGAAGGGGATCGGCTTCGTCGACTGCGGCGTCTCGGGCGGGGTGTGGGGGCTGACCGAGGGCTACGCGCTGATGTGCGGCGGGAAGCCTGGGGACGTCGCGAAGGCCCAGCCGTTCTTCGACACGCTCAAGCCCGAGGGCGACTCCGGCTTCGTGCACGCCGGCGAGGTCGGCGCCGGCCACTTCGCGAAGATGGTGCACAACGGCATCGAGTACGGCCTGATGCAGGCCTACGCCGAGGGCTGGGAGCTGATGATGACGGCCGACGTCGTGCACGACGTGCCGGCCGTGCTCGCGAGCTGGCAGAAGGGGACGGTCATCCGCTCCTGGCTGCTCGACCTGATGGTCAACGCGGTGGCCGAGGACGACGACCTGTCCGGGCTGCGCGGCTACGCCCAGGACTCCGGCGAGGGACGGTGGACCGTCGAGGCGGCCGTCGACCACGCCGTCCCGCTGCCGGTCATCACGGCGGCGCTCTACGCGAGGTTCGCCTCGCGCCAGGAGGACTCACCCGCGATGAAGATGATCGCGGCGCTCCGCAACCAGTTCGGCGGGCACGCGGTGACCGCCGCGGCCGGGTCGACGGAGAAGGGTGCCGATGCCCCGGGTGCCGACGCGGGTGCGCCCAGCGGCGAGCCCGGCGACGCCGGTGAGGGCAACGTCCGCGGTGAGGCCGGCACGCCGCCGGACGACGACACGCCCCCGAGCTGACCGCTTGCACGTCAGCCACCTCTCGCTCGCCGACTTCCGCTCCTGGCCGGAGCTGGAGCTCGAGCTCGGCGCCGGCTCGACGGCGCTGATCGGCGCCAACGGGCAGGGCAAGACCAACCTGGTCGAGGCGCTGGGCTTCGTGGCCACGCTGGGCTCGCACCGGGTGGCCAACGACGCCCCGCTGGTCCGGGCCGGGGCGGAGCGCGCGGTCGTGCGGGCACGGGTCGAGAGGGACGGTCGCAGCACGCTGGTCGAGCTCGAGATCAACCCCGGCAAGGCGAACCGGGCGCGGATCAACCGGGCGCCCGCGCCGAAGGCCCGCGAGGTGCTGGGGATCCTGCGGACGGTGCTGTTCGCGCCGGAGGACCTGTCGCTCGTGCGCGGGGACCCGTCCGAGCGCAGGCGCTTCCTCGACGACCTGCTCGTCGCGTCGGCGCCCCGCTACGCCGGCGTGCGCGCCGACTACGAGCGGGTGCTCAAGCAGCGGAACGCGCTGCTCAAGTCGGCCTTCCTCGCCAAGCGGTCGGGGGGAGGGGACATGCGCACCCTCGACGTCTGGGACTCCCACCTGGCCCGCACCGGTGCGGACCTGCTCTCGGCCCGGCTCGGGCTGACCGAGGCGCTGCGTCCGCGGGTGCAGACCGCGTACCGCGCGGTGGCGGTCGGCGGGGCCGGCGCGCGGGGCGAGACGACGCTGGACTACCGGTCGTCGCTCGGGGAGGCGCTGCCGGAGGGATCGCGGGACCGGGAGCTGCTCGCCGCCGCCATGCTGTCGGAGCTGGCGCGGGTGCGGCCGCAGGAGATCGACCGGGGGGTGTCGCTGGTCGGGCCGCACCGTGACGAGCTCGTGCTCGGGCTGTCCGGACTGCCGGTGAAGGGCTACGCCTCGCACGGGGAGAGCTGGTCGTACGCCCTGGCGCTGCGCCTGGCGTCGTACGAGCTGCTGCGCGCCGACGGCGGCGAGCCGGTCCTGGTGCTGGACGACGTCTTCGCCGAGCTGGACGAGGGGCGGCGGGACCGACTGGCCGAGCTGGTCGCCGGCGCTGAGCAGGTGCTCGTGACGGCGGCGGTGCCGGCCGACGTCCCCGAGGCGCTCGCCGGATCGCGGTACGACGTGCACGAGGGGGTGGTGACCCGTGTCCGATGAGGCGGAGCCGCCGCCCTCGCCGGAGCTCAAGGGGCCGGACCTGGCGCGGGCCGCGCTGTCGCGGGCGAAGGCCGCCGCCCGGGCCAAGGGCCTGCAGCCGGGGACGCCCCGATCGCGGCCGCGCAAGCCCGATCCGGCGCGGTCCGGCTCCGGTCCGGACGGCCGGGACCCCGCGCTGCTCCGTGACACCGTCCGGCGGCTGGTCGCCGAGCGGGGGTGGGAGGAGACCACCACCGCGGCGGGGGTGCTCGCGAACTGGGACCGGCTGGTCGGCCCCGAGATCGCCGACCACTGCCGGCCCAGCGCGCTGGTCGACGGCGAGCTGACCGTCGTGGCGGAGTCCTCGGCCTGGGCTACCCAGCTGCGGCTGCTCACCCGCACGCTGGTCAAGCGGCTGACCGAGCAGGTCGGGGAGGGCGTGGTGACGTCGATCGTCGTCCGCGGACCGGCCCAGGCCGACTGGCGCAAGGGGCCGCGGCGGGTGCGCGGCAGGGGTCCGCGAGACACCTACGGCTGATCTGTGGATCGTGGACGCAGCCTGTGGATGAACCGGCTGACGGGCGCTCCGCCCAGTGTGGAGCGGTGTCCGTGGTCCCCCACGCGAAACGGCCTGCGACGCGCCAGCGGCCATCTGAGGCCGCCTCTTGCACGGAAGCGCCCTGATCTCAGGCTATGCTGGCCCGTCGTCCCGCCGCACAGGGTCCTTCGGCACCCCGCCCGGGGCGCCCGGCCCGACGCGGGACCTGTCGACCAGGAAGCGGAGAGCCGCAGATGAGCGACCAGCCCAGCGCCGAGACGAGCACGCCCGGCTACAGCGCCTCCTCGATCACCGTGCTCGAGGGCCTCGAGGCGGTGCGCAAGCGCCCGGGCATGTACATCGGCTCGACCGGTGAGCGCGGCCTTCACCACCTGGTCTACGAGGTCGTCGACAACGCGGTCGACGAGGCCCTCGCCGGCCACTGCGACACCATCTCGGTGACGCTGCTGGCCGACGGCGGCGTCCGCGTCCAGGACAACGGCCGCGGCATCCCGGTCGACCTGCACCCGGTCGAGAAGCGACCCGCCGTGGAGGTCGTGCTGACCACGCTGCACGCCGGCGGCAAGTTCGACGGCGAGAGCTACGCGGTCTCGGGCGGTCTGCACGGCGTCGGCGCGGCCGTCGTGAACGCGCTGTCGACCCGCATGGAGGTCGAGATCCGCCGCGACGGCTGGGTCTGGACGCAGAGCTACGTCCGCTCGGTCCCGGAGCCGCTGCTCAAGGGCGCGGCGACCGAGGAGACCGGCAGCACCGTGGCCTTCTGGGCCGACGGCGAGATCTTCACCGAGACGACGACGTACTCCCGGGAGACGCTGCACCGGCGGCTGCAGGAGATGGCCTTCCTCAACAAGGGCCTGCGGATCGTGCTGCGCGACGAGCGGACCGACCTCAACGGCGGCGAGGTGGTGGAGCAGGAGTTCCACTACCCGGGCGGGCTCGAGGACTACGTCGTCCACCTCAACCACGCGAAGTCCCCGGTGCACCCGACCGTCATCGGCTTCACCGACGAGACCACCACCGGCATGCGGATGACCGTCGAGGTCGCGATGCAGTGGAACGACTCCTACTCCGAGTCGGTCTACACCTTCGCCAACACGATCAACACGGCCGAGGGCGGCACCCACGAGGAGGGCTTCCGCACCGCGCTGACCACGACCTTCAACGACTGGGCGCGCTCCAAGGGGCACCTGAAGGAGAAGGACAGCAACCTCGAGGGCTCCGACATCCGCGAGGGGCTGACCGCGATCATCAGCCTGAAGATCGCCGACCCGCAGTTCGAGGGGCAGACCAAGACCAAGCTGGGCAACTCCGAGGCGAAGACCTTCGTGCAGAAGGCGACGCGGGAGTGGCTCAAGGACTGGTTCGACCGCAACCCCACCGACGGCAAGATGATCGTCACCAAGGCCTCGCAGGCGGCGCGAGCCCGGCTGGCGGCCCGTCAGGCCCGTGAGCTGACCCGTCGCAAGGGCCTGCTGGAGTCGTCCTCGCTCCCCGGCAAGCTGGCCGACTGCCAGTCGACCGACCCGCGCGAGTCCGAGCTCTACGTGGTGGAGGGCGACAGCGCCGGCGGCAGCGCCAAGGGCGGCCGGGACTCCAAGTTCCAGGCGATCCTGCCCATCCGCGGCAAGATCCTGAACGTCGAGAAGGCGCGCATCGACCGGGTCCTCAACAACAACGAGGTCCAGGCGATGATCACGGCCCTCGGCACGGGGATCCACGAGGAGTTCGACATCAGCAAGCTGCGCTACCACAAGGTGGTGCTGATGGCCGACGCCGACGTCGACGGCCAGCACATCCGCACGCTGCTGCTCACGCTGCTCTTCCGCTTCATGCGCCCGCTGGTCGAGGGGGGCTACGTCTACCTCGCCCAGCCGCCGCTCTACAAGATCAAGTGGGGCCGGGACGAGTTCCAGTACGCCTACTCCGACCGCGAGCGGGACGGCCTGATCACCGCGGGCCAGGAGGCCGGCAAGAAGCTCCCCAAGGACGCGGTCCAGCGCTTCAAGGGCCTCGGCGAGATGAACGCCGGCGAGCTGTGGAGCACCACGATGGACCCGGCCGAGCGCGTGCTGCTGCAGGTCACCCTGGACGACGCCGCCACCGCGGACGAGCTCTTCTCCACCTTGATGGGGGAGGACGTCGAGGCTCGGCGCTCCTTCATCCAGCGCAACGCCCGAGACGTGCGGTTCCTCGACATCTGACCTGGTTCCGCTGTTCCACGTGGAACAGCGCGCCACTGCCTGACCGGCTGGTTCCACGTGGAACAGCCCGCTGACGAAGGGGACCCACCGTGGTCGACGTCCTGCCTCCCCCGCCTCCTGGCGACCGCGTCGAGATGGTCGGCATCGAGGTCGAGATGCAGCGCTCGTACCTTGACTACGCGATGTCGGTCATCGTCGGTCGGGCGCTGCCCGAGGTGCGGGACGGGCTCAAGCCGGTCCACCGCCGGGTCCTCTACGCGATGTACGACGGCGGCTACCGCCCGGACCGCGGCTACTTCAAGTGCGCGCGCGTCGTCGGCGACGTGATGGGCAACTACCACCCGCACGGCGACTCGGCGATCTACGACACCCTGGTGCGCCTCGCGCAGCCCTGGTCGCTGCGCTACCCGCTCGTCGACGGCAACGGCAACTTCGGCTCGCCGGGCAACGACCCGGCAGCAGCTATGCGCTACACAGAATGTCGCCTCGCGCCGCTCGCGATGGAGATGCTCCGCGAGATCGACCAGGAGACGGTCGACTTCACGCCCAACTACGACGGGCGCTCGCAGGAGCCGACCATCCTGCCCAGCCGGATCCCGAACCTGCTGGTCAACGGCAGCTCCGGCATCGCGGTCGGCATGGCCACCAACATCCCGCCGCACAACCTGCGCGAGGTCGCGGCCGGCGTGCAGTGGTACCTCGAGAACCCCGACGCCACGTCGGAGGAGCTGCTCGACGCGCTGCTGGCCCGGATCCAGGGCCCGGACTTCCCGACCGGCGGGCTCATCGTCGGCCGCAGCGGGATCGAGGAGGCCTACCGGACCGGCCGCGGGTCGGTGCGGATGCGCGCCGTCGTCGAGGTGGACGAGGACGCCAAGGGCCGCACGATCCTGGTGGTCAGCGAGCTGCCGTACCAGGTGAACCCGGACAACCTGGCCGAGGGCATCGCCGACCTGGTCCGTGACGGCAAGATCGCCGGCATCGCCGACGTCCGCGACGAGGGCTCGCAGCGCCTCGGCCAGCGGCTGGTCATCGTCATCAAGCGCGACGCCGTCGCCAAGGTGGTGCTGAACAACCTCTACAAGCACACCCAGCTGCAGTACACCTTCGGCTGCAACATGCTCGCCATCGTCGACGGCGTCCCGCGCACGCTGCGCCTGGACCAGTTCGTCGAGTACTACGTCGCCCACCAGGTCGACGTGATCGTCCGGCGCACCCGCTTCCAGCTGCGCCGGGCCGAGGAGCGGGCGCACATCCTGCGCGCGCTCGGCAAGGCGCTGGACCGCCTCGACGACGTCATCACGCTCATCCGCAACAGCGCGAGCGCCGAGGCGGCCCGCAGCGACCTGATGGCCCTGCTCGACATCGACGAGCTGCAGGCCACGGCCATCCTCGACATGCAGCTGCGCCGGCTCGCCGCCCTCGAGCGGCAGCGGATCCTCGACGAGCTGGCCGAGAAGGAGCGCGAGATCGCCGACCTGCAGGCGATCCTGGCCGACCCGGCCCGCCAGCGGCGGATCATCGGGGAGGAGCTCGGCGAGATCGTCGAGCGCTACGGCGACGAGCGTCGTACGCGCATCGTGGCCTTCGAGGGCGACATGAGCGCCGAGGACCTCATCGCGCAGGAGGACGTCGTCGTCACGGTGACGCGTGGCGGCTACGCCAAGCGCACCAAGACCGACCTCTACCGGTCGCAGCGCCGCGGCGGTCGTGGGGTCCAGGGCGCCGCGCTCAAGCAGGACGACATCGTCGAGCGCTTCTTCGTGACGACGACGCACCACTGGCTGCTCTTCTTCACCGACCAGGGCCGCGTCTACCGCTGCAAGGCGCACGAGCTGCCGGAGGCCAACCGCAACGCCCGCGGGCAGCACGTCGCGAACATCCTGGCGTTCCAGCCGGACGAGCGGATCGCGCAGGTCATCGCGCTCAAGGACTACGAGGCCGCGCCGTACCTCGTGCTGGCCACCCGCAAGGGCCTGGTGAAGAAGACGCGGCTGGCGGAGTACGACAACGGCCGCTCCAGCGGGCTCATCGCCATCAACCTGCGCGAGGACGACGAGCTCATCGCCGCGGCGCTCATCAGCGCCGAGGACGACCTGCTGCTGGTCTCCAAGGGCGCCCAGTCGATCCGCTTCCAGGCCGACGACGAGGCGCTGCGGCCGATGGGCCGCGCCACCAGCGGTGTCATGGGCATCCGGCTGCGCCAGGGCGACGAGCTGCTGGCCATGGGCGCCGTGCGACCGGGCAGCGACGAGACCGACGACGCGCTGCTGGTCGTCACCGACGGAGGCTTCGGCAAGCGCACGAAGCTGTCGGAGTACAAGCGGCAGGGCCGCGGCGGTCAGGGCGTGCTCACGGCCCGTATCGAGGAGAAGCGCGGCCAGCTGGTCGGCGCGCTGATCGTGCAGGACGCCGACGAGATCTTCTGCATCACCAGCGCCGGCGTGGTCATCCGGATGTCCGTCGAGCCGCTGCGCTACCTGTCGCGCGCCACCGGCGGCGTCAAGCTGGTGGCCCTGGACGCCGGCGCGACCGTCGTGGCGGTCGCCCACAACGGCGAGGCCGCTGCCGACGAGGCCACGGACGACGGCGAGCTCACGGACGCCGGCGAGGACGTCGACGGCAGCGAGGTCGGGAACGCCGACGAGGTCGTCGAGGCCGCCACCGAGCCCGGAGCCGAGCCCGGCGACGAGGGGAGCACCCCGTGACCACCCCCCGTGACCCGGAGGGGCAGGCACCGAGCCCCCAGCCGCCGGCGGCACCCGCTGCCTCCCCTCCTCCCGCGCCCGCGCCCGCGCCCCCGACACCGGCCCCTGCGCCGCACCTCCCGCGGCCGGCCGCGTCGCCCGGTCCCGGCTGGGCGGCCCGTGACGAGGCCACGACAGTGCTGCCGGGCGGCGGGCGTACGCCTGCCGGCCCGTCGTCACCGCGCCCGAAGCCGGACCCGGCAAGCGCAGCCGCCCCCCGCACGGGGGCGCGTTCCGGCACCACGCGGCCGGTCGTCGGCAGGCCCCGCCGGGCACGCATGTCGTTGCGCCGGATCGACCCGTGGTCGGTCTTCGTGTTCTCCCTGGTCGCGAGCGTCTTCGTGGGCATCGCGCTGGTGGTGGCGGTGGCGGTGCTCTACGCCGTGCTGGGCTCGCTCGGCGTCACCGAGTCGCTCAACCAGCTCTACGCCGAGGTCACCGGCGGCTCGCTGGAGACCGACGCGCTGCTGACGACCGGCCGTATCGTCGGGGGAGCGGCCGTGCTCGCCGCGGTGAACGTCGTGTTCCTGACCCTGCTGGCCACGCTGGGCGCGCTGCTGTTCAACCTGTGCGCGTCCTTCACCGGTGGGCTGGAGCTCACGTTCGGGGAGCGCGACTGAGGGTTGGTGTAGTCTCGCCGACCGTGCCGCAGGCACGTCCGGGCCTGTAGCTCAGGCGGTTAGAGCGCATCCCTGATAAGGATGAGGCCGGAGGTTCAAGTCCTCCCAGGCCCACCCCGGACCCCCCTTCTCCTCGAGGAGAGCACCATGCGCCGTCCCGCTCTGCTGGCCGCTCTGCTCGGTGCCCTGGCCGTCGTCCTGCGACGACGGAGCCGCGCCGGTCAGGCCGAGAAGGACCTCTGGACCGAGGCCACGGCCGCGCCGGACCTGCGCTGACCGCTTCCCCTCCGGGGCCATAGCTCAACTGGCAGAGCACCGCCTTTGCAAGGCGGGGGTTCGGGGTTCGAGTCCCCGTGGCTCCACACCGCACGCACGACTTCTGCGATTCCCGCCGGTTGCGGCGCCCGCAGGGCTAACGTCCCCCCGTCGGCATGCCGAGGCATGTCATGACGGAGACGTCCGTCCGGCCAGGGGACGCCCTGTGCCGCTTCCCCGCAGAGCCCGGCACTCCTCCGGGCACAGGAGCCCTGCATGGTCCCCCGCGACGTACGGCTGGCGCCGTTGTCGCTGCGGGCTGCCCTCCTGCTGCTGGTTCCCCTCGCCCTGCTGGGCACCGTCCTGCTGGGGCTGCTGGCGCAGTCCGCGACAGCGGGCGATCCGGTTCCCCCGCCGAGCATCACCGGCTGGCCGACCGACGGCGACGACGCCGCCCCGACGTGGACCTACACGCTGCCCCCTGCGGGCACGGTCGGACCCACGCCCACCACCGAGCCGGCCACCGGCACGGTGACGATCAACCGCACGTACACCGGGGAGTGCGCCTTCACCCGGGTCGCCCCGGCCCCGAACACCGCCTACACCTCCGGCGCTCCGTGCAACGTCGTCTTCGGCGGCGCGAGCTCCTACACGGGGACCGTCGACACCGACGGCACCTACGTCTTCTCGGTCCGGTCGGTCGAGCTCGAGGAGACCACGTTCACCCCTGACGGTGGCGGCGGGGCGATCACGACGGCCGCGACCTACCGCAGCGCACCGAGCACGAGCACCTTCGTGTACGACGGCAACGCGCCCGTCGTGACCCTCGTCGGGCCGGGGAGCGGTTCCGGCCGGAGCCCGGCGTTCTCCCTGGGCATCCAGGACGCGACGGGCACCAGCCCGACCTGCACGGTCGACGGGGGCGCCGCCGTCTCCGCCTGCACGGTGGGCACCGGCGGCGTGGTCCTCGACCTGAGCGGCCGGCCGGACGGCACCTACACCGTGACCGTGCGTGCCACCGACGACGGGGGGCGCACCACGACCGCGACAGCGGCGTACGTCCTGGACGCGTTCTCGGTCGCGCTGAGCGGACCCACCGCGGGCCGCAGCCTCACGCCGTCCTGGACCGCGAGCGGCGGCCCGTTCACCAGTTTCACGTGCAACATCGTCGGTGTCGGTGACCCCACCGTCACGGTGTGTGACCCTGCTGGCATCACGCTCGCGCTGCCCTCCACCGCCACGACCGGGACCCCCTACACGCTGAGCGTCACCGCAGCCGACAGCGTCAACGCCCCGCAGACCGTGACCGCGACCTACGTCCTCGACACGCTGGTCGACGCGGTGATCGTCGGACCACCCAGCCCGGGTCGGGACACCACCCCGAGCTGGACCCTGACCGCCGGGGAATCGGTCACCGTCCTCGGCTGCGTCCTGAAGGCCGACGGCGTCGAGGTGACCAACGCGGGCAGCTGCACCAACGGCGGCTTCGCGGCCGCTCCGCTCCCCGATGCGGACGGCACGTCGTACGTCGTGATCCTGACGGTCCGGGACGACCAGGCAAACGTCCAGGATCTCCTCTCCTCGCCGTACGTCCTGGACAACACGCCGGCGACCATGACCCTCGTTGCGGGCCAGGACGCGGTCGACAACGACACGTCCCCGTCGTGGTCCTTCACCGGCGACACCTGGTCCGGCGTCGTCTGCACCCTCACCTCCGGCGGGAGCCAGGTGCCGGGCGGCAGCTGCGGCCCCACCGGCTACACCGCGCCGACGCTGCTGCCGACGGCCGGCACGTCGTACGTCCTGACGGTCACGGCGACGGACTCGGTCGGCAACCCCGTCTCCGCGACGGCGACGTACACGCTCGACACCATCGCCGGTCTCGTCATCACCGAGCCGTCGTCGCCGGACAACGACACGACTCCGGCATGGACCTTCTCGACGGAGACGGGGGCGACCGTCACCTGCAGCCTGACCGGGCCGGGGGCGTCCGGCGGGAGCTGCTCGACGAGCGGCTTCGAGGCCGCACCGCTCCCGACGACCGACGGCGCCTCCTACGTGCTGACCGTCACGGTGACCGACGAGCTCGGCAACGTCACGACGTACCCCACGTCGGCGTACGTGCTGGACACCGACGCGGTGGCGGGCTTCACCGCGCAGCCCCCGGCGACCGGCAGCAGCCCGACGCCGTCCTGGAGCTACACCGTCGAGGACGGCTCCACCGTCACCTGCTCCTTCACCGGTCCGAACGCCGCGGGCGGGAGCTGCACCGCAGCGGGCTTCACCGCGAACCCGCTGCCGGCGCACCCGGGAGCGGACTACGCCCTGACGGTCACCGTCGTCGACCCGCGCGGCAACACGGCGACGCTGAGCGGGACCTACCGGCTCGACTCCGTGGCCGTGCTCATCCCCGCCAGCTCCCCGTCGTCGCCCGGCGCGGACCCCTCGCCGACGTGGACGTGGACCACCGAGCCGGACGTGACGGCGACGTGCCGCCTGGTCCGCCAGGACGGCACCGTCATCTCCGACGCGCCGTGCACCACCGCGACCAGCTTCACCCCGACGAGCGACCTGCCCGGGACGAGCGGCACCACCTACACGCTGACCGTCACCGTGGTCGACGCGCTCAGCAACAGCACCACGACGACGCTTCCGACCTACCGGCTCGACACCGTCTCGGACACGTCCCTGGTGTCTGCTCCGACCACCCCCGGTCGGGACCCGTCACCGACCTGGACGTGGACCGCCGAGACCGGGGCGTCCGCGACCTGCGTGCTGCGCAACGGCGCCGGCGCCGTCGTCTTCAGCGGCGCCTGCTCGAGCCCGACCAGCTTCACGTCAGCCGACCTGCAGCCGACCTCGGGCACGACGTACACGCTCACCGTGACGGTCACGGACGCGCTGGGCAACAGCACGACGTTCACCGCGCCCAGCTACCGGCTGGACACGGTCGCGGAGCTCACCGCCGGTGGCGCGCCGCCGTCACCGGGCAACGACACCTCGCCGACGTGGACGTGGACGGCCGAGACGGGATCGACGGTGACGTGCGAGCTGCGCAGTGCGCAGACCGGCCCGCCGGTCTACTCGGGCGCGTGCACCACCGCGGGCAGCTTCACCCCGCCGACCGACCTGCCGGACACCAGCGGCACGACGTACACGCTGCGCGTCACCGTCGTCGACGGCGTCGGCAACACCAGCACCACCGCGCTGCCGACCTACCTGCTCGACACGACGTCCGACGTCACGGTGGTCTCGTCACCGTTGTCGCCGGGCAACGATCCGACACCGACGTGGACGTGGACCGTCGAGAGCGGCTCGTCGTCCAGCTGCGTCCTCGTCGACGACCAGGGGACGGTCGTCGTCGACGACGCCTGCACGACGCCGACCAGCTTCGAGTCCGCCGCTCTGCCGGACACGAGCGGTAGGACCTACACCCTCACCATCACGGTGGTCGACGCGCTGGGGAACAGCACGACGACGACGCTCCCGATCTATCGCCTCGACACGGTCGCGGACTTCGCGCCCGGCACCGCGCCCGAGTCGCCCGGCAGCGACACGTCGCCGACCTGGACGTGGACCGCTGAGGGCAGCTCGACGGTGACCTGCGTGCTGCGCGACGACGCGAACGCGGTGGTGTTCAGCGGCGCGTGCTCGACCGCGAGCAGCTTCACCGCGGCGACGCTCCCGGACACGAGCGGCACGACGTACACGCTGACCGTCACCGTCGTCGACGCCCTCGGCAACAGCACGACCACGGCGCTGCCGAGCTACCTGCTCGACACCCTCTCCGACGTCACCGCCGGCACCGCCCCGGCGTCGCCGAACCGCGACGCCACGCCGACGTGGACCTGGACCGCGGAGCCCGGATCGAGCGCGACCTGCGTGCTGCGCGACGACACCGGTGACGTCGTCTACGACGACGCGTGCACCTCCGCGACGAGCTTCACCGCGGACGTCCTGCCGGGCACGACGGGAACGACGTACACGCTGACCATCACCGTCGAGGACGCGCTCGGCAACAGCACCACGACGACGCTGGCGACGTACCTGCTCGACACCGTCCTCGAGCTCGACGTCGTCGGACCGACCGGTCCGAGCCCGGTGCGCACGCCGGCGTGGAGCTTCACCGCCGAGCCGCTCACGACCCTGGTCTGCACGCTGACCGGTCCGGACGGCGCGGTCGTCCCCGGCGGCATCTGCGACCAGAACGGCTACCGCGCACCGCCTCTCGCCGAGGACGGCGACTACGTCCTGACCGTGCGCGGCGTCGACGCGGCCGGCAACGACGTCACGCAGACCTTCGGCTACGACCTCGACACCCTGTTCCTCACCCTCGACGGGCCGACCGGCCCGCGTCCGGACCGCACCCCGACCTGGACCTTCACCGCAGAGCCGTACGTCAGCGCGCACTGCGTGCTCACCGGTCCGGACGGCGTCGTCTTCGACGGGCCGTGCACGACCACGAGCAGCTTCACCGCCGGCGCGCTCCCGCTGACGCCCGGCGCGGACTACGTCCTCACGGTCACCGTCGTCGACAGCATCGGCAACGAGGGCAGCATCACGAGCGGTCCGTACCGGCTCGACACGCAGCTCCCCGTCGCGACCATCACCGTCCCCGCGTCGCCGTCGCGCGTGGTGACCGTCACCTGGACCGTCGCGGCCGACGAGCCGCTGCTGAGCGCGACGTGCGAGCTGCGCCGCGACGGCGTCGTCGTCCTGTCGCTCGCGAACTGCCCCGGCAGCACGTCGGTGGCGCTGCCGGGTGACGGCCGGTACGACCTGGTCGTCACCCTGGTCGACCTCGCCGGGAACACGAGCACCACGACGAGCACCGTCCTCGTGCACGACGCGACGGTGCCGATCGCGCCGCAGGTGTCGCCGACGTCGGTGACCACCAACCGCACCACCGCGACGTGGACGATCAGTGCCGAGGGCGGCACGTCCGTCACGACCTGCCGGGTGCTCCGTGACGGCGCGGTCTTCGCCGACTGGGCGACGTGCGGTGCCACCTTCGCGCTGCCGCTCGGCGCCGACGGCAGCTACGTCCTCGAGGTCGTCTCGACCGACCCCGTCGGGGCCGGTCCGACGACCCGGGTCACCTACCTGCTCGACACGCTCGCCCCCGTCGCGCCGACGCTGACCGGTCCCACCGGACCGTCGCCGAACCGCTCGCCGAGCTGGTCCGTCGGCACCGAGGCCGGTACCTCGGTCGAGTGCCGCCTGCTGCGGTCGGGCGTCGTCGTCCTGGACTGGGCGCCGTGCGCGGGCACCTTCGCCGCGAACCTCACCGGCCTGCCCGACGGCGGGTACGTGCTCGAGGCCCGGGCCACCGACCTCGCCGGCAACGTCAGCCCGGTGGGCGCCTCCGCGGCGTACGTCCTCGACACCACGGCACCGGTCGCGGTCGTGGTCACCGGACCGAGCGGGCCGTCGCAGGTGCGCACCCCGTCGTTCACCTGGACCGGCGAGGCGGGCGCGCGCGCGGAGTGCCAGCTCAGCCGTGACGGCGTCGTGGTCGGCGGCTGGGTGACGTGCACGCCGGGCTACGCGCCGGTGCTCGACCGCGACGGGACCTGGACGCTCACGGTGCGGCTGACCGACGCGGCGGGCAACGTCAGCGAGCCCGCGACCAGCGGCGGCTACGTGCTCGACACCACCGCACCGCCGACGCCGGTCGTCACCCCGCCGCAGACGCCGGGCCGCGACCTCGCGCCGAGCTGGGGCGTCATCGTCGAGAGCGGCGCGAGCATGGAGTGCCGCCTCACCGGACCGGACGGCGTCACGGGTGCGTGGGCTCCGTGCACGCTCCCGCACGTCACGTCGCTGACCGGACGTCCGGACGGCGCGTACGTGCTCGAGGTCCGGGCGACCGACGTCGCCGGCAACCTCAGCCCCGCGGGCAGCGGCACGTACGTCCTCGACACCGTCGCGCCCGCAGCGCCGGTCGTCACCGCGCCGGCCAGCCCGAGCCGCACCCGCACCCCGACGTTCGCCTTCACCGTCGAGCCCGGCTCCTCGACGCGCTGCCGGGTCACCTCGGGCAGCACGCTCATCAACGACTACGTCGCGTGCAGCGGGTCGTTCACCGTCGACCTCACCGGACTGCCCGACGGCGCGTACACCGTCACGGTGCGCGTCTCCGACGCCGCCGGCAACCCCGGCCCCGCAGCGAGCGGGACGTACGTCCTCGACACCACCGGCCCGGCCGCGCCCGTCCTCGTCACGTCTCCCGCCTCGCCCTCGCCCGAGCGCAGCGTGACCTGGACGTTCAGCTACGAGCCGGGCGCGACGCTCGTCTGCAGGCTGACCTTCCCGACCGGTGCGGTGCGCGAGATCTCCTCGTGCACAAGCCCTCTCACGATCCCCCTGACCGGGCTGCCGGACGGCACCTACACGCTGACGGTCCGCGCGGTCGACGCCGCCGGCAACGTCGGAGCAGTGCTCACCGACACGCACGTCATCGACAGCACCGCGCTCGCGCCGCCGACCGTGACCGGTCCGGTCAGTCCCGGCAGCGACCGCACGCCGCGCTGGACCTTCAGCAGCCCGACCGCCACCGATTGCCGGCTGACGCGCGGGACCACGGTGCTGATCGACTGGACGTCGTGCACGACGCAGTACGTCGCGGCGCTGTTCAACATGCCGGACGGCACCTACACGCTGTCGGTGCGGAGCATCGCGAACGGGCAGGTGTCGGCGGCCGCGACGAGCCGCTACGTCCTCGACACCACCGGCCCGGGCGCGGCCACCATCACCGCGCCGCCGACGCCGTCGACGAACCTGCGGCCGGTCTGGTCGATCGCCTCCGCCGAGCTCGGCGCGACGGCGGAGTGCAAGCTGCTCTACTTCGGCGCGGTCATCCGCGACTGGGCGCCGTGCAGCGTGACGCCCGAGGGCGCGCTGTTCGACGAGCTCGACCTGACCGACGCGAGCGACGGCACGTACACGCTCGTCGTGCGCCTCACGGACGCGGCGCGCAACCTCGGTGTCGAGGCCAGCTCGGCCTACGTCCTGGACACCTCCGCTCCCGTCGGTGTCGGCGTGACCGGCCCGCCGAGCCCGGGCAACAGCCGCACGCCGACGTGGACGTTCACGACGGCGGGCGACCTGGTGCTGGAGTGCCGGCTCACGTCGGACGCGGTCGTCATCTCCGACTGGGACACCTGCGAGGGCTCCTTCACCGCCGACCTGACCGACCTCAGCGACGGCGTCTACGTCCTGCTGGTGCGCGCGGTGTCCGAGGCCGGCACGCCCGGCCCGGCGACCTCGTCGCAGTACATCCTGTCGACGGTCCTCCCGGACCGCCCGACGCTGCTGGTGCTCAGCGGCACGAAGCCGGTCGACAACGACCGCTCGCCGACGTGGACCTTCACCCTCCCGCCCGGGACGACCGGCCGTTGCGTCCTCATGCAGGGCACGCGCACGCTCGCCGACGAGCCGTGCACCGATCGGTACACGGCGGACCTCAGCCGCGCGTCCGACGGCAGCTACACCCTCTACGTCTACGCGGTCGGCGAGGCCGGAAGCGAGAGCGAGCCCGCCACGTCGACCTACCGCCTCGACGTCAGCGCGCCGTCCCCGCCGACGTTCACGCTGGTCCCCGGCTCGCCCGGCTCCACGCTCACGCCGCAGTGGCGCTTCTCGACGGTCCACGGCTCCACCACCGAGTGCCGGGTGCGCTTCGGGTCGACCGCACCGGGTGACTGGGCGCCGTGCACGTCGCCGTACGACCTCGACCTGACGCTGCACCCGGACGGCGAGTACGTGCTCGAGGTGCGCGCCGTCGACGACGCCGGGAACAGCTCGCCACCGCGGTCGAGCACCTACGTCCTGGACCGCACCGCGGCACCGGTCGTCACCTTCGCGACGACCCCCGCGACGCCGAGCGCGGACCCCACGGTCGTGTGGACGTTCACCGCTCCGGAGGGCTACACGCTCGAGTGCCGGCTGACCGGCCCGGACCGCGCGACCGGCTGGGAGTCGTGCGGCGCGGCGACCGCCGCCCTGCGCACTGTCGGCTCGCTCGTCGTCGGTGCCACCGGCAGCTACGCCGTGAACCTCACCGGCCGACCCGACGGCGAGTACGTCCTCGAGGTCCGGCTCGTCGACGCCGTCGGCAACCGCGGCAGCGCGTCCCGCGCGACCTACTGGCTCGACACGCAAGCGCCTGACCCGCCGACGTTCTCGGAGCCGGCGCCGCCCGCCGGCAACGACCCGCGTCCCAGGTGGTCGTGGGAGACCACCGGGGACGACTGGGTCGAGTGCCGCCTGCTGCGCAACGGCGTCGAGGTGCAGGGATGGGCCGAGTGCTCGTCGCCGTACGAGCCTCGGCTCGGGTCCCAGGGCACCTACCGGCTCGAGATCCAGCTCGTCGACGGCGCCGGCAACCGCAGCGCCGCGACCGGCAGCAGCTACGTCTACGACACCACGCCGCCCGACCGTCCGGTGCTCGTCGGGCCGCCGTCGTCGGGCTCGGACCGCACCGTCAGCTGGACCTTCGCGATGCCGGTCGGCGTCACCGCGACGTGCACCGTCACCCGCGGTCTCAACCGGGTCGACGAGCGGGCGTGCAACGGCGGCCGCTACGACCTGGACCTCACCGGCCAGCCGGACGGCACCTACACGCTGACGGTCCGCTTCACCGACGCCGCGGGCAACCCCAGCCAGCCCGGCTCGGGGTCCTACGCGCTGCGCACGGTCGGGCTCCCCGGCCGCGTCGTCCCGCCGCCGACCAGCGGTCCGGCGCCGTCCGCCCCGAGCGGGCCCGGCCGCGGGGGGACTGGCGTCGTCGTCGTTGCTCCGCAAGGCTCTACTTCGAGGCCCGGCGTGCCGACCATCCCAGGGGACGAGGACGTCCCGCGGGTCGGCGCCGGCCGTTCCACGAGCACCCCCAGCCCCACCAACGACCGAGAGGAGGCCGCCGGAGGCAGCGCGCCGGGCGACACCGCGAGCGGTCGCGATCCGCTGATCGCCGACCCGTTCCCGTTCGACAAGCTGGCGCCGGTGATCCGCGAGGCGGTGACCGGCACCATCACCCGACCGACCCTGCCGCTCGCCCTGCTCGCCGTCGTCGTGCTGTTCCTCCTGGCCCAGAACCGCATCGACCGCCGTGATCCCAAGCTCGCCTCGGCACCCGTCGAGGCCGAGCCCGAGCTCGACTTCACCCTCATCGTCCGACGACCGGAAGGCTCCCTCTCGTGAGCGCCAGCGCGACGCCCGTGAGCGCGTCCCGCTCCGCCTCCCGCAGCACCGACGCGGTGCCGCTGGGCGAGCGGCTGCGGGTCACGCAGCTGCTGCGCCTGGCTGCCATCGGCCTGGTGCTGCTGGCGGCCGTGCTCGCGCCGGACTCGCTGACGCCCACCGTCCGCGGCACGAGCGATGCCGACTACGTCGACTCCGCCATCGTCACGACGCTCATCTACGCCGTCGCCGTCGCGCTCGCGGAGGGCGCGAGCCGGCTGCTGCAGCACCGCAAGGTGCTGGTCTTCTCCGTGATGCTCATCGTCGACGGCATCTGGCTGGCCTGGGCGAGCTACCTCACCGGCAGCCTGGGCAGCCCGATCCGCTACCTCGTGCTGCTGCACCTGGGCGCCGTCGCGCTGCTCGCGTCCTACCGGACCGGCCTCAAGCTCGCGATGTGGCACTCGCTGCTGCTCTACGGCCTCTACAACGCCCAGCTCGTGCCGGACGGCGCGGACCGCGGTGTCCTCGACGCCACCGGGACCACGCTCGGCGGCACCGCCCCGGAGAGCGAGCAGCTGGCCGTCTTCGTCACGGTGCTCTGGCTGGTCGCCATCTCGACGTCGGCCCTGTCGGCCATCAACGAGCGCGAGCTGCGCCGTCGCCGCGGCGACCTCGAGGCGCTCACCGATCTGGCGGAGTCGCTCGAGCGCGCCGTCGACAGCAGCAACATCGCCCGCTCGCTGCTCGACTCGGTCGTCGACACGTTCGGCTTCCCGCGCGGCGTGGTGCTCGCCGGCCCGGAGGGCCAGCTGCCGGTGCTCGCGTCCTTCGGCCTCGAGGAGATGACCGCGCGTCGCCCCGGCCGTCCCGGTCGCAGCGCCGTCGTCGACGAGGCGCACCGCAGCCACTCGACGCTGCTGGTCCGCAACCTCGACGTCGAGTCCGACCCGTGGTTGACCTCGCTGATGCCGGACGCGGAGAACCTCGTCGTCGTCCCGCTGTCGGCCGAGGGGCGGCCGCTCGGCGCGCTCGTGCTCGAGCAGTCCGACCTCGCCGGCGGGCGCATCCAGCGCCGGGTCGTGTCCGGCCTCGAGCGCTCCGCGTCGTACGCCGCTCTCGCCCTGCGCAACGCCTGGCTGCTGGAGCAGGTCCAGCGCCTCGCCGCGACCGACGGCCTCACCAAGATCGCCAACCGGCGCACCTTCGAGTCGACCCTCGAGCGCGAGATCGCCCGCGCCACGCGCAGCGCCGAGCACGTCAGCCTGGTCATGGTCGACATCGACCACTTCAAGTCGCTCAACGACACCCACGGCCACCAGGCCGGTGACGAGGTGCTCCGCAACGTCGCCGCCGCGCTCGCCATCGAGTGCCGCGACTTCGACACCCCCGCGCGCTACGGCGGCGAGGAGTTCGCCGTCGTGCTGCCCGGCTGCGCACCGGAGGAGGCGTTCGGGATCGCCGAGCGGCTGCGGGCGGCCGTGGCGGCCGCGCCGTCCGTCGTGCCGATCACCGCCAGCGCCGGCGTCGCGACGTTCCCCGGCCAGGCCGGTGACGCCGACACGCTCGTGCGCGCCGCCGACGACGCGCTCTACGAGAGCAAGCGCGCCGGGCGCAACCGCACCACCTCGTCGCAGGGCGTCCCGCCCGAGGCGCAGGTCGACGCGCTGCTGCGGCGCGCGGTCTACCAGCGGCTCGGCCGGCAGCCGTCGGACGAGCACGCCTCCGACACGGCGCCGACGCCGCGCGGCTCGACCTCCTGAGTCAGGCGGGCGAGGCGACGTCCGGCGCGCGGTCGACCACGGCCTGCACGTCCTCCGGCTCCTGCGCGTCCGGGGCGTCCTGCCCGACGAGCCGCCCGACGAGGTAGGCGACGCCCGCACCGGCGGCAGCGCCGACGACCGCGGCGGCGACAGCCCACGGCCAGCGGCGCACCGCCACCGGCGGGCCGACCCGCCCGCCGCGCAGCGCATCCAGCGCAGCGCCACCACGGACGAGCGAGGCGTCGACGACCTCGCCGAGCACCTGCGCGACCTCGCTGCTCGCGTCCTCGACCCGCCGCGCCACGTCGTACGCCATGTCGTTCTCCCGCTCGTCGCTCCCGGTCGTTCCCTGTCACAGCCTGCCACCGGGCGCGTCCGGCGATGCGTGCGAGACTCGACCTGTCCTCAGCCGTCTCGACGAAGGAGCCCGCCGCGTGGCCAGCGAGCTGTACGCCACCCTCACCACCACCCTCGGCCCGGTCCGGGTGAAGCTCTTCCCCGACCACGCCCCGAAGACGGTGAAGAACTTCGTCGGGCTGTCCGACGGCACCGGTGAGTGGACCGACCCCAAGAGCGGCACCAAGGGCGACGGCCCGCTCTACGCCGGCACCGTCTTCCACCGGGTCATCAGCGGGTTCATGATCCAGGGCGGCGACCCGCTCGGCACCGGGACGGGCGGTCCCGGCTACCGCTTCGCCGACGAGTTCCACCCCGAGCTGCGCTTCGACCGCCCCTACCTGCTGGCGATGGCGAACGCCGGCCCCGGCACCAACGGCAGCCAGTTCTTCATCACCGTCACCGCGACCCCGCACCTGAACATGAAGCACACGATCTTCGGCGAGGTGGCCGACCAGGCCAGCCGCGACGTCGTCGACGCGATCGCGACCACCCCGACCGGCCGCATGGACCGCCCGGTCACCGACGTCGTGATCGAGAAGGTCGACATCGAGAAGGTGGACAGCTGACCCAGCCCGAGGAGGTGGCGGCGCCCCCCACCTGCTACCGCCACCCCGATCGCGAGACCTGGGTCCGCTGCACCCGCTGCGACCGGCCGATCTGCCCGGACTGCATGCGGTCCGCGGCGGTCGGCTTCCAGTGCCCGGACGACGTCGCCGCCGGGGCGAGGACGGTGCGCGCGCCGCGCACCGTCTTCGGCGGCCGGGTCAGCGGCGACACCAGCCGGGTCTCCATCGCGCTCGTCGCGCTGAACGTCCTGGTCTTCGTGGCCGGGCTGGCGGTCGGCGAGCGCTCGTTGCAGGAGGCGTACGGCAACGTCCCCGGACCGGTGCTCCTCCCCGACGGCGTCGGCGGAGTCGTGACCGGCGAGTACTACCGGCTGCTGACCGCGGCCTTCCTGCACGCCGGCGTCTTCCACCTGGCGATGAACATGTTCGCGCTGGCGACGCTGGGCCCGGTGCTGGAGAGCGCCCTGGGGCGCGTCCGCTTCCTCGCCCTCTACCTGCTGTCGGCGCTCGGCGGCTCGGTGCTGTCGTTCGTGCTGAGCTCGCCCGGCCAGCTCGGCGTCGGGGCGTCCGGCGCGATCTTCGGGCTCTTCGGCGCCTACTACGTCGTCGTGCGCCGGCTCGGCGGGGAGACCCGCTCGATCGTGACGCTGCTCGTCATCAACCTGGTCATCACCTTCACCATCCCGATCATCGACTGGCGCGCCCACCTGGGCGGGCTCATCACGGGCGCGGTCGTCGCGGCCGCGCTGGCGTACGCCCCGAAGGGGCCCCGGCGCGACCAGCTGCAGGCCGCGGCGTGCGCGGTGGTGCTGATCGTGCTCGTCGGCGTGGTCGCCGCGCGGAAGTCCATGCTCGGGGGCTGACCTACACTTCGGATCAGTGAACCGTCGTTCACACCCTGTCGTCACAAGGAGAAGCGCATGCGCGACGCCGTCATCGTCGAAGCCGTCCGTACCCCCACCGGCAAGCGGAACGGCGGCCTGTCCGGCATCCACTCCGCCGACCTGTCCGCCCACGTCCTGCGGGCGATCGTCGACCGCACCGGCATCGACCCGGCCGTCGTCGACGACGTCATCTGGGGCTGCGTCATGCAGATCGGCGAGCAGACCTTCGACATCGCGCGTACGGCCGTGCTGTCCGCCGGCTGGCCGGAGTCGGTCCCGGGCACCACCGTCGACCGCCAGTGCGGCTCGTCGCAGCAGGCCGTCCACTTCGCCGCGGCCGGCGTGATCTCCGGGCAGTACGACGTGGCCGTCGCCGGCGGCGTCGAGGTCATGTCGCGCACCCCGATGGGGTCGAGCTTCACCGCCAGCCCGCTCGGTGCCGACTACATCGCGCGCTACGGCAGCGACTTCCCGAACCAGGGCGTCGGCGCCGAGGACATCGCCGACCAGTGGGGCCTGTCGAAGGAGCAGCTCGACGAGTACTCGCTGCGCTCGCACGAGCGCGCGCAGGCCGCGACCGACAGCGGCGCCTTCGCCGGGCAGATCGCGCCGGTCACCAACCCCGACGGCGTCACCATCTCGACCGACGAGGGCATCCGCCCCGGCGGGACGATGGAGAAGCTCGCGTCCCTGAAGCCGGCCTTCAAGGAGGGCGGCAAGATCACCGCGGGCAACAGCTCGCAGATCTCCGACGGCTCCGCCGCGCTGCTGATCATGACCAGCGAGAAGGCCGCCGCGCTCGGCCTCACCCCCATCGCGCGCATCCACACCGCGGTGCTCGCCGGCGTCTCGCCGATGCCGATGCTGCACGCCCCGATGCCGGCCACGCTCAAGGCGTTCGAGAAGAGCGGCCTCAAGGCCGCCGACATCGGCGCCTACGAGGTCAACGAGGCCTTCGCCTCGGTGCCGCTGGCGTGGCTCAAGGACATCGGGGCCGACGACAAGACGGTCAACCCCAACGGCGGCGCCATCGCGCTCGGCCACCCGCTCGGCGGCTCCGGCGCCCGGCTGATGACCACGCTGGTGCACCACATGAAGGACAACGGCATCCGCTACGGCCTGCAGACCATGTGCGAGGGCGGCGGCCAGGCCAACGCCACCATCCTCGAGCTCCTCTAGGAGCAGCAACCCCCGCGACGATCTTCGTCATGTGGGGCGCGACACGCCGTGCCGCGCCACCACAAGACGAAGATCGTTTCGGTTGGGGGGTGGGACCCTGGGCGCGTGCTCGGACCGATCGCCCGCTCCCGCGCCCTGGCCGGCGCGGTGGCCGCGCTGACGCTCCTGGCAGCGAGCGCGGTGCTCGGCGGCACGGCATCGGGCGGCACCTCGAAGCGGGTGCAGGCGGCGGCCCTGCCGTTCGTCGGCCCCATGGCGCCCGCCGTCCCGCCACGCCCGCTGGTGCGCACCGACGGCCCGCTGCTCCCGTCGGCGGGGGCGACCCCTCGGCTGGCCCCCGTGCTGCGCGAGGTCGGC
>JAKFFB010000090.1:0-8799 GCA_036675425.1 Actinomycetales bacterium | reverse complement strand
GGCGCGGCCGACCGGGCCGCGGCAACCGCTGCCGGCGCGGACGACCGAGGCGACGGCGTGGCCGAGGCAGACGGCTCGACCGCTGCGTCGTCGGCGCCGCCGGTGGTCGTGCTCGCCTCGGCGGCGACGGTGGTGCTGCCCGGCGGGAGCGGCACGGCCGCCCCGCCCTGCGGCATCGAGCCGACGGCGAGCAGCCCGGCGGCGAGCGCGGTGACGGTGGCGACCTTGACCGTCTGGCCGGCGCGGTCGGCGGTCGCGACGAACGGCAGCTCGGCCAGCCACGTCACCGGCCCGAGCACCCACTTGATCCGGCCGATGCTGATGCCCAGGAAGGCCCGGACCAGCGCGGGGTCGAACTGGCTACCCGCGCAGCGGGTGAGCTCCTCGCGCGCCCAGGCCGCGCTGCGTGCCGTCTTGTACGACCGCGCCGACGTCATGACCTCGAAGGAGTCGGCCAGCGCGACGATCCGAGCGGCGTACGCGATGTCCTCACCGGCCAGGCCGTTCGGGTAGCCGGTTCCGTCATACCTCTCGTGGTGCTGCCCGATCGCGTTGCCCCACTCGCCGAGCCAGGGCAGCAGGCCGGCGAGCAGCCGCACCCCCTCGTCCGGGTGCTTGTGCATCAGCTCCCAGCCGGACTCGTCCAGGCCGCCGGAGCTGTTGAGGACGGGCGCCGGCACGCTGAGCTTGCCGAGGTCGTGGACCAGCGCGGCCCAGCGCAGCCGGACCCGGTCCTGCTCGGGCAGCCCGAGCTCGCTGGTGAGCAGGTCGGTGAACGCCCGCACCCGCTCGGAGTGACCGCGGGTGCGCTTGTCGTGCAGGCCGAGGATGCCGACGAGCGTGACCACGGTCTCGGCCGCGTCGTACGGCTTCATCGAGACGCCCTGGCCGCGCAGCTTGGCCAGCCGGGTGTCGAGGTCGCGCACGCTGGTGGTGCGCGCAGCGCGCAGCCGGGACGGCGCCCGGTCCGGGAAGATCAGCGACAGCTCGAGCAGCAGCGCCAGCGGGAGCAGCCGACGGGCCAGCCGGTCGGCGGCGAAGACCGCGGCGGCCGAGGTGCCGAGCACCATCGCCCACCAGCCCAGCCGCGCGCTGCCCTCGGGCGGCGGGACGACCCGCGCCACGACCAGCGCCACGCCCAGCCCGATCGCCACGGGTCCGAGCAGGGCGAGCAGGCGCAACGTCGCCCCGAGCACCGGGCGCGCGGCCCAGCGGTCGGAGACGGTTGCTGCTCGTGCCATGGAACTCCTCGGATACGCCCCCGTACGCATCGTGACGGAGCATCGTCTCCTTGTCTGCCCCTTGCGGGTGCTGCTCACCCCTGCTGGGACCTAGCCTGCGCGGATGTCGGTCCGGCTGCCCCTGTTCCCGCTCGGGACGGTGCTGCTGCCCGGGCTGGTCCTGCCGCTGCACGTCTTCGAGGAGCGCTACCGGCGGCTGGTCACGGACCTGCTCGCCCTACCCGCCGAGGAGCGGCGCTTCGGGGTCGTGGCGATCCGCTCCGGGCACGAGGTCGGGGCCGGCGCGGTGCGCGCGCTGCACGAGGTCGGCTGCGTGGCCTCGGTGCGCAGCGTCGAGCCGTACGACGACGGCCGGTTCGACCTGATGACCACGGGCGCGGAGCGCTTCCGGGTGCGCTCGGTCGACGAAGCCCTGCCGTACCTCGTCGGGGACGTCGAGCTGCTGCCGGACCTGCCGGGCGAGCAGCCGGAGGCGCCGGCGGCGGCGGTCCCCGCGGCGTTCGTGGCGTACACGGCCGCCCTCGCCGACGCCGGCGGCGACCGGATCGAGGTGCCGGAGCTGCCGGACGACCCGCTGGTGCTCGGCTACCTGGTCGCCGCGACGCTCGCGCTGGACCTCGAGGAGCGGCAGGGCCTGCTCGCCGAGCCGGACGGCGCGAGCCGGCTGCGGACCGAGCTGCGGCTGCTGCGCCGGGAGACCGCTCTGCTCGAGGCGCTGTCGTGCGTGCCGGCGCCGGGGCTCGCCGCGGGTCCTGCGAGCCCGAACTAGCGTCCGCGCAGCAGGGAGGCCCCGACGTAGCCGACGAGGGCGCCGACCGGCCAGCCGACGACGGCCTCCCCCGCGCGCAGCCGCACGCTGAGCTCGAGCGCGCCCTGCTGCCCGGCCTGCACGGCCTGCTGCACCTCGGCCAGCCCGACCTGCTCGCCGACCACCATCGCGACGTACGCCGCGGCGAGCCCGCCCAGCGTCAGCCCGACGACGACGGCCGGGCCGTGCGGGTGCGCCAGCCGCCAGGCGAGCACGCCCCCGACGACGCCGGCGAGGGCCACGGCCAGGAGGAAGAACCCGTCGGTGGCGATGAAGGCGCTGGACCCCGGCTCGACCAGCTGCACCTGGTCGCCGTCGACGACGACGTCGACCCGCGGGGCGACGGCAGCCCACAGCAGGCCCACCGGAGCGCCGACGAGCACCGTGACGACCGCGGCCAGGACCCCGGCGAACGCGTCGTGCCAGGCGCTGGGACGCGCGGTCGCGACGACGGCGTAGGACGTCGCGAACGGCGCGGTGACGGCGCCGGGGGACGCCGCGGCGCGGCGGGGGTCGGGCGCCGACCAGAGGGTGCTCACCCCTCCATCGTGCCCGGGACGCCCCGATGCGCCCGACTCGGGGTTCCCGGCCCTACGCTCTGCGTCCATGATCCTCCGCGTCGCCGCAGCGGCCCTGGCAGCAGCCTGCCTGCTGACCGGCTGCTCCGACGACGAGCCCGACGCCGCGCCGCAGCCGCCGTCGGAGAGCGCCCTCAACGCTCCCGTGCCCGGGGTGACGCTGCCCGCTGACCCGCTCCGCGCGCTGGTCCCCGAGCCGGACGAGGTGCCGGCCGGGCTGGTGCCGCTGGTGGCGGGCAGCGGCCGGCGCGACGCCGCCGCGATCGCGGAGTTCTCCGCCGACCCGGCCGCCGCGCGGACCGCGCTCGCCGAGCACGGCTTCTCGGGCGCCTACGTCGCGCAGTACGCCCATCCGGCCGACGGGCGGGTGCTGTCCGTGGTGGTCGTGCGGTTCCGGGACGCGGCCGGCGCCGAGGCCGACCTGACCGGCGACCTGGCCGGCTCGTCCGGCGAGGTGGTGCAGGTCGCGACCGTCGGCGACCAGTCGCAGGTGCGCCGTCAGCCGCTGCCGGGCGAGGGCGGCGGGGAGCTGGTCACGCTGCGCTTCCGGGCCGGCGCGACGACGTGGCTGCTGGCGTACGGCGCCCGTCCCACCGCCGACCCGCAGGTCGCCGTCGAGCTCGGTCGCCTGCTCGCCGAGCGTGGCGGAGCAGCCTGAGGATCAGTGCCAGAGGTCGGCGGTGCGCCAGACGAGGATGTCGAGGATCCGCAACCGGGTGACCGGCGAGCCCTCCTCGGCGGCGAGCTGCTCGAGCGCGTCGAACGCCTCGGCCTCGGCCTGCAGGTCGTCGCGCATCTGCCGGCAGAGGTCGGCGATGAAGTCAGCCCACGCCCGGTCGGTCGAGCGGGGCAGCGCGCCGGGGGCGGTGTAGGCCTCGAAGATGCGGGAGTCGTAGAGCGGGACCAGGTCCGGGCGCTTGCGGTGCAGCACCTTCGAGACAACGGTGCCGCGGACGCCGCGGCCGGCGTAGCGCGGCTCGTCGAGGATCCCGAACAGCCCGGCGACGCAGAGGACGTGGTCCTCGTCGGCCTCGTGCAGCGGCACGTCGGGCAGGTCGGCGACGGCCTCGAGGGCGGGCAGCATCTCGCGCAGCAGGGAGAAGCGGCCGGCGTCGATGTGCACGCCGATGAGCGCGGGGGCGAGCAGGTCGCCGTCGACGAGCTCGGCGGACCCGTTGGTGATCAGCCGGTCGTAGGCCGGGTAGGCGTAGCCGTTGCGGACGTCGAGGTAGTCGAGCAGCACCTGGTCGGGGTGCTCGACCACGAGCGTCCCGGCGCACAGCCGCAGCTCGCCGACGGCCGCTGCTCGGGCTCCCGGCGCTGCCGGTCGGATGACGCGCTCCACGCGAGCACGCTAGCGGCTCGGCGCGCGTGGCGGGCCCGCTTCACGCGCCGCTCGGGAGGCAGCCGGTGCCGAGCAGGGCCTTGAGGTCGGCGAACAGCGCCGGTGTCGCGGTCACCCGCAGCCGGTCGTCGAGCTTGACCAGGGTCGTCTTGCCGGAGCCGACCAGCTGCAGGTGGACGTCGGTGGTGCCGGGGTGCGCGGCCAGCACCTCCTTGAACCGCTCGACCACCGGCGGGGTGCAGCGCGGCGTGGGGATGGACACCACGACCGGTCCACGCGGCCCGACCGAGAGGTCCGGGACGGTGATCTCGTTGCCGATCAGCTTGGGCATCTCGTCGCGCTTGTCGACCCGCCCGCGCACGAGCACCACCGCGTCCTCGACGAGGTGGACCGCGGCGTTGACGTAGCTCTGCGGGAAGAACATCACCTCGACCGCGCCCTCGAGGTCCTCGAGCACGACGAGCGCCCAGGGGTTGCCCTGCTTGGTCATCTTGCGGGTGACGCTGGACAGGATGCCGCCGACGACGATGGTCCGGCCGTCGTCGCACTCGGCGATCTGCGACACCGGCATGTCGACCGCTCCCGCCAGCACGTGCTCGACGCCGAACAGCGGGTGGTCGGAGACGTAGAGCCCGAGCATCTCGCGCTCGTAGGTGAGCAGGACCGACTTCTCCCACTCCCCCATCGGCACGACGACGTCGAAGAGGCCACCGCCCTCGCCCGGCTCGGCCTCGGCGTCCCCGAAGAGGTCGAACTGCCCGATCGCCTCGTTGCGCTTGGTCTCCATGCAGGCGTCGATCGCCTCGGCGTGCACGTGCACCAGCCCCTTGCGCGAGTGGCCGAGCGAGTCGAAAGCGCCTGACTTGCAGAGCGACTCGACGGTCTTCTTGTTGCAGGCGACGGCCTCGACCTTGCGCAGGTAGTCGCCGAAGTCGGCGAACCGACCCTTGGTCTCGCGGGTCAGCACGATCGAGGCGACGACGTTGGTGCCGACGTTGCGGATCGCCGACAGGCCGAAGCGGATGTCGGTGCCGCGCGGGGTGAAGTCGCTGTCGGAGTCGTTGACGTCGGGCGGCAGCACCTTGATGCCCATCCGCCGGCACTCGGCGAGGTAGAGCGCGCTCTTGTCCTTGTCGTCCTTGACGGAGGTGAGCAGCGCCGCCATGTACTCGGCCGGGAAGTTGGCCTTGAGGTAGGCGGTCCAGAAGCTGACCAGCCCGTAGCCGGCGGTGTGCGCCTTGTTGAAGGCGTAGTCGGAGAACGGGACGAGGATGTCCCACAGCGTCTTGATCGCGCCCTCGGAGTAGCCGTTGGCCTTCATCCCGTCCGAGAACGGGACGTACTCCTTGTCGAGGATCTCCTTCTTCTTCTTGCCCATCGCGCGGCGGAGCAGGTCGGCGGCGCCGAGCGAGTAGCCCGCGAGCTGCTGGGCGATCGCCATGACCTGCTCCTGGTAGACGATCAACCCGTAGGTGTCGCCCAGGATCTCGGCCAGCGGCTCCTCGAGCTCCTTGTGGATCGGGACCACCGGCTTGCGGCCGTTCTTGCGGTCGGCGTAGTCGTTGTGCGCGTTGGCGCCCATCGGACCGGGCCGGTAGAGCGCGAGGACGGCGGAGATGTCCTCGAAGTTGTCCGGCTTCATCGAGCGCAGCAGCGCGCGCATGCCGGGGTTGTCCAGCTGGAAGACGCCGAGGGTGTCGCCGCTGGCGAGCAGCTCGTAGGTCGGCCGGTCCTCCAGCGGCAGCGTCTCGAGCACGACCGTCGTGCCGTTGCGGTTGGCCTCGATGTGCTTGAGGCAGTCGTCGAGGACGGTGAGGTTGCGCAGCCCCAGGAAGTCCATCTTCAGCAGGCCGAGCGTCTCGCAGGCGCCCATGTCGAACTGGGTGATGATCGCGCCGTCCTGCTCACGGCGGTGGATCGGGATGACGTCGAGCAGCGGCTCGCGGCACAGGATCACACCGGCGGCGTGCACGCCCCACTGCCGCTTCAGCCCCTCGAGCCCGCGGGCGGTGTCGACGACCTGCTTGGCGTCGGGGTCGCTCTCGTAGAGCGCGCGGAACTCGCCCGCCTCGTTGTAGCGCTTGTGGGTCGGGTCGAAGATCCCCGACAGCGGGATGTCCTTGCCCATGACGGCCGGCGGCATCGCCTTGGTGATCTTGTCGCCCACGGCGTACGGGAAGCCGAGCACGCGCGCGGCGTCCTTCACCGCGGCCTTCGCCTTGATCGTGCCGTAGGTGATGATCTGCGAGACGCGCTCCTCGCCGTACTTCTCCGTCGCGTAGCGGATCATGTCGCCGCGCCGGCGCTCGTCGAAGTCGAGGTCGATGTCGGGCATCGAGATGCGCTCGGGGTTGAGGAAGCGCTCGAAGAGCAGCTTGTGCTGGATCGGGTCGAGGTCGGTGATGCGCAGCGCGTAGGCCACCAGCGACCCGGCGGCCGAGCCGCGGCCCGGGCCGACGCGGATGCCGGCGCTCTTGGCGTACTTGCACAGGTCGGCGGTCACCAGGAAGTAGCCCGGGAAGCCCATCTTGACGATGACGTCGACCTCGTAGTCGGCCTGCGTCGTGTGCTCCTGCGGCACGCCGCCGGGGAACCGCTCGCGCAGCCCGGCGTGGACCTGCTCGCGCAGCCAGGTGTCCTCGGTGTAGCCCTCGGGGACGGGCACGCGCGGCATGAGGTCGCGGCCCTCCTGGAACTCCATCTCGCAGCGCTCGGCGATGAGCAGCGTGTTGTCGCAGGCGTCCGGGAACTCGCTCCACAGCGACCGCATCTCCTGCGGGCTCTTGAGGTAGAAGTCCTGCGCGTCGAACTTGAAGCGCTGCGGGTCGGCCATCGTCTTGCCGGACTGGACGCAGAGCAGCACCTCGTGCGCCTTGGCGTCCTCGGGCGCGGTGTAGTGCAGGTCGTTGGTCGCGACGAAGGGGATCCCCATCTCCTTCGCCAGCCGGATCAGGTCCTTCTGCGCGCGCCGCTCGATGGGGATCCCGTGGTCCATCAGCTCGCAGTAGAAGTTCTCCGCGCCGAAGATGTCACGGAACTCGCCCGCGCTGCGCTTGGCCTTGTCGTACGCCCCCATGCGCAGGTAGGTCTGGATCTCCCCGGAGGGGCACCCGGTCGTGGCGATCATGTCCACGTTGGGGCGGACGTGCTCGGCGAGCAGCTCCTTGTCCATGCGGGGCTTGTAGTAGTAGCCCTCGAGGCTCGCGAGCGAGGACAGCTTGAACAGGCGGTGCATGCCCTCGGTGCTCGTCGCGAGCATCGTCATGTGGGTGTAGGCGCCACCGCCCGAGACGTCGTCCTCGCCGCCGGCGCCCCACTTGACGCGGGTCTTGTCGAACCGGCTGCCGGGGGCGACGTAGGCCTCGGTCCCGATGATGGGCTTGACCCCGTGCGCCCCGGCCTTCTTCCAGAAGTCGTAGGCGCCGAAGACGTTGCCGTGGTCGGTCATCGCCAGCGCAGGCATGCCCATCTCGGCCGTCCGCGCGAAGAGCTCGTCCAGCCGGGCGGCGCCATCGAGCATGGAGTACTCGGTGTGCACGTGCAGGTGCACGAACGAGTCTCGCGAGCTCACGTCAGTCTCCTACGGGTACGCCGGATGGTGCAGCGTCGGTCCGAGGGGAAGGCGGGCCGTGCTGTGCTGGGCTTGCCCGGAAGACTCTGCCACGGCCCGCCGACAGATCCCGGCAGACTCACCGGGCGGCCCGCCCGGCAGACTCCCGGTCATGAGCGACATGCCGTTGATCACGATCGGGCTGCCGATCGCGCTGGCCATCATCATGTTCGGGTTGGGGCTGTCCCTGACCGTCGGCGACTTCCGCCGGGTCGCACGGACGCCGCGGGCCGTCGCGGTGGCCCTGGTGCTGCAGGTGCTGGTGCTGCCGGTGGTGGCCTTCGGGCTGGTCGTGGTCTTCGACCTCGACCCGCTGCTCGCGGTGGGCGTGATGCTGCTGGCCGCCTCACCCGGCGGGACGAGCGCGAACCTGTTCAGCCACCTGTTCCGCGGCGACGTGGCGCTCAACATCACGCTGACCGCCATCAACTCGGTGCTGGCAGCGATCTCCATCCCGCTGATCACCAACTTCGCCATCGGCTACTTCGACGCCGGCGGCGAGCTCGGCCTGCAGTTCGGCAAGGTCGTGCAGGTGATCGCGATCGTGCTGATCCCCGTGGTCATCGGGATGGCCGTGCGCAGCCGCTGGGTCGCCTTCGCGGCCCGCGCCGACCGCCCGGTGCGCGTCTTCTCCATCACGGTGCTGGTGCTTGTCGCCGTCGGCGCGCTGCTCGGCGAGCGGGAGAACCTGGCCGGCTACGCCGAGCAGGTCGGCCTGGTCACCGGGATCTTCTGCCTGGCCAGCCTCACCCTGGGCTACGTCGGCGCCCGGCTGCTGCGGCTGGACGAGGGGCAGGCGATCGCGACGTCGATGGAGGTGGGCATCCACAACACGACGATCGCGCTGACGATCGCGCTCAGCGTCCTCGAGAGCACCGAGGTCGCGATCCCGAGCGCGGTCTACTCCGTGCTGATGTACGTGCTCGCGACGGCCTTCGGCTACCTGATCACGCGGGGACGGTCCGCTCGGCAGGTGCAGCAGCCGGTCGGCTGACTGGTTGCACCCGGTGTGCAGGAGGTGACCCCGCCGCGGCGAACCGTGCAAGGTGCCTCGACTCCCGCTCCGCTCCAAGGTCTTCCTCCTCGTCGCCGCCGTCTCGGTGGGCGCCGTCGTGCCGGCGTTCGCGTCCGCCCCGAAGCCCGCGCCGACGCCGGTGACGGCAGGCGGTGCCGGCGGGTCGTACGCCAGCGCCCACTTCGGCAACGGCAACCTGCCC
>JAKFFB010000153.1:0-8903 GCA_036675425.1 Actinomycetales bacterium | reverse complement strand
AAGGCGTTGTCCAGCGACAGCATCGGCCGCGAATGCCGCACCTTGCTGAAGGCGGCGGCCGGCGTGGCGCCGACGCGCACCGAAGGGCTGTCGGGCCGGACCAGCTCCGGGAAGCGGTCCGCGCCGGGCTGCAGGCGCTCCATCGGCAGGTCGATCGCGACCGCCAGGTGCTGGTGCCAGCGGCGGACCAGCCCGGCGGCGGTGCCGTCCGGGTCGGGGTCACCGGGCAGCGCGCCGGTGCGGGAGACCTCCCGCCACGCGCCGAGGCTCGTCGGGCGCGTGCCGCCGGCGAAGGCGCGGGCGGCGTCCGCCACCGGTGTGCCCTCGACCCGGTGATCCACGCGCATCTCGAGGTGGTTCTCCGCTCCGGATCCACCTGAAGCTGCGCGTGGATCACGGCTCGTGGGGGGTGCGGGAGGGGTGGGGAGGGTGCTCGTACGCGTCATGACGTTCTCCAGGTCTGTGACATACCGTTGGTACGTACCGTCGGTATGCACCATACTGCGGTCATGGAATCCGTCAAGAGCCGGCGCGAGGAAGCGGTGGACGCCACCCGGGCCGCTCTCGTCGACAGCGCCCTGCGGCTGTTCACCGAGCGCGGCTTCGCGGCGACGTCGCTCGACGACGTGGTGCGCGACGCGCGGGTGACCAAGGGCGCGCTCTACCACCACTTCAAGGGCGGCAAGCTCGCGCTGTTCGAGGCGGTCTTCGAGGAGGTCGACCTGCGCCTGGCGGAGCGGACCGCCGCCGCGAAGCCCGAGGGCGGCTCGCCGTGGGCGGTGGTCCACGCCGGGTTGGACGCCTACCTCGAGGCGTGCTCCGACCCGGTCGTGCGCCGGATCATGTTCCAGGAGGGCCCGGTCGCCCTCGGCTGGTCGCGCTGGCGCGAGCTCGACGGCTGCTCCTCCCGCGGGCTGCTCCAGGGCGTGCTGCAGGCGCTGATGGACGCCGGCGAGATCCGGCCGCAGCCGCTCGACCTGCTGACCCGGCTGCTGTTCACCACGCTCGGCGAGGCCGGCATGTCCGTCGCCGAGGCCGCCGACCAGGACGCCGCGCGCGCGGAGGCCAAGGCGCTGATGATCGCGCTGCTGGAGGGCCTCCGCCCGTAGTCACCGGCTGGGGCAGGATGCGGCGCATGCAGCGCGTCGAGGAGATGACCTGGCCGTCGTACGACCACGTGGACCAGCACGTCACCGGGGCGGAGTTCCACCGCGCCCTGGGGGAGCTCGCCGCGCAGAGCTGGCTGGTACGCGGCTCGATGGGCTTCGCGGTGCTCGACCGGGAGGCGGGCAACGCGATCCTGCGGGACCGGCGGTTCGCCTTCCCGGCGCTCGAGCTGCTCGAGCTGCAGGGGGTCACGGAGGGGCCGATCTGGGACCGCAACGCCGACGGCCTGATGGTGCAGACCGGAGAGGACCACGCCCGGCTGCGCCGTCAGCTGGCTCCCGCCTTCACCCCGCGGGCCGCCGAGCGGCTGCGACCGCAGCTGCGGTCGCTCGTGGAGGAGCTGTGGGCGCCGGTCCAGGACGCCGGCCGGTGCGAGCTCGTCTCGACGCTCGCGGAGCCGCTGCCGTCGCAGGCCATCGCGGCACTGCTCGACGTGCCGGGGGACGCCCCGCTGCTCGCGCGGTGGAGCGTGCTGCTGCAGGAGGTCTTCAAGTTCCGCCTGCACGAGGTCGGCCCGCAGGTCGAGCAGGCCTACGCCGAGGTGCGCGCCTACGTGGGCGAGCTGCTGGCACGGCGGCGGGAGGCGCCGGGCGAGGACCTGGTCAGCGTGCTCGCGACCGGCGAGGCGATCACCGACGACGAGGCGGCCACCCTGGTCAGCTCGGTCATCAGCGGCGGCACCGACACCACGACGGCGCAGATCGCGCACGGGATGCGGCTGTTCGCCGAGCACCCCGACCAGTGGCGGGCGCTGCGCGAGGACCCCTCGCTGGTCGACCGGGCGGTGGAGGAGGTGCTGCGCTACGAACCGATCACGCCGTTCACGGCGCGGATCGCGAAGGAGGACGTCGAGCTGCGCGACGTGCTCTTCCCGGCCGGCACGGTCGTCTTCGTCTGCGCGGCGACGGCCAACCGGGACCCGGAGGTCTTCGAGGAGCCGGAGCGGTTCGACATCACCAAGGACCGCGGCTCGGTCGCGCCGCTGACCTTCGGCATGGGCGCCCACTACTGCGTCGGCGCCTACCTGGCGCGGGCCGAGCTGACCGAGACGTTCCGGCACCTGGCTCCGCTCACCCCCGACCTCGCTCTCGCCGGCGAGCCGGTGCTCGGTCCGACCACGGGCATCTACGCCGTGGAGTCGCTGCCGCTCAGGTGGTAGGGCACGCCGTCGGCTCGCGCAGCTGATCTGCCGAGACCGCCTGCAGGACAAGCGATGTCACGACGGGGGAGACCGGCAGGCCGCCGTGGTCGAGCTCGAGCCCCGGGCAGAGGTCCTGCAGCGCCACGTTGACGGCGCCGTCGAGCCGGGCCGAGTCGGGTGGCGTCACGACCTGGTCCTGGGTGGTCCACAGCGACATCCACTGCGGGCCGTCCGGGGTCTCGTCGCCGTCGTTGAGGTCCTCCAGCAGCTCGCTGCCGGGGACCATCTGCAGGCACGCTGCGGGGCAGGCTCCCGGGTTGTACGCCGCGCCCAGCGACGCGAGCCGGGTCCCGTGGTGCGGCGAGCCCAGGGTCACGACCCGGCGCACCCCGCCCGGGTTGTCCCGCGCCCACAGCCGCGCCACGAGACCGCCTGCGCTGTAGCCGATCACGTCGACCGAGCCGGCACCGGACGCCTCGGCGGCGACGTCGAGCGCGTCGGCGGAGGCGCGCAGGTCGCCCGTGCCGTCGCCGGGGAGCGGCACGACCGTGGCGACCCGGCCCTGCGCGCGGAGCGCCTGGGCGAGCACCTCGAGCCCGACGGTCGACCCGCCGTAGCCCGGGACGAGCAGCACGGGGCCGGGCTGGTCCTGCGGTGCGGCGAGGGCCGGCGGCGTCGCCTCCGACCGGGTCAGCAGCAGGGCCGCACCGACGACGGCGAGCAGCGCGAGGCACGCCACCAGGAGGGTCCGTCCGCGCACGCCTCGACGCTAGCCGCGCGCGTGACAGCATGCGCTCGTGGACGCCGTCACCTCCGTGCCCCTGCCCGTCAACGAGCCGATCCGGGGCTACGCCCCCGGCACCCCCGAGCGCGCCTCCCTCGAGGTCCGGCTGGCCGAGCTCGCCGGCACCCCGCTCGACCTGACGATGACGATCGACGGAGAGCAGCGGCTCGGCGGCGGCGAGCCGATCGACGTCGTCCAGCCGCACCGGCACGCCTCGGTGCTGGGCACGACCCGCGACGCCACCGCCACCGACGTGCAGGCCGCCGTCGACGCGGCGCTGGCGGCGGCTCCGGCCTGGCGCGCGACGTCGTACGACGACCGCGCGGGGGTGCTGCTGCGCGCGGCCGAGCTGCTCTCGGGTCCCTGGCGGGACACCCTGAACGCCGCGACGATGCTCGGCCAGAGCAAGACCGCGATCCAGGCCGAGATCGACAGCGCCTGCGAGCTGATCGACTTCCTGCGCTTCAACGTCGCCTTCGGCCGGCAGCTGCTGGCCGAGCAGCCGGTGTCCTCGCCCGGGGTGTGGAACCGGATGGACCACCGCCCGCTCGAGGGGTTCGTGCTGGCGATCACGCCGTTCAACTTCACCGCCATCGCCGGCAACCTGCCGGTGGCGCCGGCGCTGATGGGCAACACCGTCGTGTGGAAGCCCTCGCCCACCCAGCAGCTCTCGGCCCACTTCACGATGCGGCTGCTCGAGGCCGCCGGCCTGCCGCCGGGCGTGATCAACCTGGTGACCGGCAACGGCGGGGCCGTCTCCGAGGTGGCGGTGCCCCACCCGGAGCTGGCCGGCATCCACTTCACCGGCTCCACCGCGACCTTCCAGCACCTGTGGCAGGCAGTCGCGAGGAACCTCCCGTCGTACAAGAGCTATCCGCGCCTGGTGGGCGAGACCGGCGGCAAGGACTTCGTCCTCGCGCACGCCTCCGCCGATCCGGACGTCCTCGAGATCGCCTTGGTACGAGGTGCTTTCGAGTACCAGGGGCAGAAGTGCTCCGCGGCCTCCCGGGCGTACGTCCCCCGTTCGCTGTGGGACGGCGGGCTGCGGGACTCGCTCGCCGACCGGGTCCGGTCGCTGTCCTACGGCGACGTCACGGACCTGAAGAACTTCGGCGGTGCGGTCATCGACCGCCGGGCCTGGGACCGCCTCTCCCGCGTCGTGCGCGGCGCGAACGACGACCCCCGGCTGGAGGTCCTCGCCGGCGGGACCGCCGACGACTCCGAGGGCTTCTTCGTCGCCCCGACCGTCGTGGTCGGCAAGGACCCGCGGCACGAGGTGTTCTCGCGCGAGTACTTCGGCCCGGTGCTCGCGGTGCACGTCTACGACGACGCCGACTGGGACGCCACCCTCGACCTGGTCGACGACACCGCGCCGTACGCCCTGACCGGAGCGGTGGTCGCCGACGACGCCTACGCCGTCGCGGAGGCCACCGACCGGCTGCGCTTCACCGCCGGCAACTTCTACGTCAACGACAAGCCGACCGGCGCCGTCGTCGGGCAGCAGCCGTTCGGCGGCGCGCGGCAGAGCGGCACCAACGACAAGGCCGGCTCGGTGCTCAACCTGCTCCGGTGGACGTCACCTCGCACGCTCAAGACGACCTTCGTCCCGCCGCGGGACCACCGCTACCCCCACATGGGCTGATCGCGTGACAGACCGGGTGCGGCAGAGGACAGTCGAGGGCGTACGAGGAGGCTCGACATGACGACCGAACCCGACCTGCCCGCCGTTCCCGGCCTCGAGCCCGCGGACGGGCGCACGCGACCCCTGGACATGTCCCAGGACCCCGACCGGTTCGACCCGACGGCGCACCCGCGCGTCGTCGAGCCGGTCCCGGAGCAGCCGCGCGGGCTCGACCCCGCCCGGGACCCGGACCGCTACCGGCCGCCCGGCCAGGGCCAGAGCCTGCCCGAGCTGCTCGGCGAGGAGCGCACCTACGAGGGCGATCGCGACGGCTACCAGTGGGCGTTCGGCCTGCTCGGGGTGCTGGTGTTCCTGGCGCTCGTCGCGTTCCTGTTCGCCAACGTCCTCGAGCCCTGACCTGGAGCTGAGCCCGTCAGCCCTGCCAGACCCGGGCCTGGTCGGCCTCGCGCAGCCGGCGGGCCAGCCCCACCAGGATCTTGCGCGCGAGCACGGGCACCTCCTCCAGCAGCGGGCCGAAGCGGCGCGCGTCGATGACGAGCAGCTCGCACGGCGCCAGCGCGGTCACCGTCGCATCACGCGGCGCCGGGTCGATGATCGCGAGCTCGCCGAACCACTCGCCCTCCTTCAGGACCGCGACCTCGGCGCCGCCGACGGTCACCGAGACCTCGCCCGACAGCACGATGAAGAACTCCCGCCCGGCGGCGCCCTCCTCGACCAGCGCCGTGCCCGCGGCGACGCTGATGGTGTCCGCGGAGCGGCCCAGCGTCTCGAGCTCCTTCTTGGACAGCGCGCGGAAGAGCGAGACCTCGCTCAGGCGGGCCAGGTGCTGGTCCTTGCTCGACCGGGACACGACGGGTTCCTCTCGACGGGCGACTGGGGTGCCGCAACCCTGCCATCCGTCCGCCGGTCGTCAACCGGGGCGTAGGGCGCGAACCACCCGGTCGGGGCAACAGGTGCGTCCAGCGTGCTGCCGAGATCCGAGGAGGAGACGACCGTCGAAGGAGGCCAGGGTGCAGACAACGACGAGCGCGAGCGCGCTCGAGCAGCGGCTGGGGGAGGTCCTGCCCGGGATCGTCCCGCCTGCCGGCCTGCTCATGCGGCTCGCGGAGGTGCTGGGACCCGAACCGGTCGTGCTGGCGTGCGGGGACCTGCACCCGCTGGGCTTCGGGTCGTACGACGGCTCGGTCTGCCTGGTGACGCCGAACCGGGTCCTGCTCGCGACCGCGACCGGCCCGAGCGGGCTGTTCGGCATCGAGGAGTGGGACCGCGAGGTGGGGCCGGTCCCGTCGGCGCTGAGGCGCCCGACCCTGCCTGCCCCGCGCGCGGAGGGCTGAGAGCTACCCGCCGTCGCGGAAGCGGAACGGCCGCGGGGGAGCCGCCAAAGACGCTCGCGGGCACGTGGCGAGGGTCAGCCCGCCGTAGCCGAGCGCCTCGTCGCACAGGCTCGTGACGGTCCAGCCGGCCCGGTCGCCCGCCTCGCTGACGGTGACGCGGAAGATCGTGATCTCGTAGCGGGTCGGCACGCCGTACGCCACCTGGATCGTGCCCAGCAGCACGGCGCTCCCGGGCCCGCCGTCCTCGCCGTCCCACGGTCGGTCGTAGCGGCGCCAGACGGCCGGGTCGGCCTGCCAGAGGCCGTCGACGCGGACGTCGTTGAGGGCGAGCTGCATGAGCACCTCGCGGGTGGCCTGCTCGGGGAGGATCGCCGCGGGCCGGATGACCTCGCTGACCACTCCCTCGTCCTGCGCCTCGCTGGCCAGCCGCTCCAGGTCGTCCATGGCGTGCAGTGTCCCGCGGGTCAGCGGTGCCGCGGAAGCGAGGGCAGGACCGTCGGCGACGGTCGCGAGGGCAGCGGGGTGTGCGGGGTCTCGCCGCGGCTGGCCGGGCGCACCTCCCGGACGCCGCCGCCGCGGCGGAGCATCCCGAGCACCGCGTCCTGCGGGACGGGCGGGCTGAACAGGTAGCCCTGGCCGTGGTCGCAGCCGGCCCCCATGAGGAAGTCGAGCTGCTCGTCGGTCTCGACGCCCTCGGCGACGACCTTCAGGCCCAGGCCGTGCGCCATCGCGATCGCGGCGTTGACGATGGTGGCGCCGGCGTCGCTGCGGTCCAGCTCGGCGATGAAGCTGCGGTCGATCTTCAGGTCGTCGAGCGGCAGGTCGACCAGCCGGCTCAGCGAGCTGTAGCCGGTGCCGAAGTCGTCGACCGCGATGCGGATGCCGAGGGCCCGCAGCTGCCACAGCGTCGCCGTCGCCGCCTCGCCGTCGTCCATGAGCAGGCTCTCGGTCACCTCGAGCACCAGCCGCCGCGGGTCGACCCGGGTGCGGTGCAGGACGCGCGCGATCTGCGGCCCGACCGAGCGGTCGCGCAGCTGGCGCGCCGAGATGTTGACCGAGATGCGCAGGTCGTTGCCGGGGCAGAGCTCGTCCCACAGCTGCAGGTCCAGGCACGCCTGCTCCAGCACCCACAGGCCGAGCTCGACGATGGCGCCGGAGTGCTCGGCGATCGGGATGAAGCGCGCGGGGGAGATGTCGCCGCGCTCCGCGTGGTGCCAGCGGACCAGGGCCTCCACCGCCACCAGGCGCTGCGTGCCGAGCTCCAGCACCGGCTGGTAGCAGAGGGTGAAGTCCTCGTTGATGAGCGCCTGGGTGATCTCGTCCTGCAGCGTGAGCCGCTCGAGCATGGCCTCCTGCAGCTCGGCGCGGAACTCCATGAGCCGGCCGCCGCCGTCGGCCTTCGCGGCGTACATCGCGAGGTCCGCCTGCCGCATCAGGTCGGCGCTCTGGTCCTCGACGCTGCGGTCGGGGTCGCGCACGTCGAGCACGAGACCGCCGCTGGCGAGCCCGCCGGCCATGCCGGTGCTGAGGGCGAAGGGCGCGCGCAGGACGCCGAGCAGCCGGTTGGCGACGCCGACGACCTGCTCCGGCGTCCCGCCGCCGAGCAGCAGGGCGGCGAACTCGTCACCGCCGAAGCGCGCCACGAGATCGCCGTCGCGGAGGGTGTTCTCGAGGCGTCGGCTGACCCCGACGAGCAGCTCGTCACCCACGCCGTGGCCGAGGCTGTCGTTGATGGTCTTGAAGTCGTCCAGGTCGAGGAAGAGCACGCCGAGCGTCTCGCCGGGCGGCGCGTCGTGCAGGGCCGTGTGCAGCCGTTCGAGGAAGGTGCTGCGGTTCGGCAGGCCGGTGAGCGTGTCGTGCCGCGCCTGGTGGTGCAGGCGCTGGCTGAGGGCGTCGCGGTCGGCGAAGGCGGCGACGGCCTGCTCGCGCTCCTGCTCGAGGTGGGCGACCCGGAGCAGCTCGGCGGAGCGCACCCGGTCCGTGCGGAGGGCGAGCACCCAGCCGACGACGACGGGCAGGGCGAGCCACAGCGCGCCGGAGCGCGCGTCGGCTCCGGCGGCCACCGAGCCCAGCCAGCCGAGGCCGGACAGGGCGGTGGCCACCCCCATGGCACCCCTCATGGCCTGGTGCATCGGTCGATCGGGCCGCGAACTGGACCCCCGGACGGGGACGTGTCGGGCTGCTCGGAACGGGCAGGGAGTGCGGTTCCGGTCAGGTCGGACCGGCGACCTGCAGCAGCTCGGTGCGGCCGCCCCGGACCAGCAGGCCACGACCGGGCTGGACCGGGCCACCCGTGGACCGGGAGAGCCGCACCCCGAGCAGGTCCCCGTCCCCCACGGCCTGCGGCGACAGCAGCATCCCCGTACGCGCCTTGCGCAGGTCGACGACGAAGCCGCGGTAGCCGGTGACGAGCTCGTCGGTGGTGCCGGCGGCGACCACCGTCGTGCCGCGGTCGCGCGCGTCGCGGACCGCCGCCTCCAGGACGCCGGACAGGCCGCTGTCGACGAGCAGCTCGGCGTCGTCGACGAGCAGCGCGCAGTCGCCCTCGGCCAGGAGCGCCTCGAGCTCGGCCGCCGCGTCGCGGGTGGTGACGCAGCCCGGCAGCTCGCGCAGCGGGGAGGGCCGCGGCGCCACCGGCACCACCCGGGTGCCCGCCGCGCGCAGCGACTCGGCGAGCAGGAGCAGGGCGCTGCTGCGGCCGGAGCGGGGCGGTCCGCCGACGAGGAAGCCCGCGGCCAGGTCGACCACCACCGGGTCGAGCTCGTCGCCGCCGAGGCCGAGCGCGACCGACCGGCCGGCCGGTGCGGGCAGCTGCCGGCGGTGCACCACGGCGGG
>JAKFFB010000291.1:0-39596 GCA_036675425.1 Actinomycetales bacterium | reverse complement strand
CGATGCGCAGTACGTCCGGTTCGTGGCCCTACGCTGCGGCGCGAGGCGAGGCGGGCGTACGGCGGTCTTGCCCTGCTGCTGGTGCTGCTCGTGCCGGCGGCCCCCGCGGCGGCGCACCCGCTGGGCCTGCCGTCCTTCGCCAGGATCAGCGCCACGGGTGACACCGTCACGATCCTGTGGAACGCCGCGCCCGACGACGTGGCCGCGCTGTCGGGCGCGCTCGGGCTGAGCGAGGGTCCCGAGCTGACCCGCGAGGAGGACGCCGCGCTGGCGTCCTCGGCCGAGCTGCGGGAGTCGGTCGAGCGCCGGGTCGCGGTGACCCAGGGCGGCGCCGACTGCGACCCCGAGCACCCGCGGACGAGCAGCGTCGTCGAGGAGGGCCTGCGGCTGGTCTTCCGCTGCCCGGAGCGGGTCGACGCGGTGCGCGTGCGGCTCGAGCTGCTGCACGACGTGGACAGCCGCTACCGGACGCTCGCCACCGCGACCGGTCCGGACGGGGCGACCAGGGTGATGTTCTCGACCGCCGAGCCCGAGCACGGGCTGCGGCTCGACCCCGAGGCGACCGCCCCGGCGACCGAGCGCCGCGAGGCTCCGGAGGTCGAGGGCGCGTTCGGCGGGGCGCTGCCGCTCGAGCGCCGGTTCGTCGCCGCGGTCGACAGCACCCCCGGGGTGCTGGGCGGGCTGCTGGCGCTGCTCGTCGCCTTCGCCGTCGGCGCGCTGCACGCCCTCGCCCCCGGTCACGGGAAGGCCGTCGCGGCCGGCTACCTGATCGGCGAGCGCGCCCGGGTCCGGCACGCCGTCGTGCTCGGCAGCACCGTCGCGCTGATGCACACCGGCTCGGTGCTGGCCCTCGGCCTCGCGCTCTGGAGCGCCACCCGCGCCCCGGACGCCGCCCGGCTGTCGGCGACGATCGGGCTGGTCACCGGACTGGTCTTCGCGAGCCTCGGGCTCTGGCTGCTGGCCCGCCGCTGGAGGACCCGCGGGGAGAGGCACGACCACACCCGCGACCACCAGCACGGCGCGGAACCCGTTGCCCCGCAGTCGCTCTCCGGCATCGTCGCCCTCGGGGCAGCCGGCGGCCTGCTGCCCTCCCCCTCGGCGCTGCTGGTCCTGCTGACGGCGCTCGCCGTGGGCAGGGTGGCGTACGGCCTCACGCTCATCGCCGCCTTCAGCCTCGGCCTCGCGACGACGGTCACCCTGGTCGGCGTCGCCGTGCTGCGCGGCCGGGACGTGCTGCACGACCGGGCCGGCGCGCGGCTGCACCGGCTGGTGCACGCGGCACCGATCGCCGGTGCGGTGGCCGTGACGGCCGTCGGGCTGGCGGTCGCCGCGCGCGCAGCGACCGCCCTCGCCTAACGTCCCTCGCCCTCGCCCATCACGCCGAGCTGGGCACCCATGTCGAGCATCGCGTTCATGACGATCTCGCCGGTGCACCTGCCGAGGGAGAGCGCCTCCTCGTAGTTGCCCACCTCGGCGGCGTTGTTGGCCAGGCCGACGCCCTGGGAGGCGAACAGGTCGTACTGGTTGGCCGGGACGATGTAGCCGATGGTGTCGTTCGTGACGCCCTGGACCAGCACGTTCTGCGAGCGGCTGAGGTAGTCCTTCACGATCAGGCCGATGGACGCGAAGATCTCACCCGGCGCCTGCACGATGACGACGTTGTCGGTCTCGACGGGGACCGAGTGCTCCGGGCCGAGGTTCACCTTGCCGCCGGGCGGGACGGCGCCGATGCGGATCGCGCTGACCGGCGTGACGACGTGGACGGAGCCGGCTCCCTCGCAGTTGGGCAGGTTGCTGCCGCTGTTCTCGGTCGCGACGGCGTGCGGACCACCGCCGTACGGCGGGAGGAAGTCGCGCACCGCGTAGCCCGTCGCGAGAGCCCCCACGAAGAACTGGTTCTCGATCGGCACCTGCACCGTGGTGGCCGCGACCGCGATGTCGTTGGTCTGCAGGACGTGGCCGCCCTGGCCGATGTCGGTGAGCATCCGGTCGGCCAGGCCGATGCCGATGCCGTTGATGCCGAAGCTCTTGTCCGGCGTCTGGTCGCCCAGCGCGCCGGGCAGGAACAGCGCCGCCCCGCCGAGCTGCTCGGCCACGCGCCGCGTGAACGGCCCGACCATGCCCGAGTGCAGCCGCGCGTTGGAGTTGCGGATCGTCGGGTGCACCGCGAAGTTGCCGATGGTCGCGAGGGTCTGGTCCGGCGTGGTGGTCGTGGTGCCGTCCTTCTTGCCCTTGCCGTCCGTGGTCGTCGTGGTGCCGGGTACGAACGCGCGCATCCAGGCCAGCTCGAAGTCCGGGACCGCGCGGTTCGCGATGCGGCGGTCGACGTTGAACTCCTTGGCCGACGTCGAGCCGGTCTCGAGCCGCGCCAGCGGGCTGTCGGCCAGGTCGGCCACGGCGCCCTTGATGGAGGCCTTCACCTGGTCGCGGACGTACTCGTAGTACCAGGCGGCGCCCTTCGCGATGGTCGACGGCGCGGCGTGCGTGTGGCTCGAGGAGATCTGCAGGTTGGCCGCCGGGATGCCGAGCTCGCCGGACAGTGCGGTGCGGATCTGGTCGATGCCGCAGTCGGCGCAGAGGTCGGCCGGGTAGGCCGCCATGTAGCCGACGGTGTCCATCAGGGTGAACACGACGGTGTCCGCGCCGTTCGACAGCGCGATGGAGCGCGCCGAGATCGGGTTCTCCTCGTCGACGCCGTTCGCCCAGAGCATGTCGAAGGTGATCAGGCAGCCCTCGGGCGTGAGCGGCGTGTAGAGCTGCTCGGGCGCCGAGCCCTCGCACTCGGGTCCCTGCTTCCACTTCTCCGCCGGCGGGACGAGGGTGGTCGTCGCGGAGCCGACCGTGAACCACCCGGCCGGCAGCCGCTCGCCGGCAGCGACCGCAGCGGGGGCCGCGGCGAGCTCCTCCTCGGACGCCCCGTCCCCGGCCAGGCCGGCCACGGCGGCGGGCGGCTCGGGCAGCGGCGGGGTGCTGACGACGGCCGCCCCCCAGGCCGAGCCGAGGCCGACGGCCCCGACGGTGACTCCGGTGACGACGGCACGCAGGACGGATCGCATGCAGGCGGTCTTCGCCGTACGGCGGCCCGCCTCCTCCCGGCTGCGCTCCGAACGTCAGCGGCGCCGGTTGGGACGGATCACAGCCCCCGTCTCCACGTGATCCACGCGGAAGTTGAGGTGGATCCCGGCGGCAGATCCACCTCAAGGTCCGCGTGGATCACCCGGGGGGCGAGGGGAGAGAGAGCCCTGCCGCGCGCTCAGCCGCCGAGGCGGCGGACGGCCACGGCACCGGCGAGCAGCTGCAGGCCCTTGGTCGTCGCCGGCTCCAGGCCGGTCAGCTCCACGACCCGCTTCAGCCGGTAGTCGAGCGTGTTCGGGTGCACGTGCAGCGCCGCGGCGGTCCGGCGGCGGTCGAGGTCCTGGTCGAGGTAGGCCTCGAGCGTGCGCAGCAGGTCCGGGAAGCGCTCCAGCGGGTCGAGCAGCCCGGCGAGCTGCTGCTGGGCGTCGCTGGGACGGCTGAGCTGGTAGTCGAGCAGCACGTCCCGCAGCACGTAGAGCCCGGGCTCGGCCCCGGCCAGCCGCAGCACCTCGCGCGCCTGGGCGGCCGCCTCGCTCACACCGGCGGTCGTCCCCGCGGAGGCCGCTCCTGCCCGCAGCGGAGCTCCCGCCGCGCCCTGCAGCTCGGCGACCAGCTGCGACACCGGCGGCCCGTCGTCGGGCAGCAGCACGATCCCGCCGGAGGCGTGCAGCTGCGCCAGCACCGGCTCTCCCACGTGCTCGTCCAGCACGGCCTGCACCCGACGCACCTTCCGGCGCGCGGCCACCGCCTCCGAGCGCTCCTCGTCCGGGTGCGCACCGATGTCCAGGGCCAGCACGACCCAGCGGGTCGGCAGCTTGCGGCCCAGCCGCTCGGCCAGCTCCCCCGCCGGCTCACCGGCCAGCAGCGCGGCGACGAGAGCACGGAGGACATCTCCCTCCTCGCCCGAGATCGCCTGCTGCTCCTGCAGGTACGCCGTCGCGACGACGGCCGTCACGGCCTGCACGTAGCGCTGAACCCGGTCCGCCGCGGCCAGCAGCTCGGGCGTCTCGTCGGGTCGCGCCTGCGCGACCAGCTCGGCCCAGCCGATGCGGCCGCCGAGGTGGTACGCGGTCAGCACCGCCGCCAGCGGCACCCGCTCCTGCGCCCGCCGCGCGGCCGAGGCGCGGGGCTCGGCGAGCTCGTCCTCGGTCGGCGGGCGGTCCTCGATGAGGGTGGAGAAGAAGGTCCTGAGGTTGTCCTCGCAGATGGCGAGCACCTCGCCCTCGAGCTGCTCGCGCGGCAGCAGCGCGTAGAGCGGCACCTCCTCCGGGAAGGTCGCGATCATCCGCCGGGCGAGCGCGGGCAGCACCTTCTGCACCCGCCGGTAGAGATCCACTTCCACGAGTGCACTCTGCACCAGCGCCGCGGCCGTGTCTCGTGACCCCTCACAACACGTACCGGAAGAATCCGGGTCACAGCCGACGGGAGACCGTGGCCGGAGGGCGAAGTCCCCCACATGCGCCGTCTCCCGCTCCTCGTCACCGCCGCCCTCGTCGCCGGCACCACCCCCGCCTGGTCCGGGCCGTCCGGGCACGACGAGAGGGCCGGCAGCGTCTACGCGGACGTCAGCGACACCGAGGTGGTCCTCGGCAACGCGGTCGCCGAGCGCCGCTGGTCCCGCGACGCGTTCGGCACGACCTCCCTGCTCGACAAGCGCGGCCAGGACCGGCAGTGGAGCACCGGCTCGCGCGACTTCTCGCTGACGATCGGCGCGGCGACGATCGGCAGCGACGCGCTGACGGTCGAGGACGTCACGGTCCAGCGCCTGGACCGCGGCGGCCTGCAGGTCCGGATGGAGCTGTCCGGCCTCCCCGGCGTCGCGGTCACCCGCGTCGTCGAGGCGTACGACGGCGTGGCCGGCTTCCGCACCCAGACCCTGCTGACCCCGACGGCACCGCTGCCGCTGCGCGGCGGCACCCTGGACGAGGCCGCGGTCGGCACAGCCGTCCCCGTCCTGCACGCGTTCCGGGCCGGTGCCGACTGGCGCGAGCCCGACTACACCGGCCCCGCGGTGACCGTCGGCGATCCGCACGCCGGCACCTGGCGGGACACCCGCACCGCCACCGCGGGTGAGCCGCTCGAGGGCCCCGGTCAGTGGCTGTCGATGAGTCGGGAGGACGGTCGTACGGCCTTCCTCGTCGCCGAGCGCAACGACCTGCCGTCGTCACGCGCGTCGTACGACGGGACGACCGCGGCGCTGGTCGTCGACTACAGCCGCGACGTCATCAGCCTCGGCCCGCTCGAGGAGAACGGCCACGCCGAGAACCCGACCGACGCGCCCGCGCGGCACCGGGTCCTGCCGGCCGGCGAGACGTTCGCGTTCGACGCGGCCTTCCTCGGCTTCGGCACCGACCGCGACACCGACGAGCCGTGGCAGCTCACCCGCTACCTGCGCGACCACCGGCTCGCGCCGTACGCCGCCGACCTGACGTTCAACTCCAACGGCACCGACAGCAACGTCATCTCGACCGGCGCCAAGGACGACATGGACTACGCCACGGTGCTCGAGACCGCGCCGAAGGCGAGGGCGCTGGGGCTCGACACGTTCATCCTCGACGACGGCTGGCAGGCGATCTCGGGCGACTGGCAGCCGGACTCCCCGCAGTTCCCGGAGCCGCGCTGGGACGGCACGCCGACGTCGAAGTACCGGCCGCGCTTCCCCGACGCCGACTTCACCGCCGTCCGCGAGGCGATCGCGCCGATGAAGCTCGGCCTCTGGATGAGCCCGATGCACTTCAACCCGGCGTCGGAGACCTTCCAGGCGCACCCCGACTGGGCCTGCGCGCCCACGGGTCTCGGCACCACCGCGGTCAACGCGCTGCAGCCCGACAGCAGCTCCAACGAGGCCGGCATCGGCATCTGGGGCCCGCGGGCGATCCCGCACATCGAGAGCCGCATCGCCGAGGCGATCACCGAGTGGCAGGTGACCTACTTCAAGTTCGACTTCCTGATGTGGGTCGACTGCGCCGGCCAGGGGACCATGCACGACTACCAGGACGCGTTCGTCGCGATGGTCGACCGGCTGCAGGCGGCGCACCCGCACGTCACCTTCCAGATCGACGAGACCAACGACTACCGGCTGTTCCCGTTCGCGTCGGTGACGCGCGGCCCGTCGTGGTTCCAGAACGGCACGCCGACCCCCGACCGGCTGCTGCACAACCTGTGGAACCTCGCCCCGTGGATCCCGACCGAGTCGCTCGGCCAGCACTTCCTCGGCGGACGGCAGCACGAGAGCTTTCCCGTCGACACCCTGATGGCGATCGCGCTGCTGTCGCACCCGACGTTCTTCAGCGACCTGCGCAACCTGCCCGACTCCGTCGTCGCCGCCGCTGCGCCGTGGACGAGCTTCTACGCCGCGCACCGCGACCTGCTCACCGAGGGCGTGACCTACCCGCTGCTGGCCGACCCGCTCGAGAAGACCTGGACCGGCATGCAGACCTGGGACCCGGAGCAGGCCCGCGGGACGCTGCTGGTCTTCCGGCAGGCAGCTGCTGAGTCCACGGTCGACGTCCCGCTGAAGGGGATCCCCGACGACCGGGTCTTCGACCTCTACGTCGCGCCGTCCGGCGAGCTCGTCGGCTCGGCGACGTCGGCGGAGCTGCAGCAGGGGCTGAGCGTCGAGCTGCCGGAGAAGGACACGGCACAGGTGCTGCTGATCCGCGCCCGGTCGTGACGGATCACAACGCCGGGGCGCTGCCTTCGTAGGCGGTCCGGCGGGAGATCCGGCCGCGCTGTCGAAACTCCACTGACATGCGCCTGCGCCGTCTGCCTGCCGTCCTGTCCGCCGTCGCCCTCGTGGCGGTGGGCGTGCCCACCCTCGCCATCGCCGCGAGCGGGGGGCCGGAGAAGACCATCCGGGCCGGGGTCGGGATCGCCGACGCGACCTGGAACGTGGGCGCCGCCGCGGGCCAGTACTCCAGCGAGAACACCTCGCTGGCCGAGAACCTCGCCGGCGGCGGCGAGGTCGACCCGCACGCCCACTCGCGCGTCAAGGAGAAGAGCTACGGCACGCACTCGCGGCTGTCGGTGCGCGCGATCGTCGTCGAGGCGCTCGACGGGCGCCGCGTCGCGCTGCTCAAGAGCGACAACTACCTGGCGCAGGACCTGCTGCTGCGCCGCGCCGGCCAGCTGCTCGCCGAGGCCGGCAGCGAGGTCGGCTACGACGACATCCTGCACACCGCGTCGCACAACCACTCGTCGCCGTACTACACGACCACCTCGCCGGGCGTCTTCATCTTCCAGGACGTGGTCGACCAGCGGATGTTCGAGTACCAGGCCCGCGCCATCCGCGACGCGATCGTCGAGGCGGAGGCCGACCTGCAGCCGGCGAAGATGGCGGCGACGAGCGTGCCGTTCAGCGCGATGAAGGCGAACGTCGTCGGCCCGGCCACCGCGGACGACGGCTCCCCCGCCGGCTACCCGCGCGAGTTCGGTGACAACGAGGTCGTCGTGATGCGCTTCGACGCGCTGCGCGCGAAGGTCGGCAAGGGCAAGGGGCAGGGGCAGGACAAGCCCCGCGGCGGCGACCCGATCGCGGTCTGGATGAACTTCGGCGAGCACCCGGAGAGCCTCGACGGCTACGGCCTCACCACGTCCGACTTCCTCGGCCCGCTCGAGCGCTTCGTCGAGCGCGAGGTCGGCGCGCCGCTGGTCTTCAGCCAGGGCGACGTCGGCTCCGCCGAGGGCCCGTACGAGCGCAGCGACACCATGGCGCGCCTCCCCGACGGCACCTGGCGCGCCTTCGCGCACGCCGGCTACGCCCAGATGGAGCGCGGCGCCAAGCTGCTCGCCGACGCCGTGATCGCGGGCTTCGAGCAGGCCGGCACCGACGACGCGCAGGTGCCGTTCTCGAGCGACTTCGCGGTCGACGCGGTCACGGCGTGGACGCCCGGCCCGCTGTCGAACCCGTACCCGAGCGTCGGCAACTGCCGCAGCGAGACGACGTACGAGGGCAACCCCGGCGTCGGCGTCGCCCCGGACTGCGAGCGTGCGGGTTCGCCGACGCAGGAGAACCCCGTCGTCAACAACCTCGAGCTGCACGGCGTCCCGGTGCCCGACAGCTACGGCGCGCCCGGCTACCCCGCGGTCGAGGAGAACCTCCGCCTCAAGCTGCAGGTCTTCCGCTTCGGCGAGGTGCTGCTCGCGTCCTGCGCCTGCGAGGCGCAGGTCGACCTGATCCTCAACCTGGAGAGCCGCGCCAACGACGTCGCCGACGACATCTTCGACGGCTACGACTGGAGCACCTCGTGCACCCGGACCGGCGACGACTACACGTGCAACGGCAAGCCCGTGACCACGGCGGCGTACGACCGCATGGTCGCCCAGGTGCACAACGACGCGGCGGGCTGGGACTCGCCCGAGAACCTCGCGACCGCGATGAGCGAGCCGGCCGACCCGGCGCAGATCCTCGGCAACTTCACCAAGGAGGAGCTGAAGCCGGAGCAGGGCTTCGCCCTCCCGGTGGGCATCGGCCACGCCGGTGACTACAACGGCTACACGGTGTCCTACCGCGAGTACCAGAGCCGCGACCACTACCGGAAGGCGCTCACCGCCTACGGCCCGCACACCGCGGACTACATGGTCACGCGGCTGGTCCGGATGGCCGGCGCGCTCAAGGGCGGTGCCCCGCTCGAGGCCGAGCTGCACGACGCCGCCGCGCAGGCCGACGAGGCCCGCCAGGAGGCGACGGCCCGCGTGGTCGGCGGCATCTCCGGGCCGGCCTACGACGCCTGGCGGGCCTCGCTGCCCGCCGACGTCGGTCCGGTCTCCGGGCTGGCTCAGCCTCGCGACATCTCCCGCTTCGACGCCACGACCTTCAGCTGGCGCGGCGGCAGCAACGCCGTCGACAACCCCGACGCGCGCGTCGAGCGGCTGGTCGACGGCGAGTGGGTGCCGTTCGCCGACATGACCGGCGAGGTGCAGACGCAGGTGCGCTTCCCCGACGGCGTGCAGGGCGTCGCCGACACCCACACCGGCTCGCAGGAGTGGATCTGGACGGCGGCCTACGAGGCCTACTCCGGCTTCCCGGCGCACCTCGGCTCGACGCCCGCCGGCACCTACCGCTTCGTCGTCGACGGCGTCTCGCGGGTGAGCGGCTCGGACGAGGACTACTCGCTGACGTCGGACACCTTCGAGGTGACGCCGTGGACCGGCGTCGTCGCCAGCGACGGCCGGGTCGACGAGGGCGGCGACGTGTCCTTCGCGATCGCCGACAGCGACTACCCGAACACCTGGTCCGACCGCGACACCGCGGCAGAGCAGGCAGCCCTGGACGCCGCCGCGACGCCGGCTGTCTTCCGCACCATCCGCGACGACGGCCGGATCAAGGCCGGGACGAGCAAGATCTGCCGTACCTGCTCGTTCCGGCCGTGGGCCGAGACGGCCACTGCGGCGTCGGCGGTCGTCACCGTGACCCGGGCCGGCGGCACCGTCGAGCAGGTCCCCGCCGCGCTCGTCGGCGGTCGCTGGGTGGCGGACACGAACCTGCTGCCCGGCGACTCCGCCGTCGTCGCTGCGGGCGCCGTCCGGGACAGCTACGGCGAGACCAACGGAACGGCGCTGGTCCTGCGCTGACCCGCGGCCGCCGGGAGGCTCCCGCCTCCGCGCCCCCCGCCTCCGCACCCGCCCCAGAGGGGGCCGGGGGGACGGCACATCCGACGAATCCGCGCGGGCGGGCGATCCGGTCTAGCCTCCGGCCATGCTCCTTCCCGTCATGGTGCCGACCTGGGCGGTCGGCCGCGACGGCGCGGCGCCGCGCCAGGGACAGCCGTTCGCCCTGCAGGCCTGCGCGGTCGACGCCGCGCCGCTGCCCGAGCTCCTGGTCGAGCTCGACGCGGTCGCCGCTCCGCTGGAACCCTGGGACGGCGGCAGCTCGGCCCACCACCCGGTCCGGCTGCACGTCGGCCCCGCGGCGGTGCACTACGAGAGCACCTCGCCGCTGACCGGTCCGGTGTCGCTGCGGGTCTGCCTGCAGGACGGGTCGACGGGGTTCGCCCATCCCGACACCCCGGAGCTGGCCGGCACGGTGACCCGGCTGCGGCTGCTGTCGGCCTGGCTGCGCTGGGACGACGAGCGCCAGGACTACGCCCGCTCCGGGCAGCACCGGCTCGACCTGCTGCAGGAGTGGCCGTACGACCACCGGCTCGAGCCGGCGAACCCGGACGGCGTGGACCTGGAGTTCTGGGAGCCGGACGCGCTCGTCGTCGACCTTCAGCTCTGACCGCTAGGCGGCCCGGCCCGGGCGTAGACACCCCGTGACAGCACCTGCCAGATGCCGAGCCGCACCAGGTCGTCGATCTGGCCGCCCGACCTAGCCGACCAGTCGCCTCGTGCTGAGGGTCGCGGCTGCCACGTCGGCCTCGCAGAAGACGCCCTTGACCCAGCCGCCCGAGCTGTAGAGGCGGGTCTGGTCGGCGTAGTGCTCGCTCAGCGGATTGGTCGACTGCGAGTAGGTGAGCATGGTCTGCGCGTCGGGGCAGCCGTCGCCGTCGAAGCTGACGGTCTGGATGAACGACGCGCCGTGCGCCAGCCGGCCGACGTAGCCCTTGCTCGCGCTCCACGAGGCCGCCATCGCGTTGAACACGCCGAGGCCGCCGGGACCACCGTGGTACGGGATCGTCGTGCCGTCCGGGCGCTGGTCCTTCTGGAAGTCGCCGAGCGGCGCGTCGACCGGGATGCCGGCGCCCTCGAGGTCCTTCAGCGCGTCGCCGTACGCCTGCATCACCTGCGGGTGCAGCGTGTTCAGGTCCCGCGGGGTGTTCACCGGGTCGTCGACGCTGAACGGCGTCAGCCACAGCCCGGCGGCCGCACCGGCCGCGCGGGTCCAGAAGCGGCGGAACAGGATCGCGCCCCGGGAGTCGAGGTCGTCACGGACGTCCCAGGCAGCCAGCACGTCGCAGGAGTCGCCGACGGGGACCGGACCGGACGCCGACGGCGCGAAGCCGCCGGGGAAGCTGCGGCACATCTCGACCACGTCGTCGCGGGTCAGCTCGCCGGCGTACTGGCGGTTGCTGTAGAGCAGGTCCTGCAGCTCCTGGCGGGTGAGGCGACCGCCGCCGGCCAGCTCCTCCTCGACCATGACCAGTCCGCTGCGGGTGCGCAGCGCGCGAGCCGTCTCCTCGTCGCCGATGATCCGCGCGAAGCCGGTCAGCGGCTGGCGCGGCTGGCTCAGCCAGTAGGAGTCGTTGGAGTTGGTGACGTAGTCGCTGCGCAGGAGGTACGGCATGTTGGACGGCCCGAAGGTCCCCGGCTGGACGGCGTCCTCGTCGGTGCCCCACTCGCAGGCCGAGCGCGAGCCGTCCAGGACGGGCAGGCGCAGCGCGGCGTACGTCGCCTGTCCCATGGCGGTGTTGCACTCCTGGGCCTGCTCGTTCGTGACGTGCGGCGTCACGGAGATGTCGGCGTAGAGAGCGTCACCCGAGTCGTCCGCGGCGATCGTGTTCACCCACGGGATGCCCTGGTTGCGCTTGAGGACCTCGAGCACCTCCTTGGCCGACTGCGCCTGGTCCACCTCGAAGAAGTGGTTGAGGTAGCGGAAGTTCGGGGCGTTCGCGTCACCCAGCGCCCAGGCGGAGCCCGGGGTCCAGGGGAAGATCGGCAGGCCGAGGATGCTCGTCAGGATCGAGCCGTGGTGGCTGCTCCAGAGCGTGCGGGACTGCGTCGAGCCGTCCTGCAGCGTGACGGTGACCTCGCGGGAGGTCATCGGCGTCGGCACCCCGTCGTACAGGTAGGTCGTCGGCGAGCCGGGGACCAGCGTGAGCTGGAACGGCGTGAAGCGGAACGACGTCGAGACGGTGTGGCTCCACGCCATCTTCTCGGTGTGGCCGATGAGCACGAGCGGGACGCCCAGCAGCGAGCCACCCGTGACGTCCATCTTGCCGGGGACGGTCAGGTGGGCCTGGAAGAAGCGCTCGGAGCCGATCCACGGGAAGTGCGGGTTGCCGAGCAGCATCCCCTTGCCGTTCTCGGTGGCGTCCTTGCCGAGCGCGACCGCGTTGCTGCCGATCGCGAGCGTCTGCCACTGCTCGTCGAGCAGGCGGGCGCTGGCCTCGTGGTCGGGCGCCGCAGGCAGCGGCGCGCTCGGGTGCGGCGGCTGGGCGGCACCGATGCCGTCGATGGCCACGCCGGCGCTGGCGAGCAGGGCCAGCTGGTAGAAGCGGCGGTAGGCGTCGAGCTCGGTGATCTCGGTGACCCACGGCTTGCCGGCGCAGGCCGGGTCCGTGATGCCGGCCGGGCCGCCCACGTCGGCCAGCCACCGGTTGTAGCCGGCCACGTAGCCGGTGACCATCTCCTTGATCTCCGGCTTGGGACCGTTCGGGGCCGGCTGGTCCATCAGCCGCTCGACGCGCTGGTCGTCGATGATCTGCTGGAAGAAGAAGTCGCTGTTGAGGTTGTTGACGGTCGCGCCGTTGCCGCGGAAGACGTACGAGCCGCCCTCGCCGAAGAACTTCGACCGCTGGGCGCGCACCGTCGTGTAGGTGTCGGCCAGCACGCAGATCGTCTCGGCGGCCAGGCTGTAGCCGTAGCCGTAGCCGACGTCCTTGAACGTCGCCCCCGAGATGTGCGGGATGCCGTACTCCGTCTCGCGGATCGTCACGTCGTACGCGCTGGACTCGCCCTTGCCGGGCTTGCCGGGCTTGTCCGGCTTAGCGGGCTTGTCCGCGGGCCCGGCGAACGCCATGGGGGCGAGGGTCACGGTGAGGGCTGCGGACAGCAGCAGGGCGAGACGGCGACGGGACACAGATCCTCCGGGCGTGGGTGCGTTGCGGAGGGGTTTCGACATCGCGAGTGCAGGCACCTGCCGTGTCCAGCGCGACACGTGTGCAGAGCCTCACCGCATATGACGGTTGTGTGACGGAATCCCGGGGAACCCTCACCCGGTGACTGCTCCGCCCGTCGAGGCTCCCGTGCGCGCTGCCTCCGGCCGCGCCCTGGCCAAGCCCCGCCGGCCGCTGCTGGGGCGCTCGCTGGCGCTCGACGGCCTGCGCGGCTTCGCCCTGATCTGGGTCGTCACCTACCACTTCACCTCCAGCGCCGGCCCGCTGCCGGGCGGCTGGGTCGGCCTGGACGTCTTCTTCGTGCTGTCCGGCTTCCTCATCACCGCGATGCTGCTGGACGAGATCCGGGTCAACGGCCGGGTCTCGCTGCCGCTGTTCTACGCGCGGCGGGCGTTCCGGCTGCTGCCGGCGCTCTTCGTCATGCTGGCGGTCTGGGTGCTGGTGATGCTGGCCTTCTCCGACACCACCTGGATCGCGGCCACCCCCGGTGGCGACGGCGTGGGCGACCCGGTGGACGTCGGCGCGGCCTTCGGGCAGCTCGGCGTCATCCTCGGCTACGGCGTGAACTGGATCTACGCCCTCGAGCTCGGCGCCGGCGCCCCGCTCGCGCACCTGTGGTCGCTGGCCGTCGAGGAGCAGTTCTACGTCGTCTGGCCGTTCGTGCTGCTGCTCCTGCTGAAGGTCCCCGCCGCCCGGCGGATCTGGCCGGTGCTGGCGCTGGCCGCGGTCTCCGCGACGCTCCCGTGGATCTACTGGGAAGGCGGCGCCGGCAACGACCGGATCTACTTCGGCACCGACACCCGGGCCGTCGGCATGCTCATGGGCGCCGTCGCTGCGCTCGCCTGGCACCGCCGGCGCAGCCGCGGCACCGGCTCCCCCGCCGCCGCCCCGCGCGCCTGGATCGGGATGGGCTTGGTGCTGGGCTTCCTGCTCACCGTCGGCAACATCCCGCTGAAGTTCCTGGCCGGTCCAGCGATCATGGCCGTGGCCGCCATGCAGGTCATCCCGTACCTGGTCGACCGGCCGCAGAGCCTGATGGCCCGCTTCTACGACAGCTCGGTGCTCGTCTGGCTCGGCCAGCGGAGCTACGCCGTCTACCTGTGGCACTACCTGCTGGCCACCTGGCTGAACCCGCTCTCCCCCTGGGTCAGCATCCCGGTGGGCGTCGCGTGCTCGCTGCTGCTCGCGCACCTGTCCTGGCGGCTGGTCGAGGCCCCGGCGCTCCGCTACGCGAAGCGCTTCCGCCCGAAGCCGGCCGCGGTCGTCGACCCCTACCCGGCCGAGCAGCGCGCCGACCGGGACGTCGTCCGCGCCGCTTAGGCCCGGGTCGGCAGGACCAGCAGCTGGCCCACCTGCAGCGACGAGCTCTCCAGGTCGTTCAGCCGGCGGATCTGCGCCACGACCTCGCGCGGGTCGTTGTCCGGCGCGATGCGCTGGGCGACCGACCAGAGCGACTCACCCGGCTGCACCGTGACGGTCTGCACCGGCGCCTGCCGGCCCTCGCTCACCACGCCGGCGGCCTGCGTGTCGGCGCCGCCGAGCGAGATCGCGGCGAGCAGGAGACCCGCCAGCAGCAGGACCAGGACGGCCCGGCCGCGGCGGGTGAGGCGGAGGGCGGGGGAAGCGGTGGCGCTCATCGGTGCTCCTCGGGGGTGTCAACTCGAACGAACGGGTGTTCGATCGAACGTCTGAGCGAGACCGTACCCAGGCCCTCCGACAAAAACCAGACACGTTCGAACATGTGTTTGATCTGTGACCTCCGGAGCGTTACCGTCCGAGGTGCTCGGACCGATCGGTCCGCAGGACGCACACGAACGCAGCCCCGCGCAGAGACGGAGACCCCCATGGCGCGCAAGCCCGCAGCCGGGAACGAGCCCGACACCACCGTCCGCAACCTGCCCGACGGCCCGCCCGACGAGGCCGGCCTCACCCCACGGCAGCGCAAGGTGCTCGAGGTCATCCGCGACTCGGTCGAGCGGCGGGGCTACCCCCCCACCGTGCGCGAGATCGGCGAGGCGGTCGGGCTGCACAGCACGAGCAGCGTCTCCCACCAGCTCTCGATGCTGCAGAAGAAGGGGTTCCTGCGCCGCGACCCGTCCCGCCCGCGCGCCGTCGACGTCCGCCTCCCGGGCGAGACGGCGGCCGCCAACGCCGCGGCCGACGCCGCGCAGGACGAGGCTGCGGAGCGCGCGGCTCGGCCGACACCGGCGTACGTCCCTGTCATCGGGCGGATCGCCGCCGGCGGGCCGGTGCTCGCCGAGCAGGCGGTCGAGGACGTCTTCCCGCTGCCGCGCGAGCTCGTGGGCAGCGGCACGCTGTTCATGCTCAAGGTCGTCGGCGACTCGATGGTCGACGCGGCGATCGCCGACGGCGACTGGGTCGTGGTGCGCCAGCAGCCGAACGCCGACAACGGCGACATCGTGGCCGCCATGATCGACGGCGAGGCGACGGTCAAGACCTACAAGAAGCGGGACGGCCAGGTGTGGCTGATGCCGCACAACGAGGCCTACTCCCCCATCGACGGCAACGCCGCGGTGATCCTGGGGCGCGTGGTGACGGTGCTGCGGAAGGTCTGACCGCAGGCAGGAGCGCGGGCACCGGCGGCGAACCCCACCGGTAGCCACCCCGCGCTCCTGGAGGACCCGTGTCCAGCTCTGGCCTGTCCCGTCGCTCGCTGCTCCGCCGCAGCGCCCTCGGTGCCGGCGTGCTCGCCGCGGGCCCGACGCTCACCAAGGCCGCCTTCGGCGCCGACGCCGTCGGGCGCACCGTCCCCGGCGAGATGCTGTCGTACGCCCGCGTCCGTCCCCGCACCCTTCAGCAGGCGCTGGCGCTGGCGGAGTTCGACGACACGCACCGGCTGATGGCCGACGGCACGATGGAGCTGCTGCTCTGGCCGGGCGACGAGACCAAGCTGAAGAAGCTCGGCGTCGACTACCAGGTGACCCAGCCCTACCGCGGGCCCGACCTGACGGCCGGCACCCGGCTGCCCGGACTCGCGCCGCAGCCCGGGGAGCGCACCGACTACCGGCGCTACGCCGACTACGTCACGGACATGCAGAAGCTCGCGACCGACCACCCCAAGCGCGCCCGGATGTTCGAGTTCCCGGAGGCCACGCTCGAGGGCCGGAAGGTCTTCGGCATCGAGATCGCCGACGACGTCGCGCGCGCCGTCAACGACGGTCGGCCGACCTTCTGGGTCGACGGCGCGCACCACGCCCGCGAGTGGCCGTCGAGCGAGTACACGATGATGTTCGCCTTCGACCTGCTGCAGTCGTACGGCAAGGACAAGCGCGTCACCGCGCTGCTGAAGAAGATCCGCGTCGTGGTGGTGCCCGTCGTCAACGCGGACGGGTTCGTGCACTCGCGGGAGGCGTCCCCGGTCTACAACCCCGTGCTGAACAACAACATCGGCTTCGAGGTCGCCGGCCTCGAGAGCGGCTGGCGCAAGAACAAGCGCTCGCTGACCGACGCGCTCTACGCCGCCGGCGGGGTCTCGTCGCGACTGAACGCCGACGCGCACGGCACCGACCCCAACCGCAACTACCCGTTCTACTGGGGCGGCGAGGGCGGCGGCGGCGACCCGACGAGCCAGACCTACGGCGGCGCCGAGCCGTTCAGCGAGCCCGAGGCGCGCAACATCGCCGGCGGCATGAAGGCCCGGCAGGTCACGGCGTACCTCACCAACCACACCTACGGCCAGCTCTGCATGCGGCCGTGGGGCTACACGACCGACGAGTCGCCGGACGACGCCTTCCAGGACGACCTGGGCGAGCAGATGTGCTCGTTCAACGAGTACCGCAACCAGATCGGCCTGTCGCTCTACCCGACGGCCGGCACCTCGCGCGACTGGTCGTACGGCGCCCTGCGCACCATCGTCTACACCTTCGAGCACAACCAGGCCTTCCACCCGCCCTACGCCGCGAACATCCCGTCGACGTACGAGATCAACCGCCCGGCGTGGCTGCTGCTCGCCGAGGCGGCGGCCGATCCGCGGAACCACGGCGTCATCACCGGTCGCGTGGTGACGCGCGGCGGCGGCCCGGCGTCGGGCGCTGTCGTCACGCTGACGAAGTCGTTCAAGTCGCCCGTGGCCGAGGACGTGCTCGCCCGTCGCGACGGCTCGATCCCGGAGACGATCACGACGACGGCGCGCACGGACTCCGCCGGTCGCTTCACGATCCACTGCAACCCGTCGACGCGGCCGACGACGATCCAGGACAAGCGCGGCAAGGAGTTCTGGACGGTCAAGGTCGGGTCGTTCTCGAAGAAGGTCTACGTCGACCGCGGCGACAAGGTGAACCTGGGGACCGTGCGCCTGTAGGCCCCTCGATCGCTCCGGCGCCTGGGTCTTGGGTCGCCGCGCGCGGTGACTGTCCGACGTGGTCGTCAGGGCGTTCCCGCGGGAACGTCAGTCGCGGACGAGCTCCGCGCGGGCCTGCTTGACCTCGACCTGGGTGGGCAGCCCGGTCGTGGTCGCCGTACCGGTGATGGGCTGGCTCGCGCCGCCGTTCACGCGGAAGGTCCCCGACCACTCGATGACGACGTACGCGCCGACGGTCGCGGCCTTGGCGTACTCGTGCTCGATCCGCCCCCGCGGAGCGGTGCTGGTGCCGGTCTCGCCGTCGCCGAAGTGCCAGGTGTAGCGGTGCGCCGTCGCGGTGATCACCACGTCCTGGCCGAGCAGCGTGAGCGGGATGTCGTAGCTGGCCGGCGCGCTGGTCGTGAACACCGTCGGGATGTTGACCAGCGTGTCCGGCTCCGGCGACACCTCGGCCTCCCCCTGCAGCACGACGACGCTGGCGAACTCGCGCTGCACCGTCATCGGCACCGCGATCGCCGGGTCGATCGCCGGATCGTCCGCGCCGAGGCAGACCGTGTCGACCAGCCGCCAGTTGATCCAGTCGTTCAGGTCCTCGTCGAAGGTGCGGGACCAGACCCAGAAGCGGACCTCCCCGGCGACCGGGCAGGTCTCGACCGCGGCGTTGCAGAGCACCCCCGAGTCGTACGCGCTGTTGCCCGTGCACGTCGGCGCGTAGCGCGTCTGCCGCCGGACCGTCGGCCCGGAGCTGGTGGCGACGGGCTTGATGTCGGAACCGCTGCCCTCGTTGGGCCGCTGCCCGGTCAATTCGAAACCGCCGTTTCCGGCGCCGGTGCAGACCGTCTTGTCTTTAAGACATGTCTGCTCGACAGCAGAAGCCAACTGGGACGGAGGAATCGCAGGAGCCGTCATCAGAACCAGACCCGCGCAGGTCACCGTCGCTCGCAACCCGATCACGGGGCGTTCCTAAAGCCCTGCACCACCCATTGCCCATCGCGCCTTAACAGACGCATCTGAGCGTCGATGTCGCGTTTGGCAGGCAGCCGCTCGACTGTGCCGTCAGACTTCTCGACACGTACTTCGGTGAGGTCATAACGGATCTCGACGATGACATCTCCGCCTGCGACTGGAGGAGCTTCTGCGAACACGACGCGGTATTCCCCGCCAGTGACAACCTCTCCTGATTCGTCACCCCGTTCGATCGCTCGTATCAAATTCTGACAGCCTTCGCACTCGGCCGTACTCACCTGCCGAACCGCCCGCGCATCACGAGACTCGAAGGCCGCATTCATCAATTCCAGGTAGTACCTCGCAAACGCTGCGGCCCCCTCCGGCGTCTCGGCAGCGGCCTCGGACGGCAACGGGACAATCGACGGAGAGGGCGAGACGCTGGCGATCGGCGGCAGCGTCCGCGGCTCGGGGTCGTCACCGCAGCCCACGAGCGCGACCATCACGCACAGCGCCGTCAGCGCCCCCCTGATCCTCACGAACCAGAGGATATCGGGAGATTCGACCCCGCGGGTGGGGCATGTGGACGCCCGACGTTCCCGCGGGAACGCCCGTGACGACCACGTCGGACCAGTCACCGCGCACGGCCACCCACGACCCACGACGCCAGCCCGCCCGCACCCCGACCAAGATCCGCAGAAGGATCCGCGCGCTCAGCGCCGAGGCCGACCACCTAGCACGTCAAAGCTTCTGCGGATCATGAACCGGACCGCAGCAGCAGCTGACGCCACCGGCCCGACGTTCCCGCGGGAACGCCCGTGACGACCACGTCGGACAGTCACCGCGCGCGGCCACCCACGACCCACGACGCCAGCCGACGCACGCGCCCGAGCAAGATCCGCAGAAGGATCCACCTCCTCAGCGGCGCGAACGACCGCCTAGCAGGCGAGAGCTTCTGTGGATCATGAAGGCGGCGCGGCGGAACCCCGCGGGCACAGGCCCTACGACGCCACCAGGTAGTCGTGCAGCTCCGACGCCAGCGACGGGCCCACGCGGGCCGAGAGCCGCGTCCCCGCCTCGAGGTGCTCCTCCGCGAGCACCTCCCCCTCGCTGTGGATCCGCGAGACCAGACCGCCCTCGGAGTACGGCAGCAGCACCGACACCAGCGTCGACAGCCGCGGTACCTCGTCCTCGAGCACCTGCAGCAGCTCCGGCAGCCCCTCGCCGGTGAGCGCGGACACGAGCACGACGTGCTTCTCGCGACGCTCGAGCCGGCGCAGCACGTCCGGGTCCGCCAGGTCGCACTTGTTCACCACCACGACCTCGGGGATCCCCGTGGCACCGATGTCGGCGAAGACCGCGCGCACCGCGGCGATCTGACCCTCGGGATCGGCGTGCGAGCCGTCCACGACGTGCAGGATCAGGTCCGCGTCGGCGACCTCCTCCAGCGTCGAGCGGAAGGCCTCGACGAGCTGGTGCGGCAGCAGCCGGACGAAGCCGACCGTGTCCGTCAGCGTGAACTCCCGACCGGACGGCGTCTCGGCACGGCGGACCGTCGGGTCGAGCGTCGCGAAGAGCGCGTTCTCGACCAGGACACCCGCGCCGGTGAGCCGGTTCAGCAGCGAGGACTTCCCGGCGTTGGTGTAGCCGGCGATCGCCACCGAGGGCACCTCGCCGCGGAGCCGCTCCTGCCGCTTGGTGTCCCGCGCCGTCTTCATCTGCTTGATCTCGGCCGCGAGCTTGGCCTTGCGGTTGCGGATGCGCCGCCGGTCCGTCTCGATCTTGGTCTCACCGGGACCGCGGGTGCCGACGCCGCCGGAGGAGCCACCGGCGCCACCGCCCTGCCGGGACAACGACTCACCCCAGCCACGCAGGCGCGGCAGCATGTAGGTCATCTGCGCCAGCTCGACCTGCGCCTTGCCCTCACGGGAGGTCGCGTGCTGGGCGAAGATGTCGAGGATCAGCCAGGTCCGGTCGATGACCTTGACCTTGACGACCTCCTCCAGCTTCCGCAGCTGGCCGGGCGACAGCTCGCCGTCGCAGATCACGGTGTCGGCGCCCGAGGCCACAACGGCGTCCCGGAGCTCGCGAGCCTTGCCGGACCCGACGTACGTCGCGGGATCGGGAGTCGTACGACGCTGCAGCAGTCCCTCGAGCACCTCGCAGCCGGCGGTCTCGGCCAGTGCCTGCAGCTCCGCGAGCGAGTTCACCGCGTCGTCACCGGGGGCGTACACGCCCATGAGGACGACGCGCTCCAGCCGCAGCTGCCGGTACTCGACCTCGGTGACGTCCTCGAGGTCGGTCCGGATCCCCGCGACGCGGCGCAGCGACTGCCGCTCCTCGAGGTCGAACCCCTCGCCCTCGATGTCGTGGAACGCCGAGGGCAGCAGGTCGTCGTCGAGGTGCACGGCAGGGTCAGGCGCAGTCGTCATCGACTGGTCAACGCTCTTCGCAGGTCGGGTCATCCCGACAAGCGTCGCACGCTGACGCGCAGGCGGCTACGGAGTAAGCCGCCGCCGCACCGCCAGCCCGCCGAGCAGCGCCAGCACACCGACGGCCGCCGCGGTGATCCCGAGCCCGGTCGCGGGGAGCCGGCCGGTCGTCGGGCGCGCCGGTGCGGGACCGGTCACCGGGGTGGCCGCTCCTGTCCGCGCACTGAAGGTGTAGCCGTAGATCCCGCGACCGAAGGTCGCCAGCACCACCTCGTTGGGCTTGCCGGGCACGTTCTTCACCGACACGACCGGCACGTTCGGCAGCCCGTCGAGCGCCGCCCAGGCCTGCCCGGTGAGGTTGTTCGACAGGAACAGGCCGACGTCGGTGCCGACCAGCAGCTGGCCGCGGTTGATCTCGATCGACCGGGCCGGCACGTCCGGCAGGCTGCCGGAGATGTCGGTGAAGGTCTCCCCCGCGTCCGTGGACCGGAAGACGTGGCCACCGGCGCGGTTCGGGTTCTTGTCGTTGAAGGACCCCTCCGGCCACCACTGCCGGTTCGCGTACCCGGACAGCGTGACGAAGACGTTCTTCGGGTTGGCCGGATCGATCGCGATGCCCGTGATGTAGCGGTCCGGCAGCCCCTTCGCCGCGGCGGTGTGCCAGCCCGACGGCGAGCCCGCCTCGGCAGGCTCGTCGCCACCGACGTTGGTCGCGAGCCCGCTGCTGAAGACCTGCCCGGCAGCGGGGTCCTTGTTGACGATGTCGCACACCGAGCAGAAGCCGACGTACGCCGCGTCGCCGTAGAGCTCGACGGCGGACATCTGCGTGCCCTCGCCGGTGTTGTAGACCTCGACCCAGTTGCCGGCCGGGCCGTCGATCAGCTCGACGACCTCGGGCCCCGCGGTCAGCAGGTGCTGGGAGTCCAGCGGGTCCATCGTGAACGGGTTCGAGAACATCGGCGCCGTCACGGGCGGCGGGATCGTGGTCCAGCTCTTGCCGCCGTCCTGCGTCACGCGCATGTCGGCCAGCGTGGTCTCGGTGTAGTAGACCTGGCTGTCGTCGGGGTCGACGGCGGCGAAGAATCCGTCACCGCCGAAGGTCTCGATGACGCGGCCGTCCGGCTGGATGTGCCCGGAGCCGTTGTCCTGCAGGCCGAAGACGATCGTGCCGTCCTTCGCCGCGGACGCGTCGTAGGGCAGCAGGGTGTTGGCGTTGTAGCCGCCCTGGTTGCCGCGTCCCCACTCCTTGGTCAGCGAGCCGCCGGCCGGGATCGTCTGGCTGTAGGTGCCGCCGTCGTTGCCGACGACCAGGGTCACGCCGCCGTCGCCGTCCGGCACCCAGATGCCGGACTGCTGGTCCGGGTGGGTGGTCAGGTCGCCGGACGACGTCTGCTGGGTGGCGCACGTCGGCAGCGGGTTGTCCAGGAAGGCGCAGGTGTCATCGGCGAAGTACGGACCGATGACGCGGAACGACGCCGGCTCGGCCGACTGCGTCGCGCCGTCCTGGGGGGTGCCCTCCAGGCGGCTCGCCCAGACCTCCTCGAGGCCGAACACCAGGCGGGTCGGGACGCCGCTCGCGGTCGCCGCGGTGGGGTCGGGCGCGATCCACATGTTGTACCAGGACTGGATCCCCGGCGCGTAGAGCAGCGCCTGCGAGGTCCCGATGAGCGCCGACTCCGTGATCGGCAGCTGCAGCTCGAGCTCGTCGGACATCCGCATCCACGACGAGCCGAAGTCGTCCGAGACGTAGATCCCGTTGAGGGCGGTGTTGTTCACCGCTCCCCCGGTCACCATCGTGTCGTCGAACGCGTCGATGCCGGGCACGCCGCCGTTGAACAGCACCGCGTCCTGCACGATGGCGTAGACGAAGTCGTGGTTCTGGTCCGGACCGGTCGCCGAGCCGAGCTCGGTGCGCCCGACCCGCTCCTGCGGGGCGAAGCCGACCGGCGAGACGCCGTCGCCGAAGACGTCCAGCGCCGCGAACGTCCCAGGCGCACCCGTGTCGGAGCGGTAGAGCCCGTTCGCCGGGGACTGGGGGGTGTCGGTGCCCGGGTAGGGCCGCGTCCCGGCGCGGTAGCCGACCGCCGCGAGCACCTGGCCGCCGCTGGTGTCGGGACCGACACCACCCGGCGTCTTGATCTCGACGTCGGTGACCCAGTTGGCGTGCTGGCAGATGGTGTTGAAGCCCGTGACGCCGGCGCAGTCGCCGGTCGGCAGCTTGACGTTGACGTACGTCCGCCCCGCGTCGGTCGAGCGGTACAGCCCCTGCGAGGTCGCGGCGTAGACCTCCTTGGGGTTGGTCGGGTCGACGTCGATCTCGAAGCCCATCAGGCCGTCGGGGATCCCGGTCGACTCCCGCCAGGTGCGCCCGCTGTCGGTGGAGTAGAAGGCGCCCATGCCGGTGTAGACGTTGCCGCCCGCGGAGGCCTCCCCGGAGAGCACCAGCAGGGTGCCGTCCGCGGCGCTGCCGTCGGTGCTCCAGGCGATCGCGCCGACCGACTGGTACAGCAGGTCGTCCCCGACCGACCGCCACGTCGTGCCGACGTCGGTCGAGACCCACACCCCACCGGTGCCGGGCGCCGAGAACAGCCGCTTGTTCCGGGGGTCGTAGGCGTAGCTGTCGATGCGGCCCGCCTGGTCGCCGAGCCCGAGGCCCGCGACGGAGGGCGAGAGCTCCGCGTCGTCGGCGATGAGCGGCGTCTTGCCCTTCGGCGTGAAGCTGCCCTGCGCGCCCGGCACCGTCGACGCGGCGGCCGTCTTGGCCTGCTTCGCGCCGACCGCCGCCCGCAGCGCGCCCGGCGGCGTGTAGCCCAGCGGACCGGCGCTGATGACGTTGCGCTCGCGCTGCATCTCCGCGAGCTCCCAGTACGGCTCCGGCTCGCGCACCGGGCGGCAGAGCGTGGCGCGATCGGCCGAGGCCGCGTCGAGGGAGCCGAGCAGGTCCTGGAACGCCGGATCGGCGCTCTCCCGCTCCTGCGAGCGCTCGCCCGCGGTCTTGGTCGTCGCGACCGTGCCCGGCGGGCAGACGAGGGGTTCGTCCGCGCCGGCGGCGGTCGCCGACGACGGGCTCAGCCCGACCAGCGGCACGACGGCCAGCGCTCCGACGGCTAGGAGTGCGATCGCCCGGCGGGGGGTGCGGCTCATGAGGGGTCTCCTTCGGCAAGTGCCCAGGAGACTACGGCGCAGACCGCCGCCGCGCGCCTCAGCCGAGCGTCGCCCGGACGAGCTCCACCAGCTCGGCGCGCTCCGCCGCTGACAGGGAGTCGTACGCCGCTGCGGCCGCGGCGCTGGTCAGCTCCTCGGCGGCGGCCCACCGCTCCCGGAAGGGCGCCGGGTCCGGGTAGGGCTCCGGCCACTCGAAGAAGCGCGCGTTGCTCTCGCCGTAGGCGCCGGCCATGATCGCCTCGAGCGGGCCGAGGCCCATCGCCGCGACGGCCGCGGCGTGCACGGACCCGCGGTGCTCGCGCAGCACGTTGAGCAGCAGTCCCACCCGACCGGCGGCGTCCTCCGGTCGCGGCAGCGCGCGCCAGGCGGCGAACAGCGGTGCGCCGAGCGCCGAGGCGCCGTCCACCACCGTCGCGAGCAGCTCCGCGAGCCGCTCCAGCCCGGGCCGGTCGCCGTACGACGAGCGGAAGACGTCGCTGCAGCGCGCGGAGTAGAACAGCGCCGCGTCCATCGGGTCGACGCCGTTGCGGCCGTCGACCCACGCCGCGCGGACCACGTCGGCGGGGAAGAACGCCTCTGCCGCGACGACCACGTCGACCGGCACGTCGCCCATCGCGCCGGCCCGGCCGAGGTGGTAGAGCGGGCGGCCGCGCAGGCCGAGCTCGGCCTTGCCGCGGTCGCGCACCGCGGCGTCGCTCATCCAGCCGAAGCCCCAGTCGCCCACGGGCTTCTTCAGCGCTGCTGCCGCCTCCGCCGAGGTCAGGCCGTCGTCAGCCACGTGTCGTCCACCACTCCTTCTGCCAGCAGGACGGCCGGGCCGGTGAGCACCGTGTGTCCGTCCTCGCGCCAGGTGACGGTCAGGTGACCGCCAGGGACCTCGACGTCGTACGCGGTGCCCCGCGGCGTGCCCGTGCGCAGCGCGGTGGCGACGACGGCGGCGCAGGCTCCCGTGCCGCAGCTGCGCGTCTCCCCGACGCCCCGCTCGTGCACGCGCATCCGGATCGCCGTCGGCGAGACGTCCTCGACGTACTCCACGTTCAGGTCCAGCCGCGAGGTCTTCAGCTCGCCCAGCCCGTCGACGGAGGCGACCGGGACGACGGCGTGCGGGTTGCCCATGTCGACGAAGGTCGCGGAGGTGCCGTCGACGTCGACCGGGTCGCCGACGACCGCCGGTCCCATGTCGACGCTGACGTCACCGGTCGCCGGGACGTCGACCTCCTTGATGCCGCCGCGGGTCGCCAGGCGCAGGTGGCCGGGCTGCGCGAGGCCGGCCGACACGAGGTAGCGCGCGTAGACCCGCACGCCGTTGCCGCACATCTCCGCGACCGACCCGTCGGCGTTGCGGTAGTCCATGAACCACTCGGTCTCGCCGGCCCACTCGGCGGCGTCGGGCGTCGCCGCCGACCGCACCACGCGCAGCACGCCGTCGCCGCCGATCCCGGCCCGCCGGTCGCACAGCCGCACGACCAGCTCAGGGGTCAGCGCGATCTCGCCGTCAGGGTCGGGCAGCACCACGAAGTCGTTCTCGGTGCCGTGCCCCTTGAGGAAGCGCACGCTCCGAGAGTACGGGGATCAGCTCCCCGCTCGCGGCGTCGGGAGGTGGCGCGGCGGCCAGCCCTTGCCGTGCTCGAGCAGCCAGCGCGCCTTGTCGGCCCGCTGCGCGCTCTCGAACAGCCATCCGTGCGCCCGGTCGCAGCCCAGCTCGGTCAGCCGGGCCGCCTCGCCCCACGTCTCGACGCCCTCGGCGACGACGTAGAGGCCGCGGGCATGCGCCTGCTCGATGACGGCGGACACCAGCGGGTCGCCGCTGCCGTCCGGACCGACCAGCTCGCCGACGCCCCGGACGTAGCGGTGCGCCAGCTTCACCGCGTCGATCGGCAGCACCTCGATGGCGCCGAGGGTCGCGTAGAAGCTGCTGAAGTCGTCGATGGCCAGGGCCACGCCGGCGTTCCCCAGCTCGCGGAGCAGCGGGGTCGCGCTCGCGCCGAGGCCGACGATGACGGTCTCGGGGACCTCCAGGCCGAGGGCGCCGTCGGGCAGCCCGTGGGAGGTGACGACCTCCGCGACCAGGTCGACGAAGCCGTCGGCGACCAGCTCGGCGCCGCTGATGTTCAGCCAGAGCCGGCGGGTCGGGCCGGGGATGCTCGCCCAGCGCTGCGCCTCGGCCGCACCGGCGCGCAGCACCCACTCGCCGATCGGGATGATCTCGCCGCTGACGTCGGCCAGGCCGAGGAAGGCGGGGGGCGGGAGCATGCCCAGGGCCTCGTGGTGCCAGCGCAGCAGCCCCTCCATCGCGACGATGGCGCCGGTCGCGAGGTCGATCTCGGGCTGGTAGAGCAGCTCGAGCGAGCCGTCCTTCACGCTGCGGTGCAGCGCGGGCAGCGAGTCGAGCGTCACGGTGGAGCGGCGGAGGGTGGACATGGACATATCGTCCGCCCGCCGGGCCTTTCGACCCATGGTCAATCGGGAGGAGTCCGCCGCTGGTCATTCCGACCCAGCGGCGCGGGCTAACGGCCGATCGGCAGCCGCACGGTCGACAGGCCCTTGCCCAGCTGCAGCGTGACGTTGCCACCGGTCATCGCCGCGACGGTCCCGCCGTCGGACGCGGAGAAGGTGAAGCGCAGCCGGTGCCCGGGACGGACGACGAAGTCGAGCGGCAGCGACCCGAAGGCGGTCCGGACGGTCTCGCCCGGCATCACCGGCTCCGGCCCGTGCGGCGTCGAGATGCCGCGCGGCTCGATGGTGCTGCGGTACGCCGCACGAGCCCAGCCGTACGACACGGTGAACACGTCCTCCGGCGGTCCGTCGAGGATCGGGTCGCCGACCGGGGCGTCGTCGTCCACGCCCGGCGGCAGGTCGTCGATCCGCACGGCGATCGTGGTATCGGGACCGCCCAGGCCGTAGACGAGGTCGAAGACGACCTGACCGGACAGGCGCGTGGCCTTCTTCACCGGCGCGGTCACGAAGGACTGGCTGGCCGGCGAGGAGCGCACGACCTGGCCGTCGTACCAGGACACGGTGCTCGCCGCGGGCGCCCCGGGCGTGGCCTTGCCGTCGGACGTCAGGTGCAGCACGGAGTCCTTGCTCGGGATCGGCCAGACCCGGCTGCCGAGCCACGTCCCGTCGTCGCCCTGGACCTCGACGGTCGGGGTGTCGAGCGCCCCGGCCGGCAGGCCCTTGAGGAACTGCGCCCACCAGCGGTGCGTCGCGGTGCGGTAGGCCTGCTGGAAGGTGAAGGGCAGGAAGTGCCCGCCGGCCTGGGCCGTCTCGGCGTCCGGCACGTCGGGGTCGACGTGGTCGCCGTTCATCAGCCACATCTTCTTCGGCGCCTTCTTGGGCAGCGCGGTCCAGAGCTGGCCGACGTTGTTGGTCTTGACGTTGAAGTCGTAGAGGCCGTGCATGAGGAAGAAGGCGGTCCGGGTGCCCGCGGCGTCCTTGGCGAAGTCGCGCTCGGTCCAGAAGTCGTTGTTCGCCTCCTGGTAGACGGGCGCGTAGCCGGCGTTGGTCGCCTGGCCGAAGGTCGCGATGCAGCCCTTGCGCTGCACCGCGGCGACCCCGCCCCGGGGCGTCCCTGAGTTGGGGTTGTCGGCCGCGGCGAGCGCGGTCGTGAACAGCGCCGGGGTCGCCGCGTGCCCGCTGGACGCGACGCCGTTGAGGAAGTGGTAGTCGTACCAGCGGTCGATCGCGCGGATCGGGATCACGGCGCCGACGGCGTCCTTGTGCTTGCCGCTGATCGGCTGCTCGACGGCCACACCGGTCGCGATCGTGCCGTCGTAGGAGCCGCCGGTCAGACCGACCTTGCCGTTGCTCCACGGCTGCTCGACCAGCCAGTCGACGACGTCGACGGCGTCGTAGACCTCGTCGCGGTCGCCGTAGGTCTGGCAGCCGCTGGTGTTGCGGGTGCCGCGCAGGTCCATCAGCGCGACGGCGTAGCCGCGCGGGACGAAGTAGTCGTCGTAGTGCTCCGGGAACGGCGACTGCTTGGTGCAGCCGAGCCCCGGGGTGCCGGTCGGGGTGGACAGCCCGGTGGTGGGCGTCTTGCAGTGCCCCTCCCAGCCGCGGCCGAGGGTGTTGAAGTACGGCGAGGCGTCCATGATCACCGGCAGCTTCACGCCGGCCTTGGTCTTCGGCCGGATGATGTCGACCCAGATCGTGTCGATCCCGTTGCGGCTCGGCACCTCGACGCCCTCGACGATCGCGTCCTTGAGGCTGTAGCGCACCGGGTCGAGCGTGTTCATGTCGGGCAGCTTCTTGCTGCTGACCGTGCCGGGCTGGGCGGCGACGCTCTTCGCGGGGCCGGTGGAGGTGCCGTTGACGGTCGACGCCACGGGGTGGGCGTCGCCGTGGCCGAGCGCGGTGCCGGCGAGCGGCAGCAGCAGGGCGGTGGCAGCGGCGAGGGCGATCCGGGTGCGCATGCCGGGAGGCTTCGACGTCGGGACGCGGGACTCCTGCTGCTGGCCCATTCCCGCTGATCATCCGCAGGATCCCCGCCCTCAGCGCCCCGTGAGCCCGCTGTGGACGGCGATGCTGCGGATGATCAACGGAGGGCGGCGAGCGCGTCGTCGACGAGGCTGTCCGAGCCGCCGTCGAGCCACGTCACGCGGGGGTCCCGCCGGAACCACGCCCGCTGCCGGCGGGCGAACCGGCGGGTCGCCACGACGGTGAGCTCGCGGGCGTGCGCCTCGTCCCAGCGGCCGTCCAGCAGGCCGAGCACCTGGGCGTAGCCGAGCGCCCGGGAGGCCGTCACCCCCTCGCGCAGCCCCTCGCCCTCGAGCCGGCGCACCTCGTCCACCAGGCCGTGCTCCCACATCCGGTCGACCCGCACCGCGATCCGCTCGGCCAGGTCGGTGCGGTCCACCCCGACGTAGGTCGTCGGGTAGTGCTCGCCGTACGACGTCATCTCCCCCGGCATGGAGCCGGTCAGCAGGACCACCTCGAGGGCGCGTACGACGCGGCGTCCGTTGCTCGGCTCCATCCGCGTGGCGGCCGCCGGGTCGAGCGCCGCGAGGCGGGCGTGCAGGGCGAGCGGGCCGTCCCGCTCGAGCTCGGCCTCCAGCTCGGCCCGCAGCACGGGATCGGTCCCGGGGAAGGCCAGGTCGTCGAGGGCTGCCCGCAGGTAGAGCCCGGACCCGCCGACGAGCACCGGCGTGACGCCACGGGCCAGCAGGTCGTCGACGACCTCGCGGCAGAGCTGCTGGTAGTCGGCGGCGGTCGCGGTGCGGGTCACCGGCCAGACGTCGAGCAGGTGGTGCGGCACTCCGCCGCGCGCCTCGACCGCGAGCTTGGCCGTGCCGATGTCCATGCCGCGGTAGAGCTGCATCGAGTCGGCGTTGACGACCTCGCCGCCGACCGCTTGCGCGATCGCGATGCCGAGGTCGGACTTGCCGGCGGCGGTGGGCCCGACCACGGCGAGGACCCGACGGGTCAGGGGGTGCCGCCCTGGCCGATGCCGGCCTCCGTCGGTGGCGCCACGGCCAGGGCATCGCCGGTCCGGTGCCGCTGTCGGCTCTCGACCCAGCGCGCGACCAGCGACAGCGCGTAGTTGATGACGATGTAGACCAGCGCGATGGCGACGTAGAGCTGGATCGGGTTGTCGAGCACCTGCACCAGCTGCCCACCGGTGCGCAGCAGCTCCTCGAAGCCGATGACGAAGCCGAGCGAGGTGTCCTTGAGCAGGACCACCAGCTGGCTGATCAGCGCCGGCAGCATCACCCGGATCGCCTGCGGGAGCAGGACCAGCCGCAGGGTCTGCCCGCGGCTCAGCCCCATCGCGTACGACGCCTCCGTCTGCCCCTTCGGGATCGACAGCACCCCGGCGCGGACGATCTCGGCGATGACCGCGCCGTTGTAGAGCGTCAGGCCGAGGACCAGCGACCACAGCGCCGGCAGCTCGATGCCGAACGCGAGCGGGAAGGCCAGGTAGAAGAAGAAGATCAGCAGCAGCAGCGGCACACCACGGAAGAACTCCACGACCGCGATCGACGGCAGCCGGATGAACCACAGGTGCGACAGCCGGCCGAAGGCCAGCAGGATGCCGAGGACGGTCGCGAGCACCAGGGCGTACGCCGCGGCCTTCAGCGTGTTGACCAGGCCGTCGAGCAGGCGCTCGTAGAGCTGCGGCTCGGTGAAGAAGGGCTCGTACTTCGCGTACTCGAGCTGCTCGTTGGCCGCGAGGCGCTGCCCGGCGAGGAGCAGCAGGCCGAGCACCAGCAGGCCGCCGACGACGCTCGCGATGAGCACGCGGCGGCGGGCCTTCGGGCCCTGGACGTCGTAGAGGACGGGAGTGGTCATCGCTCGGCCGGCCGGACGGCGCGCTCGAGCAGGCCGAAGAGCGCGCTCGAGATCAGAGCCAGGACGAGGTAGACGGCCGCCGCGGCGAGCAGCAGCGCGATGACGTCGGAGCCGTTCGCGTTGATGAGCTGGTTCAGCGCCTGGGTCCCCTCGAACACCCCGAACGCGTAAGCGATCGAGGTGTTCTTCAGCAGCGCGATGAAGATGCTCGCCAGCGGCGGGATGATGTTCGTGAACGCCTGCGGCAGCACGACCAGGCGCAGCGTCTGGCCGAAGGTCATGCCGACCGAGCGGGACGCCTCGGCCTGCCCGGCAGCGACGGAGTTGATGCCGGATCGGACCGCCTCCGCGACGAAGGCCGCGGTGTAGAGCGCGAGCGCCACGACCGCGAAGCGGTAGAAGCTGAGGATCACGTCGACCTCGGGCAGCCCGAAGACGACGAGGAAGAACACCACCGTGAGCGGGGTGTTCCGGACGAGCGTCACGTACGTCGCCCCGGCCCACCGCAGCGGCGGGACCGGCGAGACGCGCATGGCGGCGATGAGGGTGCCCAGGACGAGCGCCCCCACCGCCGCCAGCAGCGTCAGCGTGACCGTGGTCGTGAACCCCTCGACGAAGACGTCGAGGTTGTCGAGGACAGCGTCCACGTACCGTTCGGCCCTTCGGTCAGTCGTGCAGGACTACGCGTCGCAGCCCTTGGGCTCCGGCAGCTCCGGGGTGTCGGTGATGACGGTGCCCGCGGTCTTCTCGAACGCAGCGGCGTAGGAGCCGTCGTCAGCGGCCTCGGCGAGGGTCTCGTTGATCCAGTCGCAGAACTCCTCCTGGCCCTCGGGGATGCCGATGCCGTAGGGCTCCTCGGTGAACGGCTTGCCCAGCAGCTCGAACTTGTCGGGCGCGGCCTCGACGTAGCCGGCGAGGATGACGTTGTCGGTCGTCACGGCGTCGACCTGGCCGTTGGCGAGCGCGTCACGGCACTTGGTGTAGGTGTCGAAGAGGGTGAGCTCGGCGGTGGTCAGGCCGTACTTGGTCTGGACGTTCTCCGCCGGGGTCGAGCCGCTCACCGAGCAGGTCTTCTTGCCCTTGAGGTCCTCGGGCTTGGTGATGCCCTTCGGGTTGCCCTTGGCGACCAGGATGTCCTGGCCGGCCTGGAAGTACGGGCCGGCGAAGTCGACGACCTTGTCGCGCTTGTCGTTCATCGTGTAGGTCGCGACGACCATGTCGACCTTGCCCTGCTGGAGGAAGGGCTCGCGGTTGGCGGACACCGACTCGACGAAGGTGATGTTGTCCTCGGAGATGCCGAGCTTGGCCGCGATGAGCTTGGCGATCTCGACGTCGAAGCCCTCGGGGTCGCCCGACAGCCCCTTCTGGCCGAACAGCGGCTGGTCGAACTTCGTGCCGACGGTGATCTTGCCGGCCTCGGCCAGCTCGGCCATCCGGGTTCCGGCCTCGAAGCTGGCGTCGGTGTCCGGGGTGGCGACGTCGTCGCCGTCGTCGTCGGAGCCGCACGCGGCCAGGGTGAGGGAGAGCGCCGCCGCGAGGGCGACGGAGGAGAGGCGCAGAGATCGCACGATGGGTCCTTTGCTGTTGGCGAACCGGTGGACGGTCAGTGGGAAAGGATCTTGGAGAGGAAGTCCTTGGCACGGTCGGACTGCGGCCGGGAGAAGAACTCCTCAGGGGTGTTGGACTCGACGATGCGCCCCTCGTCCATGAAGACGACGCGGTCGGCGGCGCGACGGGCGAAGCCCATCTCGTGCGTCACGACGACCATCGTCATGCCGCTCTTGGCCAGCGACGTCATGACGTCGAGGACCTCGTTGATCATCTCGGGGTCGAGAGCGGAAGTGGGCTCGTCGAAGAGCATCACCATCGGGTCCATGGCGAGCGCCCGGGCGATCGCGACGCGCTGCTGCTGACCGCCGGAGAGCTGAGCGGGGTACTTGTCCGCCTGGCTGGCGATGTCGACCCGCTCGAGCAGCTCGCGCCCGCGCTTCTCGGCGTCGGCCTTCTTGACCCCCTTCACCTTGATCGGCCCGAGGGTGACGTTCTCGAGCACGGTCTTGTGCGCGAACAGGTTGAAGGACTGGAACACCATGCCGACCTTCGACCGCAGCTGCGCGAGCTGCTTGCCCTCCTCGGGCAGCGGATGGCCGTCGATCCGGATCGTCCCGGCGTCGATGGTCTCGAGCCGGTTGATGGTCCGGCAGAGCGTCGACTTGCCCGAGCCGGACGGCCCGATCACGACGACGACCTCGCCCCTGTCGACGGTGAGGTCGATGTCCTTCAGGACGTGGAGCGACCCGAAGTGCTTGTTGACGCCCTCGAGGACGACGAGGGGCTGCCCCGCGGGAGGAACGGTCACCTGCGCATCACGGGCGGACCCTATCCCTGCGGGATCGTCGGGTGCGCTCCGGCAGGCGGTCCGAGCGCCGGATCGTGACCATCCCGTTGCGGGCGGGCCCGCAGGTGGCATCCTGCGGGCACCAACTACGAGGAGGTCCCGTGAGCGACCACGTCTACCGCGTCACCGAGGTCGTCGGCTCGTCCGGCGAGTCCGTGCAGCAGGCCATCCGCAACGGGATCTCGCGCGTCTCGCGCACCGTCCGCAACGTCGAGTGGTTCGAGGCCACCGAGATCCGCGGTCGGGTCGAGGACGGCGAGATCGCCGCCTTCCAGGTGACCCTCAAGGTCGGCTTCCGCCTCGACGGCTAGGTCGTACGCGGCCGCCGTGGGGCTCAGTCCTTGCGGCGGCCGATGGTGCGCCCGAGCCAGGTCTTCGGGACGTACTTGCGGTCCACGACGCGCTCCTTCATCGGGATGAGCGCGTTGTCGGTGATCTTGATGCCCTCGGGGCAGACCTCGGTGCAGCACTTGGTGATGTTGCACATCCCGAGCCCGAAGTCGTCCTGCGCCGCGCGCCGGCGGTCGAGGGTGTCGAGCGGGTGCATGTCGAGCTCGGCGATCCGCATCAGGAAGCGGGGGCCGGCGAACGACTTCTTGTTCTCCTCGTGGTCGCGCACCACGTGGCAGGTGTCCTGGCACAGGAAGCACTCGATGCACTTGCGGAACTCCTGCGAGCGCTCCACGTCGATCTGCTGCATCCGGTGGTTGCCGTCCTCGTCGCGAGCCCGCGGCGTGAAAGGCGGTATCGACTGGGCCTTCTCGTAGTTGAACCAGACGTCGGTGACGAGGTCGCGGATCACCGGGAACGCCCGCAGCGGGGTGATCGTGATGACCTCCTCCTCGTCGAAGGTCCCCATCCGGGTCAGGCACATCAGCCGCGGCCGGCCGTTGATCTCGGCGCTGCACGAGCCGCACTTGCCGGCCTTGCAGTTCCACCGCACGGCCAGGTCGGGTGCCTGCGTCGCCTGCAGCCGGTGGATGATGTCGAGCACGACCTCGCCCTCGTTCACCTCGACGAGGAAGTCCTCGAGCCGGCCGCCCTCGTCGTCGCCGCGCCAGACGCGCAGGCTCGCTTCGTACGCCATCAGCTCTCCTCGAAGATCTCGGCCAGGTCGGGCGGCATGACGGGCAGCGGCTGGCGGGTGAGCGCGACGTCCTCGCCGTCGGCGGAGCAGATGACGTTCAGCGCGCCCCACTCCTCCCGCGGGCCGGGGAAGTCGTCGCGGGTGTGGCCGCCCCGGCTCTCCTCCCGCTCGAGCGCGGCCTTGGCGATGCACTCCGAGACGCGCAGCATGTGCGGCAGGTCCAGGGCCAGGTGCCAGCCCGGGTTGTAGGGCCGCTTGCCCTCGACGGTCAGCGCCTTCGCGCGCACCTTCAGCGCCTCGATCCGCTCGAGCGCCTCGCTCATCTCGCCGGCCACGCGGATGATGCCGACCAGGTCGTTCATGGCGGTCTGCAGCTCCGCATGGAGGGAGTACGGGTTCTCGCCGCCGTCGCGCTCGAACGGCGCCAGCGCCTCCCTGGCCGCCTCGGCCACGACCGCGTCGGCGACGTTCGGGACGGTGGTCGACCTCGCCCGCTCGGCGGCCGCGAGGCCCGCGCGCCGGCCGAAGACGAGCAGGTCCGACAGCGAGTTGCCGCCCAGCCGGTTGCTGCCGTGCATGCCGCCGGCGACCTCGCCGGCGGCGAACAGGCCCGGCACCTTGGCGGCAGCCGTCTCCGGGTCGACCTCGACGCCACCCATGACGTAGTGGCAGGTGGGCCCGACCTCCATCGGCTCCCGAGTGATGTCGACCTCGGCCAGCTCCTTGAACTGGTGGTACATCGAGGGGAGCCGCTTGCGGATGTAGTCGGCGTCGTGCCGGCTCGCGATGTCGAGGAAGACGCCGCCGTGCGGCGAGCCGCGGCCGGCCTTGACCTCGCTGTTGATGGCGCGGGCGACCTCGTCGCGCGGCAGCAGCTCAGGTGGTCGGCGGTTGTTCTTCTTGTCGGTGTACCAACGGTCCGCCTCCTCCTCCGTCTCGGCGGTCTCCTTGCGGAAGTAGTCGGGGATGTAGTCGAACATGAAGCGCGATCCGTTGCTGTTCTTGAGGATCCCGCCGTCGCCGCGGACCGACTCGGTGACCAGGATGCCGCGCACCGACGGCGGCCAGACCATGCCCGTCGGGTGGAACTGGACGAACTCCATGTTGACGAGCGTCGCCCCGGCCTGCAGCGCGAGCGAGTGCCCGTCGCCGGTGTACTCCCAGGAGTTCGACGTCACCTTGTAGGACTTGCCGATCCCGCCGGTGGCCAGCACGACGGACGGCGCCTGCCACAGCACGAACTGCCCGTTCTCGCGCCGGTAGCCGAAGGCCCCGTTGATGGTCCCGTCCTGCTGCTTCAGCAGCTTGGTGACCGTGCACTCCATGTAGACGTCGATGCCGAGCGCGACGGTGCGCTGCTGCAGGGTGCGGATCAGCTCGAGGCCGGTGCGGTCGCCGACGTGCGCCAGCCGCGCGTAGCGGTGACCGCCGAAGTCGCGCTGGGAGATCAGACCGGCCGGCGTGCGGTCGAACAGGGCGCCCCAGTCCTCGAGCTCGCGGACCCGGTCCGGCGCCTCCTGGGCGTGCAGCTGCGCCATCCGCCAGTGGTTGAGCATCTTCCCGCCGCGCATGGTGTCGCGGAAGTGCACCTTCCACCCGTCCTCCGGGTAGACGTTGCCCATGGCCGCGGCGATGCCGCCCTCCGCCATCACCGTGTGCGCCTTGCCCAGCAGCGACTTGCACACCACGGCGGTGCGCGCGCCCTGCTCGTGCGCCTCGATCGCGGCGCGCAGCCCCGCGCCTCCGGCGCCGATCACGACGACGTCGTAGGCGTGCCGTTCCAGGTCGGTCATGAAGCAGGGATTCCTGTTCTCAGAAGAGGATCGGGTCGTCGAAGGCGCCGGTCGCGAGCAGGCGGACGTAGAAGTCGGCCGCGGCCACGACGACCAGGCTGATCCAGGCCCACTTCATGTGCCGGGAGTTCTCGCGGCTCACCCAGGTCCAGAGCTTGTAGCGGATCGGGTGCTTGGAGAAGTGCACCAGCCGGCCGCCGATCAGGTGGCGGCAGGAGTGGCAGGACATCGAGTACATCGCCAGGAGCAGGGCGTTGACCACGAGGATGACCGTGCCGAGACCGACGTACCCGCCGTCGTCGCGCGCCCAGACGCTGTGCGCCGCGTCGTACAGCAGGATCACCGGGTAGAGCAGACCGACGTAGAAGAAGTACCGGTGCAGGTTCTGGAACAGCAGCGGGAACCGCGTCTCCCCGGTGTACGTCCGGTGCGGCTCGGCCACCGCGCAGGCCGGCGGGGACAGCCAGAACGACCGGTAGTAGGCCTTCCGGTAGTAGTAGCAGGTGAGCCGGAAGCCCAGCGGGATGATGAGGATGTAGAGCGCCGGGCTGATGAACGCCGGACCCGGGATGAGCACCGGGAAGGCGGTGTCCTCGCAGCCCGTCGCGATGCACGGCGAGTAGAACGGCGAGAGGTAGGCCCCCGCCTCGAAGTTCGCGTTCTCGAACGCCCGGAACGTCGAGTAGACGATGAACAGCACGAGGACGGTCACGGTCGTGACCGGCTGCAGCCACCACCGGTCCGTCCGCAGCGTCCGGGCGGCGATGGTCGCGCGGCCGGGCGCGTTCGGTCCGGCCGGCACGGTGGCGGTCATGCGGGAGGAGCCCCTCTCGTCGGGACAGGTCGGCGCGGGCTAGGGGTTGCGGCGGTGGGACTGGCCGAGCCCCTCGTCCTCCGCGTCCATCCAGAAGTCGTGGGCGTACTCGTTGTCCGGGATGACCTCGAGGGGCGGGCGCTCGGCCGCGCTGCGCGGCTGCGCGGTGCCGCAGAGCAGGTCGACGTCCTCGTCCAGCCGCGCGACGTCGGCCTTGAGCCGGCGGACGTCGACCGTGTCGGAGTAGTGCCGCGTCAGGGTGTCGATCGCCGTCTTGAGGTCCTGCACGGCCCGGCGCGCAGCAGCGGCGTCGTCCTGGATGGGCATGCGACGGACCTCCGGAGGCTCGGGAACCGAACTGGCGCGCAGTCCATCACGTCCGGGTGCCCCGTGGGAACACCCTGCCCCGGTGTCGCGCGTCGGGTCAGCCGCAGGCGGGTGCCGCGGGCAGCGGCGGGGGGACGCCGATCGACGGCATCCCTAGGCTCACTCCGGGCGTGCTCGGGGTGCGGCCGGCCTCCGTGGCGTCACCCGCGGCGGTCCGCCGGTGCGACAGCAGCGCCCCGTCGGCGACCAGGTAGTGGGGTCCGGCCCGGGTCACGACGGTCTCGACGACGTCGCCGGGGCGTACGCCGGCCGCGCCAGCGAGGTGGACCAGCCGGTTGTCGCGCGCGCGGCCGGTGAGGCGGTCGCCGGTGTCCTTGCGCCCCTCCCCCGCGCTGACGAGGACCTCGAGGGTGCGCCCGACCTGGGACTGCATCCCCTCGTACGAGATCCGGTCCTGCAGCTCGACGAGCCGCTCGTACCGCTCCTGCACGACCTGCTTCGGGAGCGGGGGCAGGTCGGCGGCGGGGGTGCCGGGGCGCGGGGAGTACTGGAAGGTGAAGGCTCCGGCGAAGCGGCTCGCCTCGACGACGCGGAGCGTGTCCTCGAAGTCCGCGTCGGTCTCGGTGGGGAAGCCGACGATGACGTCGGTGGTGATGGCCGCGTCCGGGATCAGCTCGCGGACGCGGGCCAGGATGCCGAGGAAGCGCTCGCTGCGGTAGCTGCGGCGCATCGCCTTGAGCACCGCGTCGGAGCCGGACTGCAGCGGCATGTGCAGGCTCGGGCAGACGGCGGGAGTCTCCGCCATGGCGGCGATGACGTCGTCGGTGAAGTCGCGCGGGTGGGGGCTGGTGAAGCGGACCCGCTCGATGCCGTCGACGGCGCCAACGGCGCGGAGCAGCTTGCCGAAGGCGTCGCGGTCGCCGAAGGAGCGGCCGTAGGAGTTGACGTTCTGGCCGAGCAGGGTGACCTCGAGGACGCCCTGGGCGGCGAGCACCTCGACCTCGCGCAGCACGTCGCCCGGGCGCCGGTCCTCCTCCTTGCCGCGCAGGCTGGGCACGATGCAGAACGTGCAGGTGTTGTCGCAGCCGACGCTGATGGAGACCCACGCGCTGTAGGTGGACTCGCGCCTGGCGGGCAGCGTGCTCGGGAAGACCTCGAGGCTCTCGAGCAGCTCGACCTGGGCCTGCTCCTCGATCCGGGCGCGCTCGAGCAGCACCGGCAGCGACCCGACGTTGTGGGTGCCGAAGACGACGTCGACCCAGGGCGCCTTGGTCGTGATGAGTCCCTGGTCCTTCTGCGCGAGGCAGCCGCCGACCGCGATCTGCATGCCCGGGGTGCGGTCCTTCACCGGCTTGAGGTGGCCCAGGTTGCCGTAGAGCCGGTTGTCGGCGTTCTCCCGGACCGCGCAGGTGTTGAACACGACGACGTCCGGGGTGGTGTCGGGCTGGGCGGGCAGGTAGCCCGCGGCGTCGAGCAGGCCGGAGATGCGCTCGCTGTCGTGCACGTTCATCTGGCACCCGTAGGTGCGGACTTCATACGTGCGGGTCACGGACTCCAGCGTACGGCGCTCCGGTCGGGTAAAGTGGTTGCAGAGGGGAGTACTTCCCAAGCGCCGCTCCGGTCACTACAGCCGTTCCATGACGGCTTCGGACGGTCGCCCGCTCTGCGGGTGAAGGAGACCTCGGACCGCATCACCGTCCGAGGAGATCCCTGTGCTTCTGTCCGCCCCCACCCTGGAGTCCGTCGGCACGCCCGGCCTGTGGGCTGCCACGATCGGCGCCGTCCTGGCCCTGCTGGTCCTGGACTTCCTGATCACCCGCAAGCCGCACGAGGTCTCGATGCGCGAGGCCGTCGGATGGTCCGCCTTCTACGTCGCGCTGCCGCTGGCTTTCGGCGCCTACGTCTGGTCCCGCTTCGGGTCGCAGACCGGCGTCGAGTACCTCACCGGCTACCTCGTCGAGAAGTCGCTGTCGGTCGACAACCTCTTCGTCTTCATGCTGCTGCTGGCAGCGTTCTCCGTGCCGGCCGCCCTGCAGCAGCGAGTGCTGCTCTACGGCATCGTCGGGGCACTGGTGCTGCGCGGGATCTTCATCGCGCTCGGCGCGGCGGCTCTCGTCCGGCTGTCGTTCGCCTTCCTGCTCTTCGGCGGCATCCTGCTCGCGACCGCGGTCAAGATCCTGCGCGACCAGCGGCAGGGGCAGACGCACGCGGTCGACGTCGACGAGATGCGGTCGGTCCAGCTCCTTCGGCGGGTGATCCCGGTGACCCCCGACTACCGCGGTCCGCGCCTGTTCGTCCGTGAGAACGGCGTCCGGATGGCGACCCCGTTCGCGCTCGTGGTCATGGCCGTCTTCGCCACCGACGTCGTCTTCGCGGTCGACTCGGTGCCCGCCGTCTACGGCATCACCGGCGACCCCTTCCTGGTCTTCGCCACGAACGCCTTCGCGCTGCTCGGTCTGCGCGCGCTCTACTTCGTCCTGCAGGGCGCGCTCTCGCGCCTGGTGCACCTCGGCTACGGCCTGGCGGCGATCCTCGGCTTCATCGGCGTCAAGCTCGTCCTGCACTGGGCGCACGGGATCTGGACCTGGGTGCCGGAGATCCCGACGCTGGCCTCGTTGGGGGTGATCGTGGCGATCCTGGCGCTCGTGACGGCGACCAGCCTGCGCGCCACGGCGCGGGAGTCGGAACTGGCCGCTATGCGCTGAGCGTGGCCGGCCGGCCCGGCCGGCCTGCCTGCTCGGATCCCGGACTTTCACCGTCCACCTCTCGTCCGCACAGCTGCGCCTGAGCGCGAGCCCGCCCGCGGACGCCCTCTCCCGGGCTCAGCTGGACGGTGATAGTTCGTGGCCTCCGCGGCGGCTCCCCGAAACGGGACATCGCCGCCACGCCTAGTCCTTTCGGACAGTTCTGCGAAGAAGGGCTCGCTAAGGCACCTGGCTGGTGCCACGCTGATCTCACCCCCCTCATCGCTCGACCGCTGGAGCTCCCATGCGCCGCTCACTGGCCCTGCTGTCCGTCGCCGCTCTCGGGCTCTCCGGGCTCGCCACCTCCTGGACGGCACCGGCCAGCGCCGCCCCCCCGACCAATCCGGGCACCGACCGCGCCGGCGAGGTGGCGGCGTACTGGACCGCCGAGCGCATGGCGACCGCCCAGCCTCGCGACCTGCTGCTCG
>JAKFFB010000190.1:0-9015 GCA_036675425.1 Actinomycetales bacterium | reverse complement strand
TTGGCGCGCAGCTCGGGCGCCTCGAGCAGCGGAACGTCCTTGCTCACCGTCAGCGCCTCGGGCGTCGTGAGCTCGGCCGGCAGCCCGAACAGCGCCAGGTTGTCGCGCACGAAGGCGCGGGCCGCGTCGGCAGGGGCACCCGCGCGCGGCTCGCTCAGGTAGCCCGCGTCGTCGCGGGTGAGCACCTTGGGCGTGCCGAAGGCGTTCCAGACGGCGCGGGCGCCGAGGGCGTCGACCGCCGCGCGCTGGGCGGCGGTGGGCTGCACGACCCCTTCGCGGAAGTCGGCGTCGTCGGCCAGCAGGCCGCCCTCGCCCTGGAAGCCGTAGGCGAGCGGGTCGATCGGGGCGGCCGCCGTGGCGGCGGGTCCGAAGGCGGCGCCGGCGGCGAGCGCGGTGGCGGCGGCGACGGCGAGCAGGGGGCGGCGCACGAAGGCGTCCTCTCACGGGTCAGGACCGCCGGCGCCGGGGGTGGTGGCGTCGACGGCGAGGTCCCCGCGTCACTTCGCCGTCGGCGGGCGGCTTCCTGCCGGGGTCAGGCGCCTGTCTTGTCCGGACTCGTCCCGGTCTCGTCCAGGCGCGCCCGACGGGTGGCCTTGGCCGCGCGGCGCTCCTCCGCGCGGGCCAGCGACGCCCGGGCGAACTCGTCGCGCTGCCTCTTGAGCAGCACCAGGCTGAGCATCGCGCTCAGCAGCACCGCCGCGCCGATGACGAGCAGGTCCTTGCCGTCGCCGAGGATGACGCGGAGCACCGCGAAGGACACCACCAGCAGCGCCAGCCGGAGCGCCGAGTAGATCGCGAAGGCCTTGCCGGGGCTGGTCGTGGGGGTGCTGCCGGTGCTGTCGGTCATGCCGTCCAGCGTAGGCGGGGTGCTTCTGTTGATCATCCGCAGGATCGCCGTCGTAGGGGGCGGCTGCGGCGTGCTGTGGGCGGCGATCCTGCGGATGATCTTCGACGGCGCCGGGACGAGGTGATCCACAGAAGGATCGGCCTGCTCAGGGCGTACCCGGCCGGCTGAGGGGGCGAGAGCTTCTGTCGATCATGGACCGACCGGCGTGCGGGGCGTCCGGCGGTGATCCACGCGGACGTTGAGGCTCTTCCGGGGGGTGAATCCACCTCGACGTACCCGTGGATCACCGACGGCACCTGGCCGGGAACGACGACGGCACCTGGCCGGGAACGACGACGGCACCTGGCCGGGAACGACGACGGGCGCCGCCGCACTCCGCCTTGCGGCAGGTGCGACGGCGCCCGAGGTGCCGTACGAGGTGCTTACGCGGCGTCGAGCTCCACCCGGCGGCGGTAGGCGACAGCCGCGCCCACCATCAGGGCGACACCCAGGGCGGCGAGGCCCTGCGACATGCCCGTCTGCGGCAGCTGCGGACCGGCGGTCGGGGTGCCGGTGCCCGGGGTCTGCGTGCCGGGAGCCGCGGTGACGGCCGGGGCGAAGCGGGACTGCGCGGCCAGCGTGGCCAGGTCGATCCTGACCGGCGCGCTGGTGAGCAGACCGGCGACCTGGGTGATGCCGTCGAGGGCGGGCAGGTCGGCCGCACCCGGCAGGGCCAGCGCGGTCGGGATGCTGACCGAGGGCAGCGTGACCGACAGGCCCTTGACGGAGGTGCTCGCGACGCCGAAGCCGTCCGTGATGCTCGTGCTGGAGGACTTGGTCAGCAGGCCGACCTCGGGCGCCGGGATGGACAGCGTCGGGAAGGACGGGACCGTCGACAGGACGCTCGAAAGCGTTCCGGTCAGGTCGGCGATGAGGCCGTTGACCGAGTCCAGGGTGCCGCCGACCAGGTCGAGCAGGTCGACCGAGGAGGTGCCGAGGACGTTCGACAGGACGTCGGTGCCGAGCACCTCGAGGCCGACGATCTCGCCGCCGACGATGCGGGCGGTCTGGCCGCCCTCGGTGTTGCTGGTGGCGGTGGCCTCGGTGAGGACCGTGAGGCTGTCGAAGCTGACCAGCGGGGTGCCGTCGAGGACCGCGGTGACGGCGCCGAGCAGCGCGTCGATCTCGGCCTGGACGCCGTCCAGGATCGCGTTCAGCGCAGCCAGGGCGGCGTCGAGCGTGGCCTGCAGGCCGTCGATCGCCGTCTGGATGGTGGCGATCGCGTTCTTGGCGGCATCGACCGCTGCCTGAGCGATCGCGGCTGCGCTCTGGGCGGAGGTGACGGCCGCAGCGGCCGTCGTGGACGTCGCTGTCGCCGAAGCGAGGGTGCTGTTGGCGGTGGTGAGCGCCGCCTGAGCCGCAGGCAGCAGCGCAGCGCCGAGCGGACCCAGCAGGGTGAGGCGGTCGACCTCAGCCTGAGCGGCGGTGACGTCGGCCTGAGCCTGGGTTACCGCCGCCGCAGCGGTGGCCGCGGCCGTGTTGGCGGCAGCAAGAGCGGCGTTCTTCTCCAGCAGCGTCTGCTCGAGCGGAGCAAGCGCAGCCGTGGCCGGAGCGAGCTTCGCGGTCTCAGCCGCGAGCGCGGCAGCGGCGGCGTCGACCTGCGCCTGGGCGGCGTCGATCTGCGCCTGGATGGCGGCGGTGGCGGCGTCGAGGGCGGCCTGGGCCGCGTCGACCGCGTCGTTCACCAGGCCGAGCTCGTCGAGCAGCTCGGTCAGGACCTCGATCGGCAGGGCCGACAGGTCCAGGCCGAGGGCGCCGAGCAGGTCGGCGACGCTGGGCAGCGCCAGGCCCTCGACCGTGACGACCTTCTCGCTGGTGGCGCCGGCGGTCTTGCTCACGGAGGAGGCCGTGTCGAGCGCGCCGTCGATGCTGACCGGCAGGCCGATCACGGTCAGGCCGCCGAAGGAGGTGGCGCCGGCGAGCGTGGAGGGCTCGCCGTTCGCGGCGTCGGCCTCGGCCTCGAGGACCGGGCTGGTGACGGCGAGCAGGCCGTCGAGCGCGGGGGCGACCGAGCCGGTGCTGATCGCCGGGGCGGAGACCGGCGACTGGGCGGGTGTGACGGTCTGCTGGCCGTACGCCGTGCCGTCAGCGGTCAGCGGGGTGAGCAGGATCTTGGCGACGGCCTCGGCGCCGAGCATGTCGGACAGCAGCTCGAGCGTGCCGGCGCTGACGGTGTGCCCGCCCGCCGCGACCGAGAGCAGGGTGACGGACGAGCTGGCGACGCCCTTGGCGGGCGCCGGGGTGGTCGCGGCGGTGGCCGGACCGGCAACAGCCGCGAGCAGAGCCGCGGCGGCGGCCGCGGACAGAAGAGGTGAGGGACGCACGGAGGTCTCCAAGCAGGCGACGTAAGTGGTCCGGCGACAACAGGCGCCGGGGGTCACCAGTCAGGATCGACGGCTTGTCCCGGTTCGACCATGGCCTATAAGGACTATCTGTGCCCTACCCGTCACGGTCCGCGCACGTGCGCGGCCTCTGCCCGGGCTTGTCCGCCGCCTAGCCTGGAGCCGTGGGCAGGGACCGCTGGACGCTGCTCCTGCCGCCTGCGGTGCTCGCCCTGCTCGGCTCCGCGCTCCTGCTGCGGCGACCGAGCCTCTGGTACGACGAGCTCTTCACCGCCCACGTCGCGCGGGTGCCGCTGGACCGGCTGCTCGACGCCGTGCGCACCGGCGAGGGGACGGCGGGCTACCTCGTCGACGTCCCGCCGTCCTACAACGCGCCGTACTACCTCGTCGTCCACGGCTGGCTGGCGCTCACCCGGCAGGAGCCGGGCGAGACCAGCCTGCGGGTGCTGTCCCTGCTCGCGGCCGTCGCCGCCGTCGCGCTGCTGACCCGCGCCGTCGCCCGCCTGGGCGGGACAGCCGCCGGCGTCACCGCCGGCCTGCTCGCCGCCACCAACCCGCTGGTCCTCGAGTACTCCGTCGAGGCCCGCGGCTACGGCCTGGCGATGCTCGCCACGGCCGGCACGGCGCTCGGCCTGGCGCGCTGGCTCGACGGCGGACGGCTCTGGGCGTACGGCCTGGGCGCGACCGCGGCGGGTCTCGCCCACTGGTTCGCGCTGCCGGTGGTGGCCGGGCTGGCGCTGGCCGGCCTGCTGCTGCGCCGCCGGGCGGCCCTCCCCCTGCTGGCGATCACCGCCCTCGCCGCGCTCCCCGCGCTCGCCCTGGTGGCGCTCGCCACCGCGCAGGACGACGGCGGGGTGACGACCGGCTGGATCGGCGACACCGGCGGCGCGGTGCCGTGGCTGTCGCTGCGGGCCTGGACCCGCGACTCGGCGCTGCTGCTCGCGGCGACCCTCGCCGCCTGCCTGACCGGGCTGGTCGCGGGGCGCGAGGACGGCAGGGCCCGGCGGACCGCCGTCGTCGGTGCCTGCTGGGTGGCGCTGCCGCTGCTCGTCGTCACCCTCGCGGAGCTGGTCCGGCCGGTCTTCGTCCCGCGCTACCTGCTCCCCGCGCTCCTCGGGCTGGCCGTACTCGCCGCCGTCGGGCTGGCCGGGTCGCGCCGGCCGGGCCTCGTGGTCGGGGTGGTCGCGGTCGTGTCGCTCGCCGCGGCCGCACCGCTGCTGGACCGCGGGCCGCGCGAGGACGCCCGGGGGGCCGTGCAGGCGCTGGCCGCGCTCGTCGAGCCGGGCGAGCCGGTGGTCGCCGTGGACCGGCGGGCCGCGCTCGCGCTGGAGCACTACGCCCCGGACTCCCTGCCGTACGCCGTCCCGCCCGCCGACCCACCGGCCGGCGCCGACGTGGTGTGGCTGCTCCGGCAGGCCTCGCGGGAGGGGGCGCTGCGGGTGTCGGACGACGACGCGCTGCTGCGTGCCGACGGGCTGCGGCTGCACCACGAGCGGGTCTACCGCGGGTCGAGCTCGTGGCTGGTGATCCAGCGCTGGACCCGCTGACCTGCCCCGCGATCTTCGTCGTGTTGTGCGCTCTTCCGCGTGGGGAGCCACAGCATGACGAAGATCATCGCCGGGTGTTCCGGAGGGTCCAGGCGAGGGTGCGTACGGACTGACGCAGCCGGGCGCGAGCGGTCCAGGCCGAGCGGCCGACCTCGCGGGAGGCGCGGTCGACCGGGATGCTCGCGACGGGCAGCCGGGCCGCACCGACGGCGGCGACCACGGACGGGGCCTGCAGGCGCAGGACCGCGTCGCGGGCGCGGGCGTCGAGCGCGAGGAAGGCCCCGGCGTCCGGCGGCAGGCCGGTGAGGCGCGCCACGAGCGCCCGGTGCAGCCGGCCGGTCAGCAGCCGGACCGGTCCTTCGTACGCCCCTCGGCGACCGGCGAAGACGGCGGCCACGTCGCCGGCGGCGAGCCGCTCGAGCAGCAGCCCCACCGCCTCGGGCGGGTCCTGCAGGTCGGCGTCGAGGCAGACCCAGGCGTCGGCGTCGTCGGCCGCGCCGAGCCCGGCGGCGAGCGCGCGGTGCTGACCGACGTTGACCGGCAGCACCTGCGGCACCACCCGCGGGTCGGCCCCGAGACGCGTGGCGACGGCGGCGCTGCGGTCGGGCGAGGCGTCGACGACCAGCCGCACCGACCAGTCGTGGGCGGAGAGGGCGGCGGCCAGTCGGGTGACGAGGGGCTCGAGGGTCGCCTCGTTGCCGTAGACGGGGACGACGACGGCGACCCTCACCCGCCGGCCGCCCAGGTCGCGGCGAGCCCGGCGCGCAGGTCGAGCCGGGGCTCCCAGCCGAGCAGCTCCCGGGCGAGGGACGGGTCGCACACCCAGGAGGACGCGTCCCAGGAGCGGCCGGGGTGGGCGCCGACGCGGGTGCGGATCTCGCGACCGATCACCTCGGCGGCCAGGGCGACGAGCTCCTCGTTGGCGGTCTGCACGCCGGTGCCGAGGTTGAGCACCTGGCCGGGCGGCAGGTGATCGGCGCGCGCGGCCATGACGCACGCCGCGACCACGTCGTCGACGTGCACCCAGTCGCGGCACTGCCCGGGACCGGTCAGCGGCAGCTCCTCGCCGGTGCGGGCGGCGCGCAGCACGGTCGGCACGAAGCGACCCGGCATGTCGCCGGGGCCGTAGACCTGGAACGCCCGCAGCACGGCCGACCGGATGCCGCGCTCGGCGGCCGCGGCGGCCAGCAGCAGCGAGCCGGCGGCCTTGGTCGCGCCGAAGAAGCCGCGCGGGTGCAGCGGGGCCGTCTCGTCCATCGGGCCGTCGACCTCGGCGTACTCGGTCGAGGACCCGAGCCGGACGACGGCCCGGCAGGAGGCAGGCAGGGCCTCCACCAGGTGGAAGCCGCTGTCGGTGTTGACGGCCGCGGTCGCGGCGCGCTCGGCGGCGTCGGCCTTGGCGCGGGCGGCGGCGAGGTGGAAGGCGACGTCGGGGACCGCCTGCCGGACGGCGTCGGCGATCGCGCTCGGCGCGGTGAGGTCCACCTCGACGGGGCGCACGCCGTCCGGGGCGGACGCCCCCGGGCGCACCGTCCCCCACACCTCCCAGCCGTCGGCGAGCAGCCGGGTGCACAGGTGCCGGCCGACGAAGCCGCCGGCCCCGGTGACCAGCGCGCGCGTCACGCCGGCTGGGCCAGGGCGACCGGGATCCCCACCGCGGCGACGAGCTCGGCGCGGTCGGCCAGGACCTCGGCCTCGGTGCGGCGGGCGGCCCCGGCGCAGGCGGCCAGGATCCGCGGCACCTCGACACCGAGCTCCCGCCCGGCGACGTCGGCGGTGAACGACCGCCGCAGGAAGGTGAAGCCGGCTCCCAGCCGGGCCAGCTCGCCGGCGAGCAGCCGGCTCGGGACGGGCCGGCCGGCCTCGGGCAGCGTCAGCCCGGCCACCCCGAACGGCACGCTGCAGGCGGCCCGGACCCGGTCGGCGGTCCCGTCGACGAGGGGGGCGAACAGGTCGCCGCTGCCGCGGTCGATGCGCAGGTCGTTGAGGCCGAGGTAGACGCGGGAGAGCGGCCGGGCGGCCAGCTCCGCGACGGCGTCGACGGCGTCCTGCGTCTCGATAAGGATGCCGAGCCCGCACCGGCCGCGCACCGCGGCGAGGGCGAGGTCGACCTCCTCGGGCCGGCGGACCATCGGCAGCAGCACCTCGTCGGCGCCGAGGCCGATCGCCAGGTCGATCTCGGACGCGGTCCACGGGCCGGCGCCGTTGACCCGGCAGACGACCCGGCCGGGGGTCGCCGCGCGGATCGCGGCCAGGTCGGCGGGGGTGTCGCCGTTGATCTGGGTGTCCTCACCGGCCTGCCGGCGGGCCTTGCCCCGGCGCTCCCAGTCGACCACCACGCCTGCGGCACCGGCCGCGACGCAGCTGGCCGCGAAGCGCGGGTCGACGGTGAACAGCAGCAGGTCCATGGTCAAAGATGTTAGGGCACCCTTCCCTAAGCCTACGCAGATGTTGTCCGTTTCACGACCACCCGTCACCGATGCGCGGTTCACTCGTTACCGAGGGAAACTGCCGGGGGTGGCCCCCGGGTAAGGGGGATATGACATGGACGACACCCAGGGGCGGGGACGCCTGCTCACGCCCGGCGAGGTCGCCTCGCTGTTCCGCGTGGACCCGAAGACCGTGACCCGCTGGGCCGCCGCCGGCCGCATCAGCAGCATCCGCACGCCGGGTGGCCACCGCCGCTTCCGCGAGTCCGAGGTGCGCGCGCTGCTCGAGGGCGGCCGCACCGTCGCCGGCGAGATCCCGACCCAGCCGCAGCCCGGGCGCACCACCGCGGCGCTCTAGACGCACTACCCTCGCGCGACGCGAAGGGGGGACGTCGTGCTGTACGGCGGTGGCGCGCTGCTGGTCGTCGAGCTCTGCCTCGTCGTCTACTGCGTGCTCAACATCATCACCACGCCCGAGGACCAGGTCCGCAACCTGCCCAAGATGATCTGGCTGGTGCTGGCGCTGCTGTTCCCGATCGTGGGCGGCATCGCCTGGCTGGTCGCCGGTCGCCCGCAGGGCCCGGCGCGGTCCGTGCCCTACAAGGGCAACGCCGGCCGGATCCCGCCGGAGTACGACCGGCCCGGCCGCGCCACCGCCTCCTCCCCCGACGACGACGAGGCGTTCCTGCGCTCCCTGCGCCAGCGCGCCGAGGAGCAGCGCCGCAAGGCCGAGCAGGAGCGGCGGGCTCGCGAGGCCGATCCGGACGCCTGATCGGGGATCGTCTCCGGGCGCTCGAGCGTTGGACCGTACGTGCTCCTCGTCTACGGCTTCCTCGCCCTGGTGCTGCTCGCCGTCCTGTGGTTCCTGCTCGGCAGGCGGAAGCCGACCGCGACGCCTCCCGGCCCGCCGCCGCGGCAGAGCTCGCCGGACGACGACGCGGAGTTCCTGCGCGACCTCGACCGCCGGATGCGCGACCCGCGCGAGGAGTAGCTCCTAGGCGTAGGAGTGGAAGCCCACCACGAAGATGTTGACGACGTAGTAGTCGATCACCAGGGCGACGGCCGCGGCGACGCCGATCCAGGCGGCCTTGGTGCCCTTCCAGCCCGCGGTCGCCCGCGCGTGCAGGTAGCCGGCGTAGAGCACCCAGGTGATGAAGGACCAGGTCTCCTTGGGGTCCCAGCCCCAGTAGCGCCCCCAGGCCGACTCGGCCCAGATCGCTCCCGCGATGATCGCGAAGGTCCAGATCGGGAAGGCGAAGGCGATGACGGCGTACGTCACGCGGTCCAGCGTCACCGCCGGCGGCAGTGACGAGCCCATCGAGACGGGGAACCGCAGCGGCTCCCCCGCGGTGACCCGCTCGTCGTGGCGGGCGCGCAGCAGGTAGAGCAGCGCGATGACGCCCGACAGCATGAAGGCGCCCGAGGAGAGCACCGCCGCGAAGACGTGGATCTTGATCCAGTACGAGTCGAGCGCGGGCACCAGCGGGCCCGCCGCGGTGTAGAGCACCGTCCCGGCGAGCCCGAGGTAGAGGACGACCGGCACCATCACGAAGGCGCCCAGGCCGCGCTCCACCTTGCCGGTCGCGACCAGCACCAGGAAGCAGACGACGGCGGTGAGGGCGACCGCGGACGAGAACTCGTACATGTTCCCCCACGGCACCCGGTCGGCCGCGAAGCCGCGGGTGACCACGGAGCCGGTGTGCACGAGGGCGCCGACCAGCGTCAGCAGCAGGCCGGCCTGGCCGGCGCGGCTGCGCGGCGCGGCGGGCTCGGCAACGGGCGCGGGCTCCACGACGGCGGGGCCGCCGGCT
>JAKFFB010000088.1:0-9047 GCA_036675425.1 Actinomycetales bacterium | reverse complement strand
CCCGTCGTCGACGTGGTCGACGCGTCCCTGCCCCTCGAGCCCGTGATCGAGACCGTCGAGCCCGTCGTCGAAACCCTCGTCGAGCCAGTCGTCGAGCCGGTCGTCGAGACTGTCGTGGACACGACCGAGCCGGTGGTCGACACCGTCACCGGCACGCTTCCCCTGGGCGGGCTCCTCGGCGGCTGATCGCCCAGCGCCAGTCCCGTCGCCCGGCCCCGCCGGAAGTGGCGATCATCCCCGCGCCGCAGGCCCCGTTGATCGCCACATCCCGAGGCGCGACCACGCTCGGATGCGCTCAGCTGCGGGCGACGCCCTCGTACAGGTAGCCGAAGGGCTTCGGGTCCTTCGGCGCGTAGAAGCGGTCGACCCGCTCCAGCGCGAATCCGGCGGCGCTGACCAGCTCGTCGATCGGTCGGCTGAGCCGGCAGCCGCCGGCCAGGGGCGAGTAGAGCGGCTCGATCCGCTTCTGCCAGCGCTGCACCGAGGCCTCCGGGGCCTTGCCGTGCTCCACGAAGTGCAGCGTCCCGCCCGGGCGCAGCACCCGGCGCAGCTCCGACAGCGCGGCGGCGAGGTCGGGGATCGTGCACATGGTGAACGTCGAGAGCGCGCAGTCGAACGAGTCGTCCGCGAAGGGCAGCCTCTGCCCGTCGAGCCCCGCGCGCTGGACGGGCACCGTGGCCGCGGCCAGCCGCTCCGCCCCCAGCTTCCAGCCGACGTCGGAGGGCTCCACCGCCTCGACGCGGGTGACCGACGTCGGGTAGTGCGGCACGTTCAGCCCCGACCCGAAGCCGATCTCGACGACCTCACCGGAGAGCTCCGCGCACACCCGCTCGCGGATCGCGCGGACCTCAGCCGTGCCGAGCGCCTTGTTCGCGATGCGCGGCACCACGTGATCCGTCCACAGCCCCATGGCGCGCACCGTAGACCCCGGCGCCCATGATCGGCTGTGGCCCCTCCACAACCGATCAAGCCTGCCCGGACGCGTTGATCTGATGTGGAGGTCCAGCGCCGGACGCGCGCTGCCGTACCTCCACAGCCGATCACCGGCCGCCACCTCGGACCGGCTCCGACCCCGACTTGATGATCGGTTGTGGGGGCAGGGCAAGGGACCTAACAAGACGGACGTACGGTTTGGGTGCTAGGCTCGCCTCGTGCCCAAGGTCTCGCAGGTGGAGCTCGCCGCCCGCCGCGGCGCGATCCTTGCCGCCGCCCGCCGGGCCTTCGCGCGGCACGGGTACGAGGGCGCGACCGTCAAGGTGCTCGAGGCCGAGACCGGGCTGAGCCGGGGCGCGATCTTCCACCACTTCCGCGACAAGGAGGCGCTCTTCCTCGCGCTCGCCGAGGACGACGCCGCGCGTACGGCCGAGGTGGTCGCGGAGGCGGGCCTGGTCCAGGTCATGCGCGACCTGCGCGACAAGGACGCAGGCTGGCTCGGCGTGCAGCTCGAGGTGCGCCGCCGGCTGCGGACCGACCCGGACTTCGCGGCCTCGTGGGCCGAGCGCCAGGAGGCGATCACCCGGGCCACGGCCGAGCGGCTCGAGCGGCAGCGCGAGGCGGGCGTCGTCCGCAGCGACGTCCCGGTCGCCCTGCTCGTCGACTTCCTCCGGCTCGTGTTCGACGGGCTGGTCAGCGCCATCGCCTCCGGCATGCCGGTCGAGCACCTGGACGGCGTGCTCGACCTCGTGGAGACCGCCGTCCGGACCCCCACTAGCGTGACCCGCATCGACTGAAGGAGCAGCACCATGGCAAGCCAGGACAGCTTCGGCGCACGCAGCACGCTCGACGTGGGCGGGGCGTCGCATGAGATCTTCCGCCTCGACAAGGTCGACGGCGCAGCGGATCTGCCGTACAGCCTCAAGGTGCTGCTCGAGAACCTGCTCCGCACCGAGGACGGCGAGAACACCACCGCCGACTCGATCCGCGCGATCGCGGACTGGGACCCGACGGTCGAGCCGGACACCGAGATCCAGTTCACGCCGGCGCGCGTCCTGATGCAGGACTTCACCGGCGTGCCCTGCATCGTCGACCTCGCGACCATGCGCGAGGCGATGGCCGACCTCGGCGGCGACCCGAAGCGGATCAACCCGCTCGCCCCGGCAGAGCTCGTCATCGACCACTCGGTCATCGCCGACTTCTTCGGCAGCAAGGAGGCTCTCGGCCTCAACAGCGCGCTGGAGTACGAGCGCAACCGCGAGCGCTACGAGTTCCTGAAGTGGGGCCAGACCGCGTTCGAGGACTTCAAGGTCGTCCCGCCGGAGACCGGGATCGTGCACCAGGTCAACCTCGAGCGGCTGGCCACCGTCGTCTTCACCCGCAACGGCCAGGCCTACCCCGACACCCTGGTCGGCACCGACTCGCACACCACGATGATCAACGGCCTGGGCGTGCTCGGCTGGGGCGTCGGCGGCATCGAGGCCGAGGCCGCGATGCTCGGCCAGCCGGTGTCGATGCTCATCCCGAAGGTCGTCGGCTTCAAGCTCACCGGCGAGCTGCCGGCCGGCGCGACGGCGACCGACCTCGTGCTCACCGTGACCGAGCTGCTGCGCAAGCAGGGCGTGGTCGGCAAGTTCGTCGAGTTCTACGGCCCCGGCGTCAGCAACGTCCCGCTCGCGGACCGCGCCACCATCGGCAACATGAGCCCGGAGTACGGCTCGACCTGCGCGATCTTCCCGGTCGACGACGAGACCCTCGCCTACCTGCGCCTCACCGGTCGGAGCGAGGAGCAGGTCGCGCTGGTGGAGGCGTACGCGAAGGAGCAGGGCCTCTGGCACGACCCGTCCGCCGAGCCGCGCTACTCCGAGCGGGTCGAGCTCGACCTGTCGACGATCGTGCCGAGCCTCGCCGGACCGAAGCGCCCGCAGGACCGGGTGCCGCTCAGCGACGCCAAGGCGATGTTCCGCACCGCGCTGGCCGACTACGCGACGACCGAGGTCACCACGCCGCCGCAGAAGACCGGCGTCGACGAGGCGAGCGCGGAGTCCTTCCCGGCCTCCGACCCGATCGCCCCCGGCAGCAACGGCGACCCCTCGCCCGCGCCGCACAACGGCGCCGGCAAGGCAGCGGCCGACCGGCCCAGCAACCCCGTCGCCGCCACCCTCGCAAACGGCGAGAAGGTCACCATCGACCACGGCCACGTCGCGATCGCCGCGATCACGAGCTGCACGAACACGAGCAACCCCTACGTCATGGTCGGCGCCGGCCTGCTCGCGAAGAACGCTGTGGAGAAGGGACTCTCGACCAAGCCGTGGGTCAAGACGACCCTCGCGCCCGGTTCGAAGGTGGTCACCGACTACTACGAGAAGGCGGGCCTCAACCCCTACCTCGACAAGCTCGGCTTCCAGACCGTGGGCTACGGCTGCACGACCTGCATCGGCAACAGCGGACCGCTGCCCGAGGAGGTCAGCGCGGCCGTCAACGAGGGCGACCTGGCCGTCGTGTCGGTGCTCTCGGGCAACCGCAACTTCGAGGGGCGCATCAACCCCGACATCAAGATGAACTACCTGGCGTCGCCGCCGCTGGTCGTCGCCTACGCCCTGGCCGGCTCGATGGACATCGACATCACGACCGAGCCGCTCGGCCAGGACGCCGACGGGAACGACGTGTTCCTCAAGGACATCTGGCCGTCGCCGCAGGACGTCGCGGCCGTCGTCGGCGAGGCGATCACCAGCGAGATGTACGCCGCGTCGTACTCCGACGTCTTCGCCGGCACCGAGCGGTGGAAGGCGATCGAGGTCCCGCAGGGCGACTCGTTCACCTGGGACCCGAGCTCGACCTACGTCCGCAAGCCCCCGTACTTCGACGGCATGGAGCGCGAGCCCAAGGCGCTCACCGACATCGTCGGCGCGAAGGTGCTGGCGAAGCTCGGCGACTCGGTCACGACCGACCACATCTCCCCCGCCGGCAACATCAAGAAGGACTCCCCCGCCGGTGCGTACCTGTCCGAGAACGGCGTGGAGCCCAAGGACTTCAACAGCTACGGCTCACGCCGTGGCAACCACGAGGTCATGATCCGCGGGACCTTCGCCAACATCCGGCTGCGCAACCAGCTGGCCCCGGGCACCGAGGGCGGCTTCACCGTCAAGGACGGCCAGCAGACGACCATCTACGAGGCGTCGCAGGCCTACCAGGCCGAGGGCACCCCGCTGGTCATCCTGGCCGGCAAGGAGTACGGCTCAGGGTCCAGTCGCGACTGGGCCGCGAAGGGCACCGCGCTGCTGGGCGTCCGGGCCGTGATCGCCGAGTCGTACGAGCGCATCCACCGCTCGAACCTGATCGGGATGGGCGTCCTGCCGCTGCAGTACAAGGACGGCGACACCGCGGAGTCGCTCGGGCTGACCGGTCAGGAGACCTTCACCATCGAGGGCATCGCCGGGACCGACTCGATCCCGCGCGAGCTGACGGTCAAGGCCGACGACAGGACGTTCACCGTCACGGTCCGGATCGACACCCCCGGCGAGCAGGGCTACTACCGGCACGGCGGGATCATGCCGTACGTGCTGCGCTCCCTCCTCTAGCGAGTTCGCGGCTCGCAGCCGCCCATCTGCAGCCACTCGGTGAAGGCCGTGCAGCTGCCGTCGATCCGGTACTCCGCGGTCTGCACCGAGGAGAACTGGAAGACGGTCGCGTCGAGCTCGCTCAGCAGCAGCGCCGATCCGGCGCTGCTGCTGGCGTTCGGGATGACGGACGGAAGGTCGCCGAAGTCCGCGACGGCGTGGCCGTCGGTCAGCGTCGCACCGCGCAACATGCCGGCAGTGGCCGAGGAGAAGAACGACGAGAAGCCGGCGTCGGACTCCTGCGCGGTCGGACCGGTGAGCAGCGCCGTCAGCGCCGCCCGCAGCACGGCGGTCGACGCGGGGACGACGCGGGTCACGGGCTGGGCCGCCGGCAGGGCCTGGTCCAGGGGGTCGCAGGTGTAGTAGACGGTGACGGCCATCTGGCCGGCACCCGGCTGCTCCCCCGCCGGGACCTTGCATGCCGCCGGAGCCGCGGTTCCACCGGAGCCCAGACCCACCCTCAGCACCGCGGCCTGCCAGACCGAGCCGTCCTTGGCGGAGTGGGTCAGGAACACCAGCGCGCCGCGATCAGCGGTCGCCGTGAACGGGACCGACCCGGTGAAGGGACGCAGCTGGTCGCCGCCGCCGGTGACGTAGCCCTCGCCGATCGGCGCGGTGGTGCCGTCCTGGCGGACCTGCACGGACACGTGTCCCTCGAAGGTCCACGCCTCACCCCGGACCGTGACCGGCGACGACACGACCTCGAGCGCAGCCGGCGCGGTGACCGAGATGCCCTCGGTCACCGCGCCGAGCACGGACCAGCTCTCCTCACCGGAGAGCTGGCGGAGCAGCACCGTGGTGGCCGGCCCGGTCGCGATCGGTCGCACCTCCACCTCGCCGCTGCGGCTGTCGCCCTGCTGGAAGGGGCCGATCACGGGGTCCGAGAAGCCGAGGTAGCCGGTGGCGAAGGCGCGCGCCGCGCCGACGGGCTCGGCGTAGCCGGCGGTTCCCTCCGTCGGCCAGACGGCGCTGCTGCGGTCGACCGAGTCGGCGGGCGGCTCGACAGACGGCTGCACCGACGGGTCCATGGACGCGGCAGGGGGGCGTACGACGTCCACCTCGTCGGTGTCGTCGGCGATCAGCAGCAGCACGCTGAACGCCACCAGCGCGACGGCGACGACAGCGGAGACGACGTGCCACCAGAGCGGGACACGACTGGCTCGCGAGGAAGGAGGGCTGCTGGGGGTGCGGCCGGGCGTGGCGGTGGTCATGACTGCCTCCTCGGGCTCTGCCCTGCCTCCGACGCTGCTCCGCGAGGGAGGGCCGGACAAGAGGCGAAAGGCCTCCAGGACGGGGCTTCCGGACGGCGGAGGCGCTGCCGAGCGCGGAAGGGGCGATACTGGTGAGCGCTGTGCCACTCCCAGCTCGACCGGCCGACCCGAGTGACGAAGGACGCCTCTGTGACCCCGCCCCGCACTGCCCGCGCCGTGGACGAGACCGCCGACGACGCACCCGCCACGCTGCCCGCCCGCAAGGCCGCGAAGAAGGCACCTGCCAAGAAGGCGAGCAAGGCGGCTGAGCCCGTCCCCGCGCAGGCCGAGGACGAGCCCGACCCCGAGGACCTCGACGTCGACCCGGCCGAGCTGACCGACGAGGAGCCCGACGCCGCCGTGCTCGACTCCGCCGTCGTCGCCGCAGCCGACCCGGCGCTGGCCGCCGCGGCCGGTGCCACGCCCGCCGCCGCGAAGGACGACGAGGACGACGAGGACGACGAGGACGACGACACGCCCAAGCCCCCGTCGGACGACGACGACGAGGACGAGAAGCCGATCGCCGCCGAGGGCGAGGTCGGCATCTCCACGGACCTGGTCCGGGCCTACCTCAAGGAGATCGGCAAGGTCCCGCTGCTCACGGCGGAGATGGAGGTCGACCTCGCGCAGCGGATCGAGGCCGGTCTGTTCGCCGCCGAGAAGATCCGCCTGGCCGACGCCGGCGAGGCGCCGAAGATCTCCGCCGCGCTGCGCCGCGACCTCGACTGGCTGGTCATGGACGGCGGCAAGGCCAAGCGCCACCTGCTCGAGGCCAACCTGCGCCTGGTCGTGAGCATCGCCAAGCGCTACCTCGGGCGCGGCATGCTCTTCCTCGACCTGATCCAGGAGGGCAACCTCGGCCTGATCCGCGCGGTCGAGAAGTTCGACTACACCAAGGGCTACAAGTTCTCGACCTACGCGACCTGGTGGATCCGGCAGGCGATCACCCGCGCGATGGCCGACCAGGCCCGCACGATCCGCATCCCGGTCCACATGGTCGAGCAGATCAACAAGCTCACCCGGGTGCAGCGCGAGATGCTCCAGGAGCTGGGCCGCGAGCCCACGCCGGAGGAGCTCGCCAAGGAGCTCGACATGACGCCCGAGAAGGTCGTCGAGATCCAGGGCTACGCCCGCGAGCCAGTGAGCCTCGAGACCACCATCGGCGACGACCAGGACTCCTCGCTGGGTGACTTCATCGAGGACGCCGACGCCCCGGTGGCCGCCGAGGTCGTGTCGTACGGCCTGATGCAGGAGCAGCTCGGCGAGGTCCTCCGCACCCTCACCGACCGCGAGGCCGCGGTCGTGAAGATGCGCTTCGGCCTGGTCGACGGCCAGCCGCGCACCCTCGACGAGATCGGCCGGGAGTTCGGGCTGACCCGCGAGCGGATCCGCCAGATCGAGAGCAAGACGCTCTCCAAGCTGCGGCACCCGTCGCGGTCGCAGAAGCTCCGCGACTACCTGGACTAGCTGGCCCGGAGCAGCCCGGCCGCCACGTGCTCGCGCGCGTGCGCGACGGCCTCCGGGAGCGTCTCGAAGACGTGGCCGCGCGCGGCGACCGGCGCCAGCGTGCCCACGGCGTGGAGCAGCCGCGTGTGCTCGGGACTGGCGCCCTTCAGCAGGACGGTGATGCCGCGTTCGTGCAGCTGCTCGGCGACCTCGCCGAGCGCCCGGGCGCCGGTCGCGTCGAGCATGCCGACACCGCTCAGCCGCAGGATGACGACGCGGACGTCGGCAACGGCCGTGATCTGGGCCAGGAAGCGGGCGGACGCGGCGAAGAACAGCGGCCCGTCGAGCCGGTAGGTCAGCACGTGCGCGGCGAGCAGGGCGTGCTCGGCGGCGTCGTCGATCCCGTCGTCGGCCAGCGGCTCGGGCACCGCGCGGGCCGTGCTCGCGAGGTGCGCGAGCGCGAGGACGGCGGCGAGGACGAGGCCGAGCTCGACGGCGGCGATGAGGTCGAACGCGACGGTCGCGACGGCGGTCAGCGCGAAGACGGCCGTGTCGCCGCGGGTGGAGCGGAGCACGGAGCGGACGTTGTGGCGCTCGACCATCCGCCACGCCGTGACGACGAGGACCCCGGCCAGCGCCGCCAGCGGGATCCGCGAGACCAGGCCCGCGCCGACGTAGACGACGCCGGCCAGCACGAGGGCGTGCACGAGCGCGGCGACCCGGGTGTGGGCGCCGGCGCGGGCGTTCACCGCCGTACGGGCGAGGGCGCCGGTCGCGGGCATCCCGCCGCACATCCCCGACGCGACGTTGGCCAGCCCCTGGCCGAACAGCTCGCGGTCCGGGTCGTGCCGGGGCGCGTCGCTCATCCCGTCCGCGACCTTCGCCGACAGCAGGCTCTCCAGCCCGGCCAGGAACGCGACGACCGCCGCCGGGGCCAGCAGGGATGCCAGGCCCGACGCGTCGGGGAGCGCCGGCAGCGGCAGCGACGAGGGCAGCGCGCCGATCCGGGCGGCGTCGACCCCCGCCACCTCCGCGACGAGGGTGGCCGCGGCGACCGCGATCAGGCTCGCGGGCAGCGACCGGTGCAGCCGGGGCAGCGCGGCGGTCAGCACGACCGACAGCGCGAGCAGCCCCAGGACCGCCCAGCGCGGGTCGGCGATGAACCGGGCCATCGCGATCGCCGCAGCCGCGGCGGCGTTCTCGACGTCGGGCTTCGGCACGCCCAGCGCGTTCGGGACCTGCTGGGCGGCGATGACCACGGCGATGCCGAGGGTGAACCCCTCGATCAGGGGCCAGGGGACGTACGCCAGGAGCCGGCCGAACCGCAGGGCTGCCGCCACCACGACCATCAGCCCGGCCAGGACCGCGACCGGGTAGACGACCTCTGGCCCGCGCGTGGCGACGAGCGGGACCAGGACGACGGTCATCGCGCCGGTCGGGCCCGAGACCTGCAGGTGCGAGCCGCCGAAGACGGCGGCGACCGCCCCGGCCACCACGGCCGTGACGAGCCCGGGTCCGGCGCCGACGCCCGTCGCGACGCCGAAGGCCAGCGCGAGCGGCAGCGCGACGATGCCGACCGTCAGCCCCGCGGCGAGGTCGCGCGGCCAGGAGCGTCCGAGCCCGCGGTAGTCCGCACCCCGCGGCAGCAGCGCGAGCAGCCGCACCCCGACCGCCCGTGCGGTCACGTCAGCGCACGCCCGGCGACCGCCACCGCGTCGTCGGCGTCGTCCAGCGCCGCGAGCAGCGCCTGTCCCTGGCGGGCGTTCGCCCCGATGAGCCGCCGGGCGACCGCGAGCAG
>JAKFFB010000016.1:0-9119 GCA_036675425.1 Actinomycetales bacterium | reverse complement strand
CGCAGCGCCGGTGCGCGGACTGCCGCGGGGGCGGCGACGCGGGCCTCGGCCGGCCGAGCACCAGCCGGCCGAGCCGCGGGACGGGCGGGGCGCTCCGGCCGCCCTGCGCTGCGGTAGTCGCGCTCCAGCCGGGTCATCGCGGTCCGGCGCAGGTGCAGCACGAACGCGACGAGCAGCAGGTCGGCCTGCAGGTGGAAGGCGAGCACCCACAGCGGCCCGAGCACCGTCCCGACCAGGGTGCCGATGCTCGCGAGGACCAGCAGCGCGAGCAGCCGGCGGCGGCGCGCGGCGGCGGTGAGCGGCTGCTTGGCCGCCCGCTTCTCCGTGCGCGACGCGCGGCGGTCGGACAGCCCGCTGCGGACCGACGACGCAGCGCTGCGCAGCCGCCCGGGGACCTCGTCGTCCGCCTCGACCTCGACGCGCGCGGCACCGGGGTCCTCGGGGCCGCGACGGGACAGCACGCGCATCGCGTCGTGGAACCGGTCGACGGTGCCGAGGTTGCTGGCGTCGTACCGCCGCAGCGCCATCGGCACCAGGACGGCGAGCCACGCACCCACGATGGCGAGGAGAATCAGACCGCTGCCCACGGCGGCGAACGGTAGTGATCAGGGCACGCTGGGTGGTGGCGGCGCGCCGGTGCGAGTCACACGAGTTGCGCTGCGTCCCAGGACGAGATCAGCCGTGCGAGGCGAGGAAGCGCCGCAGCACCCCCTCCGGCTGGTCCTCGCGCAGCAGGGCGTAGGACAGGTGGTCGCGCCAGTCGTCGTCGATGAACAGGTACCTCGCGTGCCGCCCCTCCTCGCGGAAGCCCAGCTTCTCGACGACACGGATCGACGCGGCGTTCTCCGGCCGGACGTTCGCCTCGACGCGGTGCAGCCCGACCGGCCCGAAGCAGTGGTCGAGCGCCATCGCCAGCGCGGTCGGCAGGACGCCCCGACCCGCGACCCGGCGGTCCACCCAGTAGCCGACGGAGGCCGAGTCGAAAGCGCCGCGCACGATGCCGTTCACGGTCACCTGGCCGGCCAGCCGGCCGTCGAGGAAGACGGCCAGCGGCAGCATCCGGCCGGCGCGCGCCTCGCGGCGGTGGTTGCGCAGCATCGCGGTGTAGACGGCGGGGCTGTGCCGGTCCGGCCAGCTCGCCTTCGGCAGCGACGGCGGGCGCCCCTCCCAGCGCTTGAGCCATGCCTCGTTGCGGATCCGCACCTCCGACCACGTCGCGCTGTCGCGCGCCCTCAGCGGCCGGAGCTCGAGGTCGTCGTGCGCCAGCTTGACCGGCCAGCCCGGCGCGCTCAGTGGTCGCCCCCGCGCAGCTGCGCCAGGGCGTGGTCGAGAACCCCTGCCAGCACGGCGATCCCGTCGCGCACGCCCCCCGTCGACCCGGGGAGCGTCACCACCAGCGTCGTGCCGATCGTGCCGGCGACGCCGCGCGAGAGCACCGCGGTCGGCACGGCTGCGGCGTTCCTCGCGCGGAGCGCCTCGGCGATGCCGGGCACCTGCCGGTCCAGCAGCGGCGCCACCGCCTCCGGGGTGACGTCGCGCGGCGACAGCCCGGTCCCACCGGTGGTGACGACCAGGTCGTACGACGCCGCTGCCGCACGGACCGCCTCCTGCACCGCGTCGACCTCGTCGGGCACGACCACCGGGTCCCCCACGGAGAGCCCGAGCTCGCGCAGCAGACCTGCCAGCAGCGGCCCTGACGCGTCCGCTCGCTCACCCCTGGCCGAGCGGTCGGAGACGGTGACAACCGCTGCGCGCCAGGTCATCTCGTCCAGTCGCCCGTCTTGCCGCCGGTCTTGCTCTCGACCCGGATCGACCCGATCACGGCCCGCGGGTCGACCGCCTTGGTCATGTCGACGACGGTGAGGCAGGCGACGGAGACCGCCGTCAACGCCTCCATCTCGACGCCCGTGCGGTCGGCGGTCCGGGCCGTGGCCGTGACCGCCACGCCGGCGTCGTCCACCACCAGGTCGACGGTCACCCCCGACAGCCCGATCGGGTGGCACAGCGGCACCAGGTCAGGAGTGCGCTTCGCGCCCATGATCCCGGCGACCCGGGCCACGGCGAGGACGTCGCCCTTGGGCACCCCGTCACCACGGAGCAGCGCCACGCACTCGGCCGACAGGTCCACGCGCCCGGTCGCCGTCGCGGTCCGCGCGGTGACGTCCTTGGCGGTCACGTCGACCATCCGCGCGGCGCCGGACTCGTCCAGGTGCGTGAACTTGCTCATCGACCTCGTCGCTCCAGCACGAGCACGTCGACGGCCTCGCCGGCCGGGACCTTCTCGACCTCCTCCGGCACGACCGCGAGCGCGTTGGCCCGCGAGAGGCCGGCGAGCAGGTGGGAGCCCGGGCCCGAGACGGGGGTGACGACGTACGCGCCCTTCTTCACCTCCAGCAGCACCCGCACGAAGGAGCGCTTGCCCGGCGGCGACGTCAGCGCCTTCGTGGCCACGGCGCGCACCCGCGGCCGCTCGATCGGCGTGGCGCCCAGCATCTTGCGCAGCGCCGGTCGCACGAAGGCCTCGAAGGACACCAGCGCGCTGACCGGGTTGCCGGGCAGGCCGAAGACGGGCGTGCTGTCCGGACCGATGGTGCCGAAGCCCTGCGGCATCCCGGGCTGCATCGCGACCTTGTCGAAGGACACCGTGCCCAGGCGGGACAGCACCTCCTTGACGACGTCGTACGCCCCGACGGACACGCCGCCGCTGGTGACCAGGACGTCGGCGCGCACGAGCTGGTCCTCGAGCGTCGCCGCCAGCTGACGGGGGTCGTCCGGGACGATGCCGACCCGGTAGGCGATCGCGCCGGCCTCGACCGCCGCGGCGGTCAGGGCGAGGCTGTTGCTGTCGTAGATGCGGCCGGGGGCGAGCTGCGCCCCGGCGTCGGTCAGCTCGCTGCCGGTGGACACGACCACCACGCGCGGCCGGGGACGCACCAGCACCCGCGACCGGCCGACGGCAGCGGCCAGCCCGATCTGCACGGCGCCCAGGTGGGTGCCGTCGGCCAGGACGGTCTCGCCCGCGGCGACGTCCTCGCCGATCAGCCGCACGTGGGCGCCGACGTCCGGGGCGCGGGTGATGGCGACCTGCGAGATGCCGCCGTCGGTCCACTCGACCGGGACCACGGCGTCCGCGCCCGCAGGCATCATCGCGCCGGTCATGATCCGCACGCAGACGCCGGGCTGGACCCGCAGCGGCGAGGCCGGACCGGCCGCCACGTCTCCGGTCACCGGCAGCAGGACCGGCCGGCTCTCGGACGCGCCGGCGACGTCGGCCGCGCGTACGGCGTAGCCGTCCATGGAGCTGTTGTCGAAGGACGGCAGCGCGTCCGGGGCGACGACGTCCTCGGTGAGCACGCAACCGTGCGCGTCCATCAGGCCGAGCTGCAGGGGCGCCAGCGGCTGGACGGTCTCCAGGATCCGGGCGAGGTGCTCCGCGACGGTGATCAAGCGCGAGAGTCCAGGAACTCGCGCAGCCAGGCGAGCAGCGGCGGACCCAGGTCCTCCCGTTCGGCGGCGAGCTGCACCACGGCCTTGAGGTAGTCGAGCCGATCGCCGGTGTCGTAGCGGCGGCCCCGGAAGACCACCCCGTGCACGGGCTCCATCGCGATGAGCTCCTGCAGCGCATCGGTCAGCTGGTACTCCCCGCCGCGTCCCGGCGGGATCCGGCGCAGCACGTCGAAGACGGTCGGTGAGAGGACGTAGCGGCCGATGACGGCGAGGTCGCTGGGCGCCTCGTCGGCGGGGGGCTTCTCGACCAGGCCGGTGATCCGTACGACGTCGCCCGATCCCTCGACGGCGGCGCAGCCGTAGAGGTGGATCGACTCGTGCGGCACCTCCATCAGCGCGATCACGCTGCCGCCCCGCTCAGCCTGCACCGCGACCATCTGCTCGAGCAGGTGGTCGCGCTCGTCGATCAGGTCGTCGCCCAGCAGGACGGCGAACGGCTCGTTCCCGACGTGCTGCGCCGCGGCGAGCACTGCGTGGCCGAGCCCCTTGGCGTCGCCCTGGCGCACGTAGTGGACGTCGGCGAGGTCGCTGGAGTGCTGGACGGCCGCGAGCCGCTCCTTGTCGCCCTTCGCCTCGAGCGCGAGCTCCAGCTCGACGGCCCGGTCGAAGTGGTCCTCCAGCGGCCGCTTGTTCCGCCCGGTCACCATCAGCACGTCGGTCAGCCCGGCCCGCACGGCCTCCTCGACGACGTACTGGATCGCCGGCTTGTCGACGACCGGCAGCATCTCCTTGGGAGAGGCCTTGGTGGCGGGCAGGAAGCGGGTGCCGAGCCCGGCGGCAGGGATGACGGCCTTGGTGACTGGCATGCGGCCGACCCTACGACGCGTCAGTCGTCGGCCGCGCCGACGTCGGCCAGCCGCCAGGTGTCCCGGCCGGCGCGCTTGGCGTTGTAGAGGGCCTCGTCGGCCCGGCGCAGCAGCGCGGTCGACCCGGCGCCGTGCACGGGGAAGACCGCCACGCCGACGCTGACGGTCACCTCGAGCGGGGCCTCGTCGGCGTCGCCGAACGGCCGCCGGCGGACCGCTGCCCGGATCCGCTCCGCCGCCTGGACGGCGCCCTCCTCGTCGGTCTCCGGGAGGATCACGACGAACTCCTCGCCGCCGTAGCGCGCGACGGTGTCGACGTCGCGGACCTGGCCGCGCACCCGGCCGGCGAGCTCGACCAGGACGGCATCGCCTCGCTGGTGGCCGTACACGTCGTTGACGAGCTTGAAGTGGTCGAGGTCGAGGAGCAGCAGCGAGAGCGGGCGGCTGAAGCGCGCCGCGCGCTCGATCTCCTTGCCGATCGTCATGGAGAAGTAGCGGTAGTTCCACAGCCCGGTCAGCCCGTCGGTGATCGACAGCCGCTGCGCCTCCTCGTGCAGCACGACGTTGTCGACCGCGACCGTGGCCTGCGAGGTGAAGGTGCGCAGCGTCGCGAGGTCGGACTCGGCGAAGACCTCGCCGTCCTCGCGGTCGTAGAGCGTCAGGACGCCGATCACGGTGCTGGAGCTCTTGAGCGGCACGGCCAGCACCGTCTCGGCGCTCGGCTCGCCCGGACCCGGCTGCAGGTCGCCGCCGACCCTCCCCCGGATCGGGTCACCGGTGCTGGCGACCCGGCCGGCGATGCCGACGCCGAGCGGCAGCCGGAGGTCGGCCGGGACGTCGAGGCCCTCGCTGACCGCCAGCTCCAGCTCGGTGCGGTCCGCCCCGAGCAGCAGCACGGCGCCGGCGCGGGCGCGGGTCGAGGCCATCGCGGTCTCGAGCACGACGGTGAGGATCCGGTCGAGGTCGTGCGTGCCGGACAGGGTGTCGCCGATCCGGGCGACCCCTGCCTGCAGCTCGTCGCGGCTGGCCTGCAGCGCCCCGACGTAGCCGCGCAGCTCCTCGGTCATCCCGTTGAACGACTCGGCCAGCCGGCCGAGCTCGTCCCGGGAGCGCACCTCGATCGTCGTGTCGAGGTCGCCGCCGGCGACCCGGGCCGCGGCGTCGCTCAGCTCGTCGAGGGGGCGGGTGGTGGCGCGGGCGAGCAGCAGCGCGATGCCGACCGCGAGCACCACCGCGCCGGCCGCGACGGCGAGCGCCAGCGGCAGCACGCCCGGCCCCTCGCCCTCCTCCTGGCTGACCAGCACGGCGACCGGCTGGCCCGGCCGCGCCTCGGTGAGCACCGCGACGGTCCCGTTGAGGCGTACGGGCGACTCCCCGGCGGCGAGCGCGGCGCGGAGCAGGTCGTCAGGCATCTCGCTGCTGGCGGCGACCGGCTGGCCCCCGGCCAGCAGGACGACCCGGCCGACCCCGGCCGAGGCGCGCAGCGCGTCGGCGAGGGCGTCGTCGACGGTGAAGCCGGCCACCGCCGCCCCCGCGGGCGTGCCCGGCGAGCCGCTCGGGCGGCCGAGCTCGACGACGGCAGCCACCTGGACGGCGTCGCCCACCCGGGCGATCCCACCCGCGCGGCAGCCCCGCTCGGGGACCGGCGGGGCGGCACCGGCTGCGGCGCCGCGGCCGTCCGGACCGGTCACCCGTACGCCGTCGGCGATCCCGCGGCGGACCAGCTCGTCGAGCGTGCCCTCGAGGTCGCCGAGCGACTCCGTCGCCGCCGCGGCCCGGGCCGTCGCCTCGGCGGCCGCGGAGGCGCGGTCGCAGAGGCCGGAGATCACCGACGCCGCCAGCCGGCTGCTCGACGTGAGCCCCTGCTCCTGCCGCTCCTGCAGCGCGGTCGGCAGCGCCGTGGTGACCAGGGCGACCACGACGAGCAGCGGGACCAGGACGACCAGGACGAACGCGGCGGCCAGTCGCGTGCGAAGCGTCACCGGACCTCCCCGCTCCTGGTCACCGACAGTGCGACTGCGATGCTCCCACGGTGAGCAGCACTCGTGGGCCAGCCGACAAGCCGGCCCTGCGCCGTGCGGTGCTGTCCCGCCGGGCCGCCCTCGGCGACGAGGAGCGGTCACGGGCCGCGACCGCCGCCGTGGAGGCGCTGCTCCCGCTGCTCGACGGCGCCGCCGGCAGCACCGTCGCGGCGTACCTCGCCGTGGGCACCGAGCCCGGCACGGCCGCCCTGCTGGCCGCCCTCGCGGACCGCGACGTACGGGTCCTGCTGCCCGTGCTGCTGCCGGACCGCGACCTCGACTGGGCGAGCGCCGCCGACGGGGTGCAGCCCGGCCCGCACGGGCTGCTGGAGCCGGCCGGCGACCGCCTGGGTCGCGACGCCGTCGCCGACTGCTCGCTCGTCGTCGTGCCCGCCCTCGCCGTCGACCGCGCCGGGCACCGGCTCGGGCGGGGTGGAGGGTCGTACGACCGAGCACTGCCGCGCGCACGCGGACTGGTCGTGGCGCTGCTGCACGACGGGGAGTCGGTGGTGGAGCTGCCGGCCGAGCCGCACGACGCCCCTGTGGACGCCCTGGTGACACCGAGCCGCGGCCTGGTCAGGCTGCGGGAGACAGAAGGAGAGAGCACATGACGACGGCCCCTGGGAGCACGGGCTTCGAGGACCTGCTGGCAGCCAACGAGAGCTACGCCGCGCGGTTCACCAGCGGCGACCTGGCGGGCAGGGCCGCCCGCGGGCTCGCCGTGGTGACCTGCATGGACTCGCGCATCGAGCCGCTGCAGATGCTCGGCCTGTCCAAGGGCGACGCCAAGATCCTGCGCAACGCCGGCGGGCGCGTCACCGACGACGTGCTGCGCACCCTGGTGCTCGCCACGCACCTGCTCGGCGTGGACCGCGTGATGGTGGTCGAGCACCTCGACTGCCGGATGGCGAAGGTCACCGACGACGAGGCGCACCAGGCGATCCTCGAGCAGTCGGGGCTCGACACGCGGAGCCTGGAGTTCCGCACCATCCCGGACCAGCCGACCGCGCTGCGGCTGGACGTCCAGCGGATCCGGAGCTACCCGTACCTCCCGAAGGACCTCGCGGTCGTCGGCTGCCTCTACGACGTGCACACCGGCAAGGTGGAGATCGTCGTCCCGCTCGAGGACTAGCCGCTGACGCGGTCCGGCTGGTGGACCGCGGGCGGGGGCTGCTGCTCGGCCTGCAGGACGCGGTGCAGTCCGCTGATCCGCAGCACGCGGATCACCGACGGCGACGCGTCGGTCAGGGCCATCGCCCCGCCGCCGTCACGGAGCCGGCAGTAGGCCTGCACCAGCAGGGTCAGCGCCGCCGCCGACACGTAGGTGACGCGGGAGAGGTCCAGCGTCAGGCGGACACCGGGGGCGATGGCGTCGTCGAGCAGGGCGCGGAGCCGGGCGGCTCCGTCCGCGTCGAGATCGCCCGCCACGGTGAGGTGCGGGCCGGTGGCGCGCGCGGTCGCCATCACCACGCTGGGGGCTCGCTGATCCATCGGGCCTCCTGTTGTCGAACACCCGGACGCTACCCGGCGTTGGACGGCAGGGGCCTGCGTGCCGCACACTGGCACTCAGCAGTGTCGAGTGCCAGCACCGCCGGAGGAGGAGACCGTGCCCACGTACCAGTACGCCTGCACCGCGTGCGGCGAGCGCATGGAGGCCGTGCAGTCCTTCACGGACGCGCCGCTGACCGACTGCCCGGCGTGCAGCGGCCCGCTGCGCAAGGTCTTCAGCGCCGTCGGCGTCGTCTTCAAGGGGTCCGGCTTCTACAAGACCGACAGCCGCGGCAAGGCCCCGAGCAGCGGGGAGTCGACGCCGTCCACCGAGTCCAGCAGCACGCCCGCCAAGACCGAGAGCAGCAGCACGCCCGCGGCGGCGACGACCTCCTCGACCCCGGCGAGCAAGACCGCCTGACGGTCCTGTGGACGGCGCGCCCCGCTCGGGCGCGCCGGGCGGTCCGCCCCTAGGGTCGGCTCCCTCGTCCGGCGACAGGGAGCGCACGCGTGCACACGATCGGCGTCATCGGCGGCTCCGGCCTCTACGCGCTGCTGGACGGCGCGCACGAGGTCGTCGTCGACACCCCCTACGGCCCACCCAGCGATCCGCTGGTCGTCGGCGACGTCGGCGGCCGCCAGGTCGCCTTCGTCCCGCGGCACGGCCGCGACCACCGCTTCCCCCCGCACCGCATCCCGTACCGCGCGAACCTCTGGGCGCTGCGCAGCCTGGGCGTCCGGCAGGTGGTCGCGCCGTGCGCGGTGGGGGCCCTGCAGCCGTCGCTCGGTCCCGGCTCCCTGGTCGTGCCGGACCAGCTGGTCGACCGCACCTCCGGCCGGCCGCAGACCTTCCACGAGACCGGCGCGGTGCACGTCCCGTTCGCCGAGCCGTACTGCCCGGTCGGCCGGGCCACCTGCCTGGAGCGCGCCCGCGCCGCCGGCTGGGAGGTCACCGACGGCGGCACGATGGTGGTCGTCGAGGGGCCGCGGTTCTCCACCCGGGCGGAGTCGCAGTGGTTCGCGGCGCAGGGCTGGTCGCTGGTCAACATGACCGGGCACCCCGAAGCGGTCCTCGCCCGCGAGCTGGCCCTCTGCTACACCTCGCTCGCCCTGGTGACCGACCTCGACGCGGGCATCGAGGTCGGCGGCCACGTCACGCAGGCGGAGGTGTTCGAGGTGTTCAAGCAGAACACCGACCGCTTGCGCGCGCTGCTGTTCGACGTGCTGGCGGCGCTGCCGCTGGACCGGGCCTGCGAGTGCGGGGACGCGCTCGACGGCACCTCGCCCGACCTGGAGC
>JAKFFB010000250.1:0-40185 GCA_036675425.1 Actinomycetales bacterium | reverse complement strand
GCCTGCCCGGTCGCGGGGTCGACCGCGCCGACCCCGACCTCCGCCGCGCGCTGGCGCGCCGCCAGCAGCGGCGGCTCCTCGGGCTGCCAGCCGGCCAGCCACTCCGCCACCGCTGCGCCCTCCAGCGGACCCTTGCCCTTGGTCGTGCTGCCCGACTCGATGACGGCCTCCGTGTTGGGGGTGACGAGCTGCTTGAGGAGACGAGCTCGGCGGCAGCCTAACGGGGAACCCCCCAGGAGCCGCACGCGTTGACCCCGGATGACGGTCACCAGTCGGCGGCCGCTTCACGTGCGCTTCACGCGGAGGATGGGCACCATGTCAGGAGCGGACCTGCTCGAACGGGTCCCTGAGCTCCCGGGAGGCGTGGTGGACACCGACCTCCCCTGGGCTCCTCCCACGTGGGACGAGGTCGTCCGCACCCACTCCGCGCGGGTCTACCGCCTGGCCTACCGGCTGACCGGCAACCCGCACGACGCCGAGGACCTGACCCAGGAGGTCTTCGTCCGGGTGTTCCGGTCGCTGTCGAGCTACACCCCCGGCACCTTCGAGGGCTGGCTGCACCGGATCACGACCAACCTGTTCCTCGACACGGTCCGCCGCAAGGCGCGCATCCGCTTCGACGCGCTGCCCGACGACGCCGAGCGGCTGCCGTCGAGCGGCCCCGGCCCCGCCCAGGTCTACGACGACACCCACTTCGACTCCGACGTCCAGGCCGCCCTCGACGCGCTGCCGCCGGACTTCCGGGCTGCGGTCGTGCTGTGCGACCTGGAGGGCCTGTCGTACGAGGAGATCGCCGCGACGCTGGGGATCAAGATCGGGACCGTACGCAGCCGCATCCACCGCGGGCGCTCCCAGCTCCGCGCCGCCCTCGCCCACCGGGCGCCTGCGCAGGACCAGCCGTGAGCAGCGCCTGCCTCGGGGAGAAGGCGGCCGCGCTCGTCGACGGCGAGCTCGGCCACGCCGACCGGGAGCGGGCCCAGCGCCACCTGGCGCACTGCGAGCAGTGCCGCGCCGAGGTGGAGGCGCAGCGCCGGTTGAAGGCCTCCCTCGCTTCGCTCGCGAGCGCGCCGGTCCCACCCCCTGACCTCTCCGCCCGGCTGCTGGCGCTCCCGGTGCCCGGCACCGACCGCGCCTCCCGCGGACCGCTCCGCCCCGCCGGACCGGTCACCCTGCGCCCGCCGTCCGGACCGCGCGCGGGCCGTCCCGCGAGCCGCCGGCGGGGACTGCGGCGTCGTACCGCCGTGGGGTCCGCCGTCGCCGCCCTCGGCGTCGTCGCGATCGCGCTGGGCAGCCCGCCGCGCACCCCGACCACGGCGGTCGACCCGGCCACCGACTCCTTCGTGGTGCAGCACGTCGACACCACCAGCGAGGTCCCCGGCGCCGTCCGCGCAGGGGTGAGCGGGCGGTGAGCCGGCGCCGGCTGCTGGTCGCGGCGGTCGGCGCGGGGGTCGCCCTCGCCGGGATGCCGGCGCTCGCCGCGGTCGACCCCGGTCGCGAGGCCCCGGAGGTCGCCGAGGCGCACGCCGTCGCCCTCCTCGAGCGGGCCGCGCAGGCGGGCCGCCGGCTGACCTACTCCGGCACCCAGTACGTCGCGAGCTGGCGCCCCGGCACCTCCTGGAGCGCGCTGGTCGACCTCGAGCACGACCCGGTGCGCGGGTCGGTGGCCACCGACGGCACCAGCGCCCCCGGAGCCGTCCTGGACCCGCGGATGCTCGCCCGGCTGGCCGACTCGTACTCCCTGGCCGTCTCCGGCACCGGCCGCTGCGCCGGGCGGAGCGCGACGATCGTCGAGGCGCGGCGCGCTGACGGCGCTCTCGCCGGGCGCTTCTGGGTGGACCGGGAGACGGGGGTGCTGCTGCGGCGCGAGGTCTACGACGCCGGGCGGCGGGTGCGCAGCAGCGCCTTCCTCGACCTGTCGGTGTCGCCGTCGTCGCCGGACGCGCCGGTGCTGGCGATGGCCGCGCGGACGGGCGCCGAGCGGCCGTCGGCAGCGGCTGTCGCGCACCTGCGGTCCGCCGGCTGGCACGTCCCGGAGCGGCTGCCCGAGGGGTTCCGTCTCTTCGAGACCCGTCGCGACGGCGAGGTGCTGCACCTCGCCTACACCGACGGGCTGTCGACGCTGTCGCTGTTCGCCCAGGAGGGGCGGCTCGGGACGGCGGCTCCCGCCGGCTTCGCGCGGGAGTCGGTGGGCGGCCGGCCGGTGTGGATCCGCCGGGCGGCCCCTGAGCGCGTCGTGTGGTCCGGCGGAGGCGTCGTCTGGACGCTGGTGTCTGACGCCCCCGACCCCGCGGTGCAGGCGGTCGTGGCCGCGCTGCCCCGCGACGAGGCGCCCGCGGACGGGCTGCGCGCCCGGCTGAGTCGCGGACTCGGGCGCATCGGGGGGATGCTGAACCCGTTCGGCTGACGCTTGACGAGGACTTCACACCCGGCGGGGAAGACTGGATCCCGTGAACCCCGCACCTTCCCCCGGAGGACCCGTGACCGACCCCCGCGAGACCCCTGCGACCCCGCCGCCCGGCCCCTGGTGGTCGCGCCCGGCGGAGGACCAGTGGGGTGCGCCGGAGTCGCCGACCCCGCAGCCGGCGTACGGCACGACGACCGCCGCGCAGGCCGGCCCCACCCCGCCGCCTCCGGTGGACCCGTGGAGCCGGCCGACGACGCAGGCGACGTTCCCCTCCGGGGCGCAGGCGTGGGGCTACCCGACCGACACCCTGGGCGGGGTCGTCCCGCCGCCGCCGAAGAAGGACCGCCGCGGGCTCGGCACCGCGGCGCTGGTGCTCGCGACGGCCCTCGTGGCGGGCGCGTTCGGCGGCGTGGTCGGCGCCCGTGCCGGTGACGACGGCGGCTCGCTGCTCGACAGCGGAGCGTCGCTCGGGGGTGGCGGCAGCACCACGGCGACGGTGGACCGGGCACCCGACTCGGTCGCCGGCATCGCCGCCAAGGTCATGCAGAGCACGGTGAGCATCGCCGTGCAGGGCGCGGGCGGGCGAGGCACGGGCTCCGGCGTGATCATCCGGAGCGACGGCTACATCCTCACGAACAACCACGTGGTCGAGTCCGCGGCGAGCGGCGGCGAGATCACGGTGACCCTGGACGCGGCGGAGGGCGAGCTCTCGGCCGACATCGTCGGGCGCGACCCGGTCACCGACCTGGCCGTGCTGCGGGTGCGCACCGACCGCGACCTGCCGGCGGCCTCGCTGGGCCAGTCCCGGGCGCTCGTCGTCGGGGACCCGGTCATCGCGATCGGCTCGCCGCTCGGGCTGTCCGGCACCGTCACCACCGGCATCGTCAGCGCCCTCAACCGCACCGTCGACGTCCCGTCGGAGGACGGCACCCGCAACCCGCTCTTCAACGCCATCCAGACCGACGCGGCGATCAACCCGGGCAACTCCGGCGGCGCGCTCGTCAACGCGCGCGGTGAGGTGATCGGCATCAACTCCGCGATCGCCACCCTCGGCGGCGGCGGGCTCTTCGGCGGCGAGCAGTCCGGCGGCTCGATCGGGGTGGGCTTCGCGATCCCGATCGACGAGGCGCGCTCGGTCGCCGAGGAGATCATCCGCACCGGCCGCGCGACGCACCCCTCGATCGGCGTCTCGGCGACGACCGTCAGCGGCGAGGACCGGGACGGCGCGCTGGTCCGCGAGCTCACCGTCGGCGGCGGCGCGGGGCGGGCCGGCCTCGAGCCGGGCGACCTGATCGTCGCGGTCGACGGGGAGGAGATCTCGAGCGTGGACGAGCTGATCCTGGCGATCCGCAGCAACAAGGTCGGCGACACCGTCGAGCTCACCTACCTGCGCGGCGGCCGGGAGCGCACCGCCTCGGTGGAGCTGCAGGACCTGCGGCGCTGAGCCCTAGGCTGATCCCGTGTTCGACAGCCTGGGGTGGGGGGAGATCGTCGTACTGCTCGTGCTCGGGCTCTTCGTCTTCGGGCCCGACCGGCTGCCCGGGATGGCGGCCGACGCGGGGAAGTCGCTGCGCAGGATCCGCCTCTACGTCAAGGGCATGACCGACGACCTCAAGAGCGAGTTCGGTCCGGAGCTGGGCGACGTCGACCTCGCCTCGCTGCACCCGCGGACCTTCGTGCAGAAGCACCTCTTCAGCGACGACGACGACCTCGACCCGGCCGTCGGTCGCCCGCGCACCCGGGCGGGGGCACCGCTCGCCGACGGCGAGCCGGCCCCCTGGGACCCCGAGACGACCTAGGTCTTGCTGCTCAGTCCTCGCTGATCATCCGCAGCATCGCCGTCGTAGGAAGGCGTCGCCGCCGCTGAGGACGGCGATCGTGCGGATGATCAGCGCGGACGACGGGCCGGTCAGGCGCGCTTGGCGGGGGACAGGCCCAGGCTCATGCCGGCGAGGCCACGGGGCTTGCCCGACAGGGCCTCGGTGATCTCGAGCATCACCTTGGACGCCGAGGCATCCGGGTCGGACAGCACCAGCGGCTGACCGCTGTCGCCGCCCTCGCGCAGGCGTACGTCGATCGGCACCTGGCCGAGCAGCGGCACCTGCGCGCCGAGCCGGGTCGTCAGCGAGGAGGCGACGGCCTGTCCGCCGCCGGAGCCGAAGACGTCGATCTTCTCGTCGCAGTGCGGGCACTCGAGGTAGCTCATGTTCTCGACGACCCCGGCGATGCGCTGGTGGGTCTGCAGCGCGATCGAGCCGGCGCGCTCGGCGACCTCCTGCGCGGCCAGCTGCGGGGTGGTGACCACCAGGATCTCCGCGCTCGGGACGAGCTGCGCCACCGAGATCGCGACGTCGCCGGTGCCGGGCGGGAGGTCCATGAGCAGCACGTCGAGGTCGCCCCAGTAGACGTCGGCCAGGAACTGCTGGAGCGCCCGGTGCAGCATCGGCCCGCGCCAGACGACCGGGGTGTTGTCCTTGGTGAACATCCCGATCGAGATGACCTTCACGCCGTGCGCCGACGGCGGCATGATCATCGACTCGACCTGCGTCGGCCGGTGCGTCACGCCGAGCATGCGGGGCACGCTGAAGCCGTAGATGTCGGCGTCGAGCACGCCGACGTTCAGGCCCTTCTGCGCCATCGCGGCGGCCAGGTTGACCGTGACGCTCGACTTGCCGACGCCGCCCTTGCCGGAGGCGACCGCGAAGACCTTGGTCAGCGAGCCGGGCTGGGCGAAGGGGATCTCGCGCACCGGGTTGTCGCCGCGGAGCAGCGTCTGCAGCTGCTGGCGCTGCTCGGTGCTCATCACGTCGAGCTCGACCTCGACGCGCTCGACGCCGGGGAGAGCGCCCACCGCCGTGGTCACCCGCTCGGTGATGGTGTCCTTCATCGGGCAGCCGCTGACGGTCAGGAAGATGCCGACGCGGGCGGTGCCGTCGGGGTCGACCACGGCTGACTTGACCATGCCGAGCTCGGTCACCGGCCGCCGGATCTCGGGGTCGATCACGGTCGAGAGCGCCGCGGTCAGCTGCTCGTCAGTGGGCAGTGCAGTGGTCAAGGGAGTCCTTCGGTGGCGGGCGCGCAGGCGCTCCTCATCGTACGTCCGCGCTCGTGCCCACCACCCCGCCCGAACCGCGGCGCGGGCCCGCGTGGAGCCCCGCGGTTCGGGCGGGGTAGTGGACTCGGCTCAGCTCAGGGCGGCGATGGCCTCGGCGGTGGCGAGCGTCCGGCGGGCGTTGTCGACGTGCAGGTTCTCGATCATCCGGCCGTCCACGGTGACCACCCCGCGGCCCTCGCGCGAGGCCTCCTCGAAGGCCTCGATCACCCGGCGGGCGTGGTCCACGTCGGACTCGGAGGGCGCCCACACGGCGTTGCACGGCTCGACCTGCGACGGGTGCACGAGCGTCTTGCCGTCGAAGCCCATCTCGAAGCCCTGCCGGGCCTCCGCCTCGAATCCGTCGGCGTCCTTCACGTCGTTGTAGACCCCGTCGAGGATCTCGATGCCGGCCTCGCGGGCGGCCAGCAGCGCCGTCGCGAGGTGCGGCAGCAAGGGCGCGCGGCCGGGGACCAGCGAGGCGCGCAGCTCCTTGGCCAGGTCGTTGGTGCCCATGACGAGCACGTCCACCTGCGGGTGCGCCGCGATCTCGCGGACCGCGAAGATCGCCGACGGCGTCTCGACCATCGCCCAGATCCGGGTGTCCGGACCGACCGCCGCCGCGACTTCAGCCAGGTGGTCCGGTCCGCTGACCTTCGGGATCACCACGGCGTCGGGGCGCGCAGCGGCCGCAGCCGCGAGGTCGTCAGCCCCCCACGGCGTGTCCAGCCCGTTGCAGCGGATCGTCAGCGTGCGCTTGCCGTACTCGCCGGAGGCGACCGCCGCGCACGCCTGCGCACGCGCGTCCTCCTTGGCGTCGGGAGCGACGGCGTCCTCGAGGTCGAAGATGATCGCGTCGGCCGGGAGGGTCTTGGCCTTCTCCAGCGCGCGGGCGTTGGACGACGGCATGTAGAGGACGGAACGCAGGACGCTCACAGCTGGTACAGCTCCTTCAGCTCGGGGTCGCGCGCGGCCAGGTCCTGCGCGAGGCGCAGCACGACCTGGCACTGCTTGTACGTCGCGTCGTCCTGCATCTTGCCGTCGATCATGACCGCGCCGGCGCCGCCCTCGGGCATCTCCTCGACGACCTTCTTCGCCCAGGCGACGTCCTCGGCCGGCGGCGAGAAGACGCGGCGCGCGATGTCGACCTGGACCGGGTGCAGCGTCCAGGTGCCGACGCAGCCGAGCAGGTAGGCGTTGCGGAACTGGTCCTCGCAGGCGACCGTGTCCTTGATGTCGCCGAACGGCCCGTAGTAGGCGTAGATCCCGGCCTGCACGCAGGCGTCGACCATCCGCGCGACGGTGTAGTGCCACAGGTCCTGCTGGTAGGTCGCGCGCTCGACGCCTTCCCCAGCGGGGTCCTGCCGGACGAGGTACCCCGGGTGCCCGCCGCCGACCCGGGTGGTCTTCATCCGCCGGTCGGCCGCGAGGTCGGCCGGGCCGAGCGAGATGCCCTGCATGCGGGGGGAGGCCTGGCAGATCTCCTCGACCCGCGAGACGCCGGACGCGGTCTCGAGGATCGCGTGCACCTGGATCGGCCGGGAGACGCCGCCGCGCGCCTCGAGCTGCGCGAGCAGCCGGTCGACGTAGTGGATGTCCTCCGGCCCCTCGACCTTCGGCACCATGATCACGTCGAGCTTGTCGCCGACCTCGGTGACCAGGGTGGTGAGGTCGTCGAGGACCCAGGGGGAGTCCAGGGAGTTCACCCGGGTCCACAGCTGGCAGTCGCCGAGGTCGGCGGTCTTCGCCACCTCGACCAGCCCGGCCCGGGCGGCCTCCTTGTTCGAGGCGAGGATCGCGTCCTCGAGGTTGCCGAGCAGCACGTCGACCTTCGTCGCGAGGTCCGGCACCTTCGACACCATCTTGGGGTTCGACGGGTCGAAGAAGTGGATCATCCGCGACGGGCGCCACGGGATCTCGCGGAGCGGCTCGGGAGCGCCGACGGCCAGGGGGCGGAAGAAGTCCTTGGGAGATCGCACGGCTCCCAGGCTAGGACCGGCCACGGAAGCGGCCGAACACGGGTCCGATGGATGCACGCGCAACTACGATGGCCCCCATGACCGTGCAGGACGCGCCACGGGGCCTCACCCCCACCGAGCTGCACGCCTGGCGCGCCTTCCTGCGCGCGCACGCGACGGTGACCCGCCGGCTCGAGGCCGAGCTGGTGGCCGAGCACGACCTGCCGCTGGCGTCGTACGACGTGCTCGTGCAGCTCTCGGAGGCGCCCGACCGGCGGCTGCGGATGACCCAGCTCGCCGAGCGCGTGCTGCTCTCCCGCTCCGGGCTGACCCGGCTCGCCGACCGGCTCGAGCGCGACGGCTGGATCGCCCGCGAGGCCTGCCCGAGCGACGCCCGCGGCACCCTCGCGGTCCTCACCGACGCCGGGTTGGCCAAGCTCGAGACGGCCTGGCCGACGCACCGCCGCGGCGTCGCGGAGCACGTCACGGGGCGGCTCAGCTCCGACGAGATCGCGACGCTCGGCGCGCTGCTCGACAAGGTGGTCGGCGACGCCCCGCTGCCCGAGGACCCCTGCGCTGACGCCTGACCCCACGCGCCGCTCGGTCCTGCGCGACGCCTACGGCCTGGGAGCCGCGGTCGGGTTGTACGGCGCGACGTTCGGGGCCGCGGCGATCACGGCCGGGCTCTCCACCGCGCAGGCCTGCGTGCTCTCGCTGCTGATGTTCACCGGAGCCTCCCAGTTCGCGCTCGCCGGCGTCCTCGGCGCGGGCGGCAGCGCCGCGTCCGCCGTGGCGGGCGCTCTCCTGCTCGGCTCGCGCAACGCGCTCTACGGCGTGCGGATGAGCGCGCTCGCCCCGGAACGCGGGGTCCGACGGCTGGTGGCCGCGCAGCTCACCATCGACGAGTCGACCGGCATGGGGGTCGCTGCCCCGGCCGGCTACGCGCGCACGGCCTTCTGGGCCACCGGCGGCACCGTCTTCGTCGTCTGGAACACGATGACGCTGCTGGGCGCGCTCGGCGCCGCGCAGCTCGGCGACCCCGCCGCGCTCGGCCTCGACGCCCTGGTGCCCGCGGCCTTCCTCGCGCTGCTGTGGCCGCAGCTGAGGTCCCGCGACTCGCTGGCGCTCGCCGGCGCCGGCGCCCTCGTCGCGCTGGTGTCGCTGCCGTTCGTCCCGGCCGGGGTGCCGGTGCTGCTGGCCGGGCTCGCGGTGCTGCCGCTGCTGAGGTCCCGCTGATGAGCTGGACCCCGATCCTGCTCGCCGCGGTCGGCTGCGCCCTGCTCAAGCAGGCGGGCTGGTCGCTGCCCCGGCACTGGCTGGAGCACGAGCGGCTGCAGCGCGCGGCCGCGCTGATGCCCGTCGCCCTGCTGGCCGCGCTGGTCGCGGTGCAGGCGTTCGGGACCGACGGGCGGCTGGCCCTGGACGCGCGCGCGGCCGGGCTGGCCGTCGCCGCGGGCCTGCTCGCCGTACGCGCGCCGTTCCTGCTCGTGATCGGCGGCGCGGCGGTGACCGCCGCGCTGCTGCGGGCCCTGACCTAGGCGGTCCGGGTGCGCGCGTTGATCAGGCCGAGAACCCGCTCCTCGAGCAGCATCGGCTCGACCGGCTTGGCGAGGTAGTCCTCCGCGCCGGCCCGCCGGGCGTCGCGCTCGACCTCGGCCGAGGCGCTGCCGGTGAACAGCACGATCGGGGTGGTCAGCGTGACCGGGTCCTGCCGGAGCAGGCGGATCAGCTCGATGCCGGTGAGGTCCGGCAGCCCGTTGTCGACGAGCAGCACGTCGTAGCGGCCCGTGCCGGCCTCGGCCAGCCCCTCCTCGGCGGTGCCGACGGAGGTGACCTCGGCCGACCCGTCCAGCGCGGCCTCGATGAAGGCGCAGACCGCGGGCTCGTCGTCCACGACGAGGAGCCGCGGCAGCGGACCGCTCTCGACGACCGGCTCCACCGGCGGGCCGGCGAGGGCGGTGCGGCAGTAGGGGCAGGTGCGCCACTCCGGGTCGACCCGCTTGTCGCAGCCGCCGCAGCGGTTCTCGCCGACGGCCGTGCCGTCCCAGGGGCAGCACACCATGTCGTCGGCCAGCGCGCGGGCGCAGGTCGGGCAGCGGTGCCCCTCCACCGTGTCGACCGTGGTGGCGCGGAGCACCTCCTCGTACGTCGTCTCGCCGACTCGCGCGGCGGCCAGCGCGGAGGCGCGCAGCGTCAGCATCCCGTTGGCGCGGGCGGCGGCGCCGATGGCGGCCTCGGTCGGGGTGGTGAGCAGCACGGAGCGCAGCTGCGCGGTGATCGGCAGCACCTCGAAGACGCCCATCCGGCCGCGGTAGCCGGTGCCGGCGCACTCCGCGCAGCCCTTGCCCCGCTTCGGCGTCGCGCCCTCGAGGTCGGCCTCGGTGATGCCCAGCATCTGCAGGGTGCGGGGAGAGGGGACGTACGGCGCTGCGCAGGCCTCGCACGGCCGGCGCACCAGCCGCTGGGCGACCACGAGCGACAGCGAGGAGGCGACGAGGAACGGCTCGATGCCCATGTCGACCAGGCGGGTCACCGCGGCGACCGCGTCGTTGGTGTGCAGGGTCGTCAGGACCAGGTGGCCGGTGAGCGAGGCCTTCAGCGCCAGCTCGGCGGTCTCCTGGTCGCGGACCTCGCCGACCAGCACGATGTCGGGGTCCTGGCGCAGGATCGAGCGCAGGCCGCGGGCGAAGGTGAGCCCGGACCGCTCGTGCACCTGCACCTGGGTGATGCCGCGCACCTGGATCTCGATCGGGTCCTCGAGCGTCACGATGTTGCGGTCCGGGGTGCTGACCTGCTGGATCGCGGCGTAGAGGGTGTTGGTCTTGCCGGAGCCGGTCGGGCCGGTGATGAGGATCAGGCCCTGCGACTGGGTCAGCGCGTTGCCGAGCAGCTCGGACTGCGACGGGGTGAGGCCGGTCTTGGCCAGCACCGGCACGTTGTCGGCGCGGGGGAGCAAGCGGATGACGACCTTCTCGCCGTGCAGCGTCGGCAGGGTCGAGATGCGGGCCTCGATCGTCATGCCGTCGACGGTGAGCTTGGCCCGGCCGTCCTGCGGGCGGCGCCGCTCGGCGATGTCGAGGCCGGAGACGATCTTGATGCGGCTGACGGTGGCGGAGGTGGCGTTGCGCGGGACGGTCATCACGTCGCGCAGCAGGCCGTCGACGCGGTAGCGGATGCGGAGCTCGCCGGCCTGCGGCTCGACGTGCACGTCGGAGGCGCGGGCCCGCACGGCGTCGGCGAGCACCACGTCGACCAGCCGGACGATCGGCGCGGCCTCGACACCCTGGGCCGAGGCGTCCTCGACCTGCTCCTCGGCGGCGTCCATCCCCTCGAAGAGGGTGTGCACGTCGCTGGAGTCCTCGGACAGCGACCACGAGCGGGCGAGGTGGTCGCGGACCTGGCTGTCGGTGGCGACGAGCACGACGAGCTCGGCGGCGCCGGTGTAGAGCTTGACGTCGTCGAGGGCGACCACGTTGGTCGGGTCGCTGGTGGCGACGGTGATCTTGGCGCCGTCGCGCTCGGTGGAGAGCACGAGCACGCCGGCCCGCTCGGCCACGGGGCGCGGCAGCAGGCGGACCGCCTCGGGCTGGGCCATGGTGCGGCCGAGGTCGACGAGCGGCAGGCCGAGCGCCTCGGCCAGCGCCTGGGCGACCTCGCGCTCGGTGGCCAGGCCGAGGGCGATGACGACGGCGCCCAGCTTGCGGCGCGGCTGCCCGGGCGGGCTGCTGCCCTGCTCGGCGAGGGCGCTCTTGAGCTGCTCCTCGGTGAGCAGGCCCTGCTCGACGAGCACCTCGCCGATCCGCCGGCGGTCCTTGGACTGCGCGGGGACGATGGCCGGCTCGAGCTCGCCGTCGTCGGCGCGGGCGAGGTCGTCGGCGGTGGAGGACACGGTCACCCGAGGTTCATCGGCCACTCGGCCGTACGGGTGAAGCCCGTCCGGCCGATTCGCTCGATCGGGCGCCTCACCCGTGGTCGTCCTCCCCGACGAAGGGCTCGCCCAGGTCCGGGCGCTCCTCGGTCCCGCGCTCGTCCTTGCGGCGCTTCTTGCGCTCGGCGCGCCGCTCGCGCTCCTCGCGCTCGCGCCGGCCGGCCGGGTCGGTGGTGCCCGGGTCCTCCTCGTCGCCGGCCCGGGTGCGTGCCACGACCTCCTCGGTGACCTCGCGCAGCTGGGTGCGCAGGAAGTCGCGGGTCGCCACCTCGCCGAGCGCCTGCCGGAGGCTCGCGACCTCCCGGCTCAGGTACTCCACGTCGGCCTGCAGCCGCTCGCTGGTCGCGCGGTCCTCGTCGAGGCTGATCCGGTCGCGGTCCGCCTGCCGGTTCTGGGCCAGCAGGATGAGCGGTGCGGCGTACGACGCCTGCAGCGACAGCAGCAGCGTCAGGAAGGTGAAGGTGTAGGGGTCGAAGGCGATCGGCGTGATGTTGACGACGATCCAGACGATGATGAAGACCGTCATGTAGACGAGGAAGCGCGCGGTCCCGAGGAACCGCGCGATCCGCTCGGACACCCGGCCGAAGGCCTCCGGGTCGTAGTGCGGCCGGCGCGCGCCGCGCTCCATCGGGGTGTCCAGCCGCACGCGGCGGACGGTCCGCTCAGCCACCGGTCGTCTCCCGGTGGTCTCTCCAGCCCTGCGGCAGGACGTGGTCCAGCACGTCGTCGACGGTGACCGCGCCGAGCAGCCGCTGCTCGGAGTCGACGACCGGGACCGCGACGAGGTTGTACGACGCGAGGTGCCGCGTCACGTCGCTGAGCGGGCAGTCGGGGTTGAGCGGGCTGATGTCGGTGTCGACCACGGCGCTGATGAGCGAGCTCGGCGGCTCGCGCAGCATCCGCTGGAAGTGCGCGGTGCCGATGTAGCGGCCGGTCGGCGTCTCGTACGGCGGGCGCACCACGTAGACCTGCGCCGCGAGCGCGGGCGAGAGGTCGGCGTTGCGGATCATGGCCAGCGCCTCGGCGACGGTGGCGTTCGGGGGCAGGATCACCGGCTCGGGCGTCATGAGCCCGCCGGCGGTGTCGTCGCTGTAGGCGAGCAGGCTGCGGACCGGCCCGGCCTCGTCGGGCTCCATCAGCTCGAGCAGCCGCTCGGCCTCCTCGGCCGGCAGCTCGCCGAGCAGGTCGGCCGCGTCGTCCGGCGCCATCGCCTCCAGCACGTCGGCGGCGCGTTCGTCCTCGAGCCCGCCGAGCAGCTCGACCTGCTCCTCCTCGCTCATCTCCTCGAGGACGTCGGCGAGCCGCTCGTCGTCGAGCGCGGCGGCGATCTCGTGCCGGCGCTTGCCGGACAGGTCGTGCAGCACCCCGGCGAGGTCGGCCGGGCGGAGCTTCTCGAAGACGGCCAGCAGGTTGGCCGCTCCCTGACCGTCCTCGGGCAGGGAGAAGCCGCTCACCTCGTCCCAGTTGAGCTGGCGCACCTCGCCCCGGCGCCGGCCGCGCAGGCCGCCGGTGGAGGTCGGCCGCACGGCGACCCGGGTCATCAGCCAGTCGCCGGTGCGCATCTGCTCCATGGCGATGTCGAGGACCGTGACCTCCTCGCCGGTGGCGTGCAGCGAGACCCGCCGGTCGAGCAGCTCGGCCAGCACCAGCGTCTCGCCGGCCCGCTTGTCGAACCGGCGCAGGCTGACGGTGCCGCTGGTGAGGACGACCGCCTCGGGGTCGATCGTGTTGACCCGCCCGATGGGGACGAAGATCCGCCGGTGGGCCTGGATCTCGACCACGAGGCCGAGCACCCGGGGGGCGTCCCTGCCGATGCGCAGCCCGACGACGACGTCGCGCACCCGGCCGACCTGGTCGCCGTTGGGGTCGAAGACGGGCAGCCCGGCGACCCGTGCGACGAAGACGCGGGTGGCCGTGGACATGGGCCCATCATGGCGGACCGGTCCCGGCGGAGGTGCGCGCCGCGCGTGTGGGGCACGATCGGGGAGACCGAACGCCGTTCTAGAAGGAGCCCCTGTGACCGTCCTCGACCGCTTCCGCCTCGACGACCAGGTCGTCATCGTCACCGGTGCGTCCTCCGGGCTGGGCGTGGCCTTCGCGCAGGCGTTCGCCGAGGCCGGCGCCGACCTGGTGCTCGGCGCGCGCCGGGTGGACCGCCTCCCCGAGACCGGCGCGCTGGTCGAGGCGGCCGGCCGGCGCTACGCCTACGAGCAGACCGACGTGACGGACCCGGAGCAGTGCCAGCGGCTGGTCGACAAGGCGGTCGACACCTTCGGCCGGGTCGACGTGCTGGTGAACAACGCCGGGCTCGGCTGGGCCAAGCCGGCCACCCGCGAGACCCCCGCGGAGTTCCTGCGGGTCGTCGACGTGAACCTCAACGGCGCCTACTGGATGGCGCAGTCCTTCGCCCGCGCGGCGATCAACGGCGGCACGATCATCAACATCAGCAGCGTCCTCGGCCTGCACCCCGGCGCGCTCCCGCAGGCCGCCTACGCCGCCTCGAAGGCCGGGCTGATCGGGCTCACCCGCGACCTCGCCGCGCAGTGGACCGGCCGCAAGGGCATCCGCGTCAACGCGATCGCCCCCGGCTACTTCCCGACCGAGATGACCGACGAGATGGACCCGAAGGAGGCGGAGTTCGTCAAGGCGATCACCCCCGCGGGCCGCCTCGGCGACCCCATGGAGCTCGCCGCCGTCGGGGTCTTCCTCGCATCGGAGGCCGCGTCGTACGTCACCGGCATCACGCTCCCGGTCGACGGCGGGATGACGATGCCGTGACCGAGCTGGAGTACGAGGTCGTCGACGTCTTCACCGACCGCGCCTTCGCGGGGAACCCGCTGGCGGTCGTGCTCGGGGCGGACGACCTCGAGACCGAGCAGCTGCAGGCGCTGGCCCGGGAGTTCAACCTGTCGGAGACGGCGTTCCCGCTGCCGGCCGAGGACGGCGCCGACTACCGGCTGCGCATCTTCACGCCGTCGACGGAGCTGCCCTTCGCCGGGCACCCGTCGATCGGGGCGGCGTGGGTGCTGGCCTCGCGGGGGCTGCTGCCGACCGGTCCGGTGGTGCAGTCCTGCGGCGCCGGGCGACTGGCGCTGACGGTGACGCCGGAGGGCGGCCCGGTGGCGCTGACCGGCGGCTCGCCGACCTGCAGCGGGCCGGTCGACGCAGGCCCGCTGCTGCGCGCGGTGGGGCTCACGGCGCGCGACCTGATCGGCGTGGAGCCGCGACGGGCCGGCACCGGGCTGGAGTTCTCGTACCTGCTCGTGGGGCGCGACTCCCTCGCGCGCTGCGCGCCGGACGTGCCGGCGCTGCGGGCGCTGGACGGCGCAGGGGTGTCGGTCTTCGCCTGGGACGGCGAGGTCGCGGCGTGCCGGGTCTTCGCCGGCGGCGTGGGCGTGCCCGAGGACCCGGCGACCGGCTCGGCCGCGCTCGGGCTCGGCGTCTTCCTGGTCGCGGCCGGGCTGCTGCCCGAGGGCGGCGACTACACGGTGCACCAGGGCGTCGAGATGGGCCGACCGTCGCGGCTGGACGGCTCGGTCGTCGCGGCGGGTGGTACGGCGGTGTCGGCCTCCGTGCGCGGCGGCGTGGTCCCGGTGGCGACCGGACGCATCCGCCGCCCCTGACGTGTCCCGCTTGTACGCCGACAGCAACATCAACAAGCCTCGATGATGTTGCTGCGGGCGGACAAGCGCACACAGGGTCAGGCCGGGGAGAACCGCAGCACGACGCACTCCGCCGCCCAGCGGTCGACCACCCCGGGCGGGGCGTTGAGCCGCTCGGCGGCCAGCAGCGGCACGACCTCCGCCCAGAGCTCCGAGCCGGGCGCCACCGACGTCACGTCGGCGTCCCACTCCACGACCACGCCCGCCTGCGACGCCTTGCTGCGTACGACGACGCGCGCCCGGCCGCCCGCTCCCACCGGCAGCGGCTGCTCCGGGCCGCCACCGACCAGGTACATCGCGCCGTCGTGCCAGAGGTGCCAGACCAGCGACCCCTCGACCCAGACCGCGCCCGAGCGGCGGGTCGCCTCGGCGATCAGCGTGGGCGACGGCATGCGGCCGACCCTGCCACGGCAGACTGCATCCGGTGACCTCCACCCCGCGCGCCGAGCTGCCCGGGGTCGGGCGGCCGTCGACGGGGGACGCCACGCTGATGGCGGTCGCGATCGTCGCGGTCAGCACCTCCGGACCGCTCATCGCCGCGACCGCCGCGCCCGCGCTGGCGATCGCGTTCTGGCGCAACGCGATGGCGTCCGGGGTGCTGCTGCCGGTGGTCCTGCTGCGCTGCCGCGCGGAGCTGGCGGGCCTCGACCGGCGCGAGCGCCGGCTGGCCGCCCTCGCCGGGGTGCTGCTCGCCCTGCACTTCGCCACCTGGATCCCGGCCCTCGACTACACGAGCGTCGCCTCCGCCACGGCCCTGGTCGCGACGCAGCCGGTATGGGCCGCCCTGATCTCCCGATCCCGAGGCGTCCCGGTGAGCCGGGCGGTCTGGATCGGCATCGCCGTGGCGATGTCCGGGGTGGTGCTGCTCACCGGCGTCGACCTGCAGACCAGCGCCCGCGCCCTCGCGGGTGACCTGCTCGCGCTGGCCGGCGGCGTCTTCGCCGCGGCGTACGTCGTGGCCGGCAGCGAGGTCCGCCGCAGCGTCTCGACGACGACCTACACCTTCCTCTGCTACTCCACGACCGCGCTGCTCCTGCTCGTCGCGTGCGTCGCCGGGCGCCAGCAGCTGGCCGGCTACGACGGCGAGACCTGGCTGAAGCTGGCCGCGCTGACCGCCGGCGCGCAGCTGCTCGGGCACTCGCTGTTCAACCGGGTGCTGCGCTCCACCAGCGCCACCGTGGTCAGCCTCGCGGTGCTGCTGGAGATCCCCGGGGCTGCGCTCATCGCCGCGGTCTTCCTCGGCCAGACCCCGCCGCTGCTGGCGATCCCGGCCGCCGTCCTGCTGCTGGCCGGGCTCGCCCTGGTCATCCGCAGCAGCACGACCCCGAGCGTCCCGGTCGAGTGACGACCGACCTGCAGCGCGTACGACGACTCGGTCCGGTGCGCGGGCCGGTCGCGCTGCTCGGTCCTGCCTTCGTCGCCGCGATCGCCTACGTGGACCCGGGCAACTTCGCCACCAACGTCTCGGCGGGCGCCGAGTTCGGCTACCTGCTGGCCTGGGTCATCGTCACGGCCAACCTCATGGCGATGCTCATCCAGTCGCTGTCGGGCAAGATCGGCCTGGCCACCGGGCGCAACCTGCCCGAGCTCTGCCGGGAGCACTTCCCGCGCCCGGTCACCCGCGGGCTCTGGGTGCAGGCCGAGCTCGTCGCGATGGCGACCGACCTGGCCGAGGTCATCGGCGGCGCGATCGCGCTCAACCTGCTCTTCGGCCTGCCGCTGCTGACCGGCGGGGCCGTCACCGCGGTCGTCGCGTTCGGGCTGCTCGCCCTGCAGGGGAAGGGCTACCGCCCGTTCGAGCTCGCGATCGCCGGGCTGCTGGCCGTCATCGCCCTCGGCTTCGTCTTCAGCACGCTGCGCGCCGGCGTCGACGGCCGCGAGCTCGCCGCCGGGCTGGTGCCGTCCTTCGCGGGCGTCGACAGCGTGCTGCTCGCCACCGGCATCCTCGGCGCGACCGTGATGCCGCACGTGATCTACCTGCACAGCGCGCTCACGCAGGACCGGATCCGCCCCGTGGACGCCGTGGAGAAGCGCGTCCTGCTCCGCTCGCAGCGCGCCGACGTCGTGCTGGCCATGGGCCTGGCCGGGCTGGTCAACCTGGCGATGCTGGTCCTCGCCGCGCGGCTCTTCTCCGACCGCGAGCTCGACGGCGTCGACACCCTCGAGGGCGCGCACGCTGCGCTCGACGCCGTGGCCGGCGCACCCGTGGCCTTCGCCTTCGCGATCGCCCTGCTGGCAAGCGGTTTCGCGTCGTCAGGCGTCGGGACGTACGCCGGTCAGGTCGTGATGCAGGGCTTCCTGCAGCGGCGGATCCCGCTGACGCTGCGGCGGGCGATCACGATGGCGCCGGCCCTCGTGGTGCTGGCCATCGGGGTCGACCCCACGCAGGCGCTGGTGCTCAGCCAGGTGGTGCTGAGCTTCGGCATCCCGTTCGCGCTGGTGCCGCTGGTGCTGCTGACCCGGCGGGTCGACGTCATGGGCGAGCTCGTCAACCGGTCGACCACGACCGCGGCGGCCTGGGTCGTCGCCGGGCTGGTCATCGCCCTGAACGCCTTCCTGCTGGCGGGGACGTCCCTCTAGGTCTCGTCCGGCGCGACGTGCGAGGCGTCGTACGCCCCCCTCCGCCACTGCTGCAGCGGGCCGGCGGGGCGGATGCCGCCCCCGGTGGTCCACGGGTTGAAGCGGGTCTCGCGACCGAGCGGCGCCGGTGCCTCGCCGGTCGTGCGCAGCACCCCCCACGGCCGCCACGGGCCGTGCGCGGTCGCGATCAGCAGCTCCACGCCGACCTCGTCCGGCAGCCGCGACAGGGGAGCCGCACCCTGACCGGGCAGCCCGCGGGCGCCGACGAGCAGGTGCGAGCCCGCCACGTCGTAGGGCAGCAGCGAGCAGTAGAGGCAGCCGAGGTGGTCGCGGCCGATCCACGGGAAGCGCCTGACCAGGGGCTCGGGCCGGGAGGAGTCGAGCAGCAGGTCCTGGTGCGCACCGGGACCGTGCGCGTGGAGGACGCGGACCGCGAGGCCGAGCACGTCCGGCAGCGGCTCGGGCAGGCCGGCCGAGCGAGAGAAGCGGGCCAGCACGTCGTACGACCCGGGAGCGTCCAGCAGCGGCGCGCCGGTGCCGCTGCCGCCGGTCACGGTCAGCCGTCCGGTCAGGGTGCGGCCGCGGGGGTGGATGACGCGCTCGCCGCGGACCATGCTGGCAGCGCGGACGGCAGCGGAGCCGACGGTCACGAGAGGGGAGGCCACGAGGCGTCGCTACCCGCAGATCGCCGTGATCGATCCCACGCTCCCCGGCTGGCTCGCGGGGGTGCCGCGGTGGGACACTCGGACGACATCCGCTACGACGAGGAGCGACATGGGACGCCTGGCCGCCACCGAGGGCCTGACCGAGGTCCAGCAGGAGATCCTGAGCACGGTCAAGGACTTCGTCGACAAGGAGATCCTGCCGTACGCCACGGACCTCGAGCACAAGGACGAGTTCCCGGACGCGATCGTCGACGGCATGAAGGAGATGGGCCTGTTCGGGCTCATGATCCCGGAGGAGTACGGCGGCCTCGGCGAGTCGCTGCTGACCTACGCCCTGGTCGTGGAGCAGATCGCCCGCGGCTGGATGAGCGTCTCCGGCGTCATCAACACCCACTTCATCGTGGCCTACATGCTCAAGCAGCACGGCACCCAGGAGCAGAAGGAGCGCCTGCTCCCGCTCATGGCGACCGGTGAGCTGCGCGGCGGCTTCTCGATGTCCGAGCCCAACTGCGGCTCCGACGTCTCCGCCATCAAGAGCAAGGCGGTCAAGGACGGCGAGGAGTACGTCCTCGACGGCCAGAAGATGTGGCTCACCAACGGCGCGCGCGCCGGGCTCATCGCGACCCTGGTCAAGACCGACGAGGGCGCCGACTCGGTCTACAAGAACATGACGACGTTCCTCGTCGAGAAGGAGCCGGGCTTCGGCCAGACGGCCCAGGGGATCACCATCCCCGGCAAGATCGAGAAGATGGGCTACAAGGGCGTCGAGACGACCGAGATGGTCATGGAGGGCGCTCGCGTCCCCGCCTCGTCGATCCTCGGCGGCGAGGCCGGCAAGGGCCAGGGCTTCTACCAGATGATGGACGGCGTCGAGGTCGGCCGCGTCAACGTCGCCGCCCGCGCCTGCGGCATCTCGATCCGCGCCTTCGAGCTCGCCATCTCCTACGCCCAGCAGCGCACGACCTTCGGCAAGCAGATCGCCGACCACCAGGCGATCGCGTTCAAGCTCGCCGAGATGGCGACCAAGGTCGAGGCCGCCCACGCGCTGATGGTCAACGCCGCGCGGCTCAAGGACGCCGGCAAGCGCAACGACGTCGAGGCCGGCATGGCCAAGCTGCTCGCGTCGGAGTACTGCGCCGAGGTCACCCAGGAGTCGTTCCGCATCCACGGCGGCTACGGCTACTCCAAGGAGTACGAGATCGAGCGCCTCATGCGCGAGGCGCCCTTCCTGCTCATCGGCGAGGGCACGTCCGAGATCCAGAAGACGATCATCAGCCGCGGCCTGCTCAAGGACTACAAGCTCCAGGGCTGACTGCTTGCGTCCTGCTGAGCCCCGCCTGGGGTGCTCCCCTCAGCAGGACGCAAGGGGGCTCAGGCGGCTTGAGGGAGCTCGACCTCGGCGACGACGGCGACGATCTCGGCGACGAGCTCCTGCAGCGGCGCTCCCTCGAGGCGCGTGTGCACCTCGTCGACCGTCACCGGCGGGCCGACGAGGACGGCGCCGGCGTTGCCGAGGACGGTACGAAGGGCCACCACGGCGCGGGCGCCGCCGACGGCTCCGGGGGAGGCGGCGACCGCGAGGACCGGCTTGCCGTTGAGCGCGCCCTTGCCGTACGGCCGCGACAGCCAGTCGATCGCGTTGCCGAGCAGGCCGGGGATCGTCCCGTTGTACTCCGGGGTGACCACCACGACGACGTCCGCCTCGGCGACCTGGGCCCGCAGCGCCTCGACCGCAGCCGGCCCGGACTCCTCGAGGTCCTGGTCGAAGTACGGCAGCGCGGTGAGCACGGGGCCGAGCTCCCCGGACGGGAGGGCCTCCGCGAGGGCAGCCCCGAGGGCGCGGGTGTAGGAGCCGTTCCGGGCAGAGCCGGTCAGGACGAGAACGGTCATGCGGGGCCTCCGGGGTCAGGGGGTGTCAGGTCGTACAAGTTGTTGACGCTGCAACCAATTCCCGAACCTAGGCTGAGCCCGTGGCCCTCGACCCGGACTCCGTGCTGCTGCAGGTCGAGGCCCACCTGCTGGCGGTGCTCGGCCAGGACAGCGGCCGGGCGGGGGTCTCCTTCCTCGGCACCGAGCGGATCGACGTGCTCCGCTTCGGGCCGGACCCCGACGGGCTGGTGCGCTACTGCACCCTCGGGATGAGCCGCGCGCCGATGGGCGACCCCGGTGCGCTGGTCGTGCTGGAGGACGGCCCGCGGGCCGAGCTGCTGCTGAGCGTCACCGATCCCCACGACACGGTGCTGCGCCGGCTGGCCGTCCTGGCCGCCAGCCCCAGCGTCGAGGGCGTCGTGCTCGTCCCCGGCGCCGGGCTCGACCTCGGCGAGCCGCTCTGGGACGGCGCGCCCTTCACGGCCGTGCTCGTCGGCGAGCCCGGCGGCCTGGTGCCCGACCTGGAGCTCGAGGGCCACGAGCCGGTGCGCTTCCTGCCGCTCCTGCCGATGACCCCGAACGAGGCGGCCTGGAAGCGGGTGCACGGCGCGCAGGCGCTCGAGCAGCGGTGGCTCGACCGCGGCACCGACCTGCGCGACCCCCGCCGGGCCGAGGTCGACCTCTCGACCTGAGGCCTGTCATCCTGAGCCGAGCGCCTCAGCGGCCAGCCGGAGCGCGGCGAGCCGGTCGAGGCCGGCGCCGCGGACCCGTTCCGCCTCGGCCCCGTCCCCGAGCGCGGCGGTCACCCGGCGCTGGATCCACGCGCGGTTCGCCAGCTCGCCCGGCGCGCCGACGTAGGAGTCGCCGCGCAGCCGGTCCGCCGCGCTGAGCAGCCGGGCCGGCACCCGGGCGTCATCGGCGTGCAGCAGCAGGAAGGCGGCCGTCAGCTCCAGCACGAACGGCAGCAGCGAGACGTCGCCGACCTCGACCATCTCCCCGACGAGCTCGCCGAGCGCGCGCCGGGCCGCCTCCGCCTCGCCGGTCACCAGGTGGGTCTGCGCCACGACGCGCAGCATCATCAGCCGGCCGTAGCTGGTGAGGTCGAAGCGCTGCTCGACCGACTCGCGGCAGAAGGCGAGCGCCTCCTCGAAGCTCCCCCGCTGGAACAGCGCGTCGGCGTAGATGTTCGACAGCGCGATGCTCCAGGCGGTGCGCCCGTTGTCGGTGCGGACCGCCTCCTCGCAGAGCTCCGCTCCGCGCTTCGGGTCCCCCAGGGTGGACAGCACCCAGCCGCCGAAGCCGATCCCGAGCAGCCGCTCGGTCGGGTGGCCGGAGGCCTGCGCCTGCTCCACGAGCTGGTTCGCGTAGCCCTTCGCCGTGTCGGGGTCGGCGTTGCGCAGCGTCCCGAGCGTCAGCGCCAGCAGCGCCGTGAGCGGCGGGGGAGTGCCGCAGGCGGCGTGCCTCTGCACGACCGGCTCGGCCAGCGGCTGCGCACGGCTCGCGGTGCTGAGGAAGAACAGCAGCAGGGCGGCCGTGCCCCGGATCGCCTCGGCGTCCTCGTCGAAGGACTCCCCGCACGCCTCCACGGCCCGCTCGAGGAACGGCACCGCGTCCCGCGTGCGGTGCTCCCACCACAGCTCGGACATGTCCTCGACGGCCTGCCGCAGCCGGCGCAGGTCCCGCTGCCCGGTGAGGTGGTCGAGCGCCGCGAACACGTCCTCGACGACGTCCCGCGTCCCGGCCCGGCGCGCTGTCGCACCTGCTCTGTCGTACGGCAGGGAGGACAGCGCCGCGATCTCACGCAGCACCTCGTCGGCGTGCCGGTCGCGCAGCGTCGCGAGCTCGCCGCGTGCGGCGAGCCGCTGCTGGCCGTAGGCGCGGAAGGTCTCGAGCAGGCGGTACGACGAGGCCGGCCGGCGCTCGAGCTGCACCAGGGAGGCGGCGACCAGCTCGGTCACCGCCGGCAGGACCTCCTCGGCCGGCAGCTCGGCGTCGCTGACGACGCTCTCGGCGGCCGCCAGCGTGAAGGAGCCGGCGAAGACGCTGAGCCGCTCGAAGACGCGCTGGGCGCGCACCGAGAGCAGGTCGTAGCTCCAGTCGACCGTGGCGAGCAGCGACCGGACCCGCGAGTCGTCCCGCGCCGCCGCGCTGTCGTCGAGCAGCCGGAAGCGGTCCGCGAGCCGGTCCCGCAGGACGTCCAGCGGCAGCTCGCCGGCACGGCTCGCGGCCAGCTCGATGGCCAGCGGCATGCCGTCCAGGTGGGTGCAGAGCTCGACCGCCAGCTCGGCAGCTCCCGGTTCTCCGGCCAGGTCGGGGTCGACCTGCGCGGCCCGGTCGAGGAAGAGCCGCACGGCGTCGTCGTCGGCGCCGGAGGTGCCGAGAGCCCCTACGGGGAAGGCGATCTCGCCGTGCACCCGCAGTCGCACCCGGCTGGTCGCCAGCACCCGGGTTCTACCGTCGCTGGTCGCCAGCCGGTGCGCGATGCGGGCGGCGTCGTCGACGACGTGCTCGCAGTTGTCGAGCACGACGAGCAGCTGCCGGTCCTCCAGGTGGGTCTCGAGGGCCGCCAGCGGCTCGCTTCCCTCGCCGAGGCGCAGGCCGAGGGCGCTCGCCACCTGGGCCACGACGAGCTCCCCGCGCGCGACCGTGGTCAGGTCGACGAAGCGCACCCCGTCGGGGTGCTCGGCGGAGAGCGCCTGCGCGGTCTCGACCGCGAGCCGCGTCTTGCCGACCCCGCCGGGCCCGACCAGGGTCACCAGCCGTGAGGCGGCCAGCCGCTCGGCCAGCAGTCGCAGCTCCTCGTCGCGACCGACGAAGCTCGTCGTGCGGGGCGGCAGGTTGTCCGAGCGCAGCCCGGGCAGCGGCGGGAAGTCGTCGGGCAGGTCGGGGTGCAGCAGCTGCCACAGCCGCTCGGGCTGCGTGAAGCCGGCCAGCCGCTGGCGGCCGAGGTCACGGAGCTGCACGTCGCCGGGCAGGCGGCAGCGCACCACGTCGCTGAGCAGCACCTGCCGGCCGGAGCCCAGGCCCATCACGCGTGCCGCGCGGTTCAGCGTGGCGCCGAACCACATCCCGTCGCGCTCCTCGGCCGGCCCGGCGTGCAGCCCGATGCGCACGCGCACCCCACCCGGGTCGAGCCGGCGCTGCACCTCGACCGCTGCCGCGACGGCGTCCTCGGCCCGGTCGAAGACGGCCGCGAAGGAGTCACCGGCCTGCGAGAAGACGGCGCCGCCGTGGGCGGCCAGCGCCTCGGGCACCGCCCGGTCGTGCGCGGCCAGGGCAGCGCTCATCCCCGCCGGATCGGCCTCCCAGCGGCGGGAGCTCCCCTCCACGTCCGTGAACAGGAACGTGCGGAACGCCGCGCCCTGTTCGTCCACCCGGGGCCCCCACGCCGGTCGGTACCAGAACTGCAGCACAACGGTAGCCCGGTTCGCTCCGATTCGCCCCCTCTCGTTCCCCCGCTAGCGTCGCGCGGATGGCGGCCGGGAGCAGGACCTCACTGCTCGAGCGCTTCCGGCTGCAGGCCGGCTACTGCCGCGGCGCGGGCAGCCCGCTGACGGCCGACGTGCTCGACGCCGCCGCCGACGACCTGGCCGCGGGCGGTCCCGTCGCCGACCTGCTGCGGCCGCTCGCCGACGACCCGCCGGGCAGCGTGCCGGCGCTGAGGCTGGCGGGCGCCCTGCACCGCCTCGTGCTCGAGCGCCGCGCCCCCGAGCTCGCGCTGCACTACCCCTCGGTCGGCGGCACCCCGGGCGACGTCGGGCCCGTCGTGATCCGCACCGTGCGCGAGCACCTCGAGGAGCTCCGCGACCTGGTGCAGCGGCCGGTGCAGACCAACGAGGTCGGCCGCAGCAGCGCGCTGCTCGGCGCCCTCGTGGTGGTCCAGCAGCGGACCGGGCTGCCGGTCCGGCTGCTGGAGGTCGGTGCCAGCGGTGGCCTCAACCTGCTGGTCGACCGCTATGCGCACGAGGTCGCCGACGGGGTGGTGCTCGGCGACCCCGCGAGCCCGGTCCGGCTCGAGAAGCCCTGGCAGGGAAGGCATCCGGCTCATGTCACCCCGCAGGTGGTCGAGCGCCGGGGCTGTGACCCGGGACCGCTCGACCCGACGAGCACGGCCGACCGGCTGACGCTCACGTCGTACGTCTGGGCCGACCAGGTCCACCGCTTCGAGCGGCTGCGCGCCGCCCTGCAGGTCGCCGCGCAGCACCCGCCGGTCGTCGAGCGGTCGGGTGCGGCGGCCTTCCTCGAGCGCGAGCTGGCCACGCCCCGGCCGGGCGTCGTGACCGTCGTCTGGCACAGCGTCGTCCGCCAGTACGTCGCCCCTGCCGAGCGCGCCGCCATGGACGAGCTGCTGGAGCAGGCCGGGCGGAGCGCGACCCGCGAGGCCCCGCTCGCGCACGTCGACCTCGAGCCGGAGAAGGGCGAGCCGCGGTTCCTGCTCGGCCTGCGCAGCCGGCCCGGCGGCCGGCGGCGGGTGCTGGCCGAGTGCCAGGGGCACGGCCCTCCCGTCGTGTGGCGCCCCTCACGCTGACAGACTCGGACCAACGACGACATCGAGGAGACGACGTGCAGTTCGGCCGGTACTACGAGGAGTTCGAGGTCGGCGCGGTCTACAAGCACTGGCCCGGCAAGACCGTCACGGAGTACGACGACCACCTGTTCTGCCTCATCACCATGAACCACCACCCGCTGCACCTCGACGCCAACTACGCGTCCACCACGCAGCAGGGCAAGAACGTCGTGGTCGGCAACTACGTCTACTCGCTGCTGCTCGGGATGTCGGTCGCCGACGTCTCCGGCCGCGCGATCGCCAACCTCGAGGTCGAGTCGCTCAAGCACGTCTTCCCGACGTTCCACGGCGACACGATCTACGGCCAGACCGAGGTGCTCGACAAGACCGAGAGCAAGAGCAAGGACGACCGCGGCGTCGTCTACGTCGAGACCAAGGGCTACAACCAGGACGGCGTGCTGGTCTGCGTCTTCCGCCGCAAGGTGATGGTCCCCAAGCGGATCTACGCGGAGAAGACCGGCGGGGAGTTCCCGGGGCGTCCGGAGCTGCAGGAGAAGTAGCCCGAACGGCGGAGAGTACGGCGATCTTGCGAGGGAACACCCTCGTCATGGACACGACTCTTGTTCTCATCATCGTCGGCGTGCTCGTCCTCGGCGCGATCGTGGCGGCCGCGGGCGGCTTCGACCGCACGCGCCGCGCGCGCCGCACCGTCGTCCGCGAGCGCCCCGTGGAGCGCGTGGTCGAGCGGGAGGCCCCGGTCGTCGAGGAGCGCACCACCCGCCGCGTCGTCGAGTAGCCGCGCTTGACCCAGCGGCTCCGGCAGCGGACCGTCGCACCATGATGCCCGCATGACGCCCGCGACCTGCCCCCGTTGCGACGCCGAGCTCCGGCCGCCCGGGCTGATGTCGAGCGCCTGGGAGTGCGAGCTGCACGGCGCGGTGCAGCCACTGCGTCGCTGGACCCGCGTCACGCCCGAGGTGCTCGGGCAGGCCGTCGCCCAGACCAAGGTCCCGCTGTGGGCGCCGCTGCCGCTGCTGCCCGGCTGGACGCTGACCGGGCTGGCGCTCGCCGGCAGCGAGCGCGACGGCGCGCGCGCGACCGTGCTCGCGCTCTCCGGTCCCTCGCCGCTGGGCGGACCGGCCGACCTGCTGCTGGTCGCGGAGGAGCCCGGTGTCGGGCTCGGGGCCCGGCTGGCCGGCGGGAACGGCCTCGACCCCGGCGACGTCACGAGCGGCCCGCCCGACGCGAAGGTCGAGGCGGCGCACCACCCCACAGCCCTGTGGCGCTGCGACAGCGCCGAGGACCGGGTCGCCTTCGTCGGCGAGGCGCTCGGGCTCTGGCTCTACGCGGTGCTGTGGCCGCCCGCGGCTGAGCTGGTGCTGCTCGAGCACGTCGTGCTGCACGACCTGCGGCACGAGAGCCACGTCGGGCTGGAGCTGCCGGTCGGCGCTCCGACGTCGCGACTGGGCTGATCTCCCCCTACTAGCCTGGGGCGCCCCTCGTCCCAGGAGCTCCGTGACCGTCGACCTGCACACCCACTCGACCTCCTCCGACGGCACCACGCCGCCGGACGTCCTCGTGCGCGAGGCGCGCGAGGCGGGTCTGTCGGTGCTGGCGCTCACGGACCACGACACGAGCAGCGGCTGGGCCGCGGCTGCGGACGCGCTGCCGCCGGGGCTGTCCCTCGTACGCGGTGCCGAGATCTCCTGCGTCCACGACGGGATCAGCCTGCACCTGCTCGCCTACCTCTACGACCCGGATGAGCCGGCGCTCGCGGCGACGCTGCAGGGGATGCGCGACTCCCGGCGGGAGCGCGCGGAGCAGATGGCCCGGATGCTCGAGGCCGACGGCACGGGGGTCACGTGGGAGCGCGTGCAGGAGCTCGCCGGCGGGACCGTCGGCCGGCCGCACCTGGCCCAGGCGCTGATCGAGCTCGGTCACGTCGCGGACATCCCGAGCGCCTTCGTGCCCGAGTGGATCGGCACCCGCGGGCGCTACTGGGTGCCCAAGCGCGACCTCGACGTCCTCGACGCGATCCGGCTGATCCTCGCTGCCGGCGGGGTCACCGTCTTCGCGCACCCGGCCGCGACCAAGCGCGGCCGCACCGTCGGCGACGACGTCATCGTGGCGATGGCCGAGGCCGGTCTGCACGGGCTGGAGGTCGACCACTACGACCACGACGCCGAGGCCCGGGACTCCCTCCGCGGACTGGCCCGGGACCTCGGCCTGCTCGTCACGGGAAGCAGCGACTTCCATGGCGCGAACAAGCCGGTGGCGCTGGGTGAGAACACCACGTCCATGGAGATGTACGAGCAGCTGGTCTCGGCCGCGACGGGCCTCGAGGTGCTGGCCGCGTGAACGACGTCTTCGACGCGACGCTCTTCGGCGCGGTCTTCGTCACGCTGTTCGTGATCATGGACCCGCTGGGGAGCATCCCGCTGTTCCTCGGGCTCACCGGTGGGCGCACCAACAGGACCCGCGCGCGGCTGGCCGGGCAGGCGGTGCTGGTCAGCCTGTTCGTCATCACGCTCTTCGCGATCGTCGGCCAGCAGATCCTGCGCTTCCTCGGGATCGGCATCCCCGCCCTGCAGGGCGCGGGTGGGCTGCTGCTGCTCATCGTCGCGCTGGAGCTGCTGACCGACCGGGCCGACGAGCCGGCCGAGGTGCGCGACGTGAACGTCGCGCTGGTGCCGCTCGGAACCCCGCTGCTCGCCGGGCCCGGCGCGATCGTCGCGACCATCGTCTTCGTCCAGCAGTCCGAGGGCGTCGCCGACGTCACCGCGATCGCCGCCGGCATCATCGCGATCCACCTGGCCGTCTACCTGTCGCTCCGCTTCAGCGTCGGCATCACCCGGATCATCAAGGAGAGCGGCATCGTGCTGCTCACGCGCATCGCCGGGCTGCTGCTGTCGGCGATCGCGGTGCAGCTCGTGGCCGACTCCGTGCGTGGCTTCCTGGCAGAGGGGTGAGAACACTCCTGTGACCCGCCTGCTGCTCGCCGCCCTGCTCACGGGGGCGACCCTGCTCGTGAGCTCGACCGCGACCGCCTGGGCGGTCGACGCCGACGCCCTCGCCGAGCAGCTCGGCGAGGACCCGGTGCTGGTCGACCCGCGCAGCGGGATCCGCATCGACGAGGAAGCGGTGCGGAAGTCCTTCGAGTCGCTGCCGGTCCCGACGTACGTCCTCATCGTCCCGCAGCGCGACGTCGACGAGGAGGACAGCGGCATCGACGGCGTCCTGCTGCGCGTCGTGGAGGCGCTGCGCGACCCGCGCGCGGTCGTCGTGGTGGTCACCGACGCCGGCGAGCTGCAGGCGGGGGAGGGCGGTGCGTCCGGGGTGGCGGCGAGCGCCCTGCTCGACGCCATCGTGCAGGCCCGCAGCGAGCAGGCCTTCAGCGGCCAGGCGCTCACCGACGCGCTGGTGGAGTTCGCCGACGGCGTCGAGGGCGGCAGCGAGGAGGGCGCCGAGCGCGGCGTGGACGTGCTCGACCGGCAGACGATCGGTGTGGCGGGCCTGATGGGCGTGGCGCTGGTCGCCGCGGGCATGCTGTGGATGCGCAGCCAGCGCAGGGTGCGCCGGCAGGCGCCGCTCACCGACGCCGAACCCGGCAGCGGGAGCTGGTGACCGGAGCGCGACTCGGGGGGTAGGACGTGCACATGCGCCGATCGGTCCTGCTGCTGCTCACCTGCTTCGCCCTGCTCGGCGTGGCCGGCTCGGCGGGTGCGCAGACCGCGACGCTGTCGGTCGACGACCTGATCGCCGAGCTGGAGGCCGACCAGGTCTACGTCGAGCCCGGCCTGGTCGACGGGCTCGACGAGGGCGACCTGCGCGACGAGGTGCTCGACTCCGAGGTGCAGGTCTACCTCGCGGTCGTGCCCGACGGGCTGGCCGAGCGGTCGGGCGGCATCGCCTCGCTGGTCCAGGACATCGGCTCCACCATCGGCGACTCCAGCGCGGTGGTGCTGGTCATCACCGACCGCCCCGACGTCTACGCCGACAACGGCCGCGACATCGGCGGCCGGGGCGTGAACGCCGGTGCGGCCGTCCGCACGACCAACACCTACGAGGACTTCGACGACGGCTCGATCGAGGCGTTCGTCGGCGACTTCGTGGCGGAGATCGACGACCAGGCGTCGGGTGGTGGTTCTGGCGGGGGCTCCTCGGCTCCCGCCGGGCTCGTCCCGCTGCTGGCCGTGGGTGGCCTGGGCGGAGGGGCGTACCTCCTCGTCCGCAACCGCAGGGCCAAGCAGAAGCGGCGGAAGGACCTCGAGGACGCGCGCGCCGACGTCGAGTCGCTCTACCACCGGCTCGGCAGCGACGTCTCGCTGCTGTTCGCCGGTGACGACAAGGTCGCGCAGCAGGCGCTGACCGACGCCGGCGAGCGCTACAACGCGACCGGCGCGCTGATGGCCAAGGCCGACACCCTCGGCGAGTTCGCAGCCGCCCGGCGCACCGCCGTCGAGGGCCTCGCGGCGACCCGGCTGGTGCGCGAGCGGATCGGCCTCGACCCAGGGCCGGAGGTGCCGCTCCCGCCCGGCTCGGTGCCGGCGCTGCAGGAGCCTGCCCGCGTGCAGGTCGGCGACGAGGAGTACGACGGGGCGCCGCAGTACTCGCCCGAGCGGCCGCACTACTACGAGGGCGGCTACTACGGCGGCCAGCAGGTGCCGGGTGGGTGGTACTCCAGCCCGTTCTGGCAGACGCTGATCCTCAGCTCGGTGCTCAACCACGGCTACTCCCACGGAGGCCATGGGCATCGCTCCGGCGGGATGCTCGGTGGCGGTGGCGGTCGCCGAAGTGGCGGCGGCTTCGGCGGTTTCGGTGGTGGCGGCGGCTGGGGCGGCGGTCGGCGCGGCGGCGGAGGCGGCGGCAGGGGCGGCTGGTGATCCTCATGGGCGGCGGCGGGTTCGGCGTCGTCCTGCTCCTTCTCGTGCTCCTGCTGCTCGTCGGCGGCGGCGACGCGATGCCGCTGATCTTCCTGATCGCCTTCTTCGCCCTTCCGTTCCTGGTGATCCGGTCGATCCTGCGGTCGTTCTCGTCCGGGCGGACGCGGAGCTTCGGCGGCCCGTTCTTCGGCGGGATGGTGCACACCCGGGTGCTCGGCCAGCCGACCGTGCCGTGGGGCGGTGGCCCGCCCGGGTGGGGTCCCGGTCCGTCGCCGCACCGGCCGCCGCTGCCGCGCTGGCAGGCGCCGCAGCAGCCGGTGCTCCCGGCCGTGACGGCCGCCGACGTGACGTCGCTGCGCGACCGGCTCGGCTCCGACGTGCGCACCCTCGACCCGGGCCAGGACCCAGTGGCGCGGCAGGCCCTCGCGGACGCCTCCGAGCGGCTGTCGACGGCCAGTGCGCTGCTCGAGCGGGCGTCGTCCGACGCCCAGCTGCGCACCGCGTGGCTCGCGACCGTCGAGGGGCTGCAGGCAGCGAGGGTCGCCCGCGGGCGGCTCGGCCTCGACGCCGGCCCGCCGATCCCCACGCTGCCGACCGTCGGACCGCCGCTCACGTCCCACCAGCAGGTCCAGGTCGGGGGACGGACGCACGTCGGCGCCCCGTCGTACGAACCCGGTCGACCGCACTGGTTCCCCGGCGGGCAGTACGGCGACCGCTACGTCCCCGGCGGCTGGTACGACGCGCCGTTCTGGCCGAGCGCCCTCCTGCTCGGCACCCTCGGCGGCTGGGTCGCGGGCAGCGTGCTGGCCGGGTCGATGGCCGGGGCGATGTACGGCGAGGACCTCGGACTCGACGAGACCGGCTGGGACGGGGGCTCTTTCGACGACGGCGGCTCCGTCGAGGACGGCGACTGGGGGAGTGACGGGGGCGGCGGCGCCTGGGGGAGCGGCGGCGGCTGGGGCGACTCCGGCGACGGCGGGGGCTTCGGCGACGGCTTCGGCGACGGCGGCGACTGGGGCGGCTTCGGCGGCGGTGGTGGCTGGGGCGGCGGCGACGGCGGCTTCGACGGCGGCGACCTCGGCGGCGACTGGTAGGTCCTTCTGTTGATCATCCGCAGCATCGCCGTCCTCAGCGGCTCCGCGGGGCGGCGACGACGGGGATGCTGCGGATGATCAACGGGGAGGGCGACCCGGGCCGGTGATCCACCCGGCCGCGGGGCAGGATGGGATGTGTGACGACGCAACGACATGATCGCCCGCGGGTCTTCCGCGGCTGGTGGGTCGTGACGGGCGTCTTCGTGATGCTGCTCGTCAACGCCGGCATCGGCTTCTACGGGCTGTCCGTCTACCTGCGCGCGCTGACCGTCGACCAGGGCTTCTCGCTCAGCGTCGTCTCGGGCGCCACCGCCGGGTTCTTCCTCGTCAGCGGTCTGGTCGGCCTGGCTGTCGCGTCGTGGATGGCGAAGCACGACCCCCGACCGATGATCGCGATCGGCGCCCTGGTCAGCGGCGGCTCGCTGGTGCTGCTCGGGCAGGTGGAGCAGGTCTGGCAGGTCTACCTCGTCTACGCGCTGTTCGGCGCCGGCTTCGCGGCGTCCGCGCTGGTCCCGGGGACGACGCTGGTGACGCGGTGGTTCTCCCGCAAGCGGTCGATCGCGCTGTCGGTCGCCTCGACCGGGCTGTCGGCCGGCGGGGTGGTCCTCACGCCGCTCGTGGCGACGCTCATCGACCGGCACGGCCTGCCGGCCGTCGCGCCGTGGCTCGGGCTCGCCCTCGTCCTGGGCGTCGTGCCCGCGACGGCCCTGCTGCTGCGGCCGTCACCGGAGGCGATGGGGCTGCAGCCCGACGGCGACCCCGCCCCGCACCCCGACGCGCCACCGGCCTTCCTCGGGACGCTCGCCGTCGAGGCGCTGCGCACGCGGTTCTTCGCCGCGGTCACCCTGGCTCACCTGCTGGCGATGCTCGCCCAGGTCGGCGGCATCGCGCACCTGTTCAACCTGGTCGCCGAGCGCGCCGACCCGGGCCTCGCCAAGGCTGCGCTGTCGCTGCTGGCGATCTCCAGCCTGGTCGGTCGGCTCGCCGGCGGATGGGTCGCGGCGCGCACGTCGATGCGCGGCCTGGCGCTCGTCCTCATGGTCGGCCAGGCGGCAGCCCTCGTCGGGCTGGCAGCGACCGGCTCCGACATGGCGATCCTCGTGCTGACAGTGGCTTTCGGTCTCACCGTCGGCAACCTGCTGATGCTCCACCCGCTGCTGCTCGCCGAGCGCTTCGGGGTGCGCGACTACGGCCGGATCTACTCCCGCAGCCAGCTCGTCGCGACGCTCGGCGTAGCGGTGGGGCCGTTCGCGATCGGCGGGCTGCACGACCTGCTGGGCGGCTACGGCGCGGCGTTCACGCTGGCCGGCGTCGCCTCGCTCGTCGCGGCGGGAGTGCTCGCGGTCAGCGGTCCGACCCGGGGCACCGTCCCGGTGGTGTCACCCGCCACCGCCTGACACCGCCGCGCGGCGGCGCTCCAGGTGCGCCCGCTCCACGGTGTTGGCCGACAGGGCGACCGCCCGGTCGTACGCCTCGATGGCCTCGACGGTGCGCTCGAGCCGCGCGAGCAGCTCCGCCCGGGTGACGTGAAAGGGCAGGTACGACAGGAGATCCAGCTCCTCGACGGCCAGCAGCGCAGCCGCCGGTCCGTCCACCTCCGCGAGCGCGACGGCCCGGTTCAGCGCCACGACGGGAGAGGGCGCGACGACCAGCAGCTGGTCGTAGAGCGCCAGCACCTGCCGCCAGTCGGTCACCCCCTCGCTGTGCACCGCGGCGATGGCGGCCTGCAGCTGGTACGGACCGGGCGCGTCCCGGCGCAGGCAGGCCCGCACCAGCTCCTGTCCCTCCGCGATGAGCGCCTGATCCCACAGCGACCGGTCCTGGTCCGCGAGCAGCACGAGGGCTCCGTCGGGCCCGACGCGCGCCGGTCGCCGTGACTCGTTGAGCAGCAGCAGGGCGAGCAGCCCCAGCGCTTCCGGCTCGTCGGGCATCAGCGCGGCCAGCAGCCGGGCGAGCCGGACGGCCTCGACGCAGAGCTCCGCGCGGACCAGGTCCGACCCGTCCGACGCGGAGTGCCCCTCGTTGTAGACGAGGTAGACGACGGCGAGCACGGCCGACAGCCGCTCGGGCAGGTCGGCGTCGCGCGGCACCCGGTAGGGGATGCCGGCGTCGCGGATCTTCCGCTTCGCCCGCACCAGCCGCTGCGCGAGAGTCGCCTCGGGTACGAGGAAGGCGCGCGCGATGTGCGCCGTCTCCAGACCGCCGAGCAGACGCAGGGTCAGCGCGACCCGCGCCTCGACGGCCAGTGCCGGGTGGCAGCACGTGAAGAGCAGCCGGAGCCGGTCGTCCTGCACCGGACCCACCTCCTGGGGAGCATCGCGCTCCGCCAGCCGTCCCGCCTCCGCCTGCCGCGCGTCGCGGGTCGACTCCCGGCGGATCCGGTCGATCGCGCGGCGTCGGGCCGTCGTGACGATCCAGCCGCCGGGGTTCGGCGGCAGCCCGTCGGCCCACTTCTCGACGGCCACGGCGAAGGCGTCCGCGACCGCCTCCTCGGCGAGGTCGATGTCGCCGAGGAGGCGGACGAGGGTGGCGATCGCGCGGCCGTGCTCCTCGCGGAAGACCGCCTCGACGCTCAGCCGCCGTCCTGGAACGGCCGCACCTCGACGTCGCCCATGCACGCCGCGGACGCGTCCTTCGCGAGGGCCAGCGCCTCGTCGAGGTCCTCGGCCTGGATGACCCAGAAGCCGCCCATCTGCTCCTTGCACTCGGCGTACGGCCCGTCGGTCACCAGCACGTCGCCGTCCCTGAAGCGCAGCGTCGTCGCGAGGTCCTTGGGCTGCAGGCCGCCGCCGAAGACCCAGGCGCCGGAGGCGGTGATCCTGTCGTTGAACGCCATCACCTGCTTGTGCATCTGCTCCAGCACCGCGGGCTCAGGCGTCGGGTAGTCGCCCTCGTGCATCACCGACAGCAGGTACTGCTTCATGGTCGCTTCTCCTCGTCCGGGCCGGCCCTGCGCCGGTCCTCACCCTGTCCACGAACGGCGACGCCGCGGATCGACAGCCTCTCCCAAGATCTTTTCGCAGCGTGGAAGGGTGATCGGCATGAGGACCTGGGCGAGCAAGAAGGCGGCCACCTTCGAGGAGTCGGTCATCCGTGAGATGTCGCGGCTGTGCGCGGCATCCGGCGGAGTGAACCTGGCGCAGGGCTTCCCGGACTTCGCCTGCCCGCAGGAGCTCAAGGACGCCGCCAAGGCCGCGATCGACGACGACGTCAACCAGTACGCGATCACCTGGGGCGCCAAGGCCTTCCGGGACGGGATCGCCACGAAGGTCGCCGCGACGTACGACGGCTGGAGCGTCGACCCGGAGACCGAGCTGTGCGTCACCTGCGGCTCGACCGAGGCGATGATCGCCACCCTGCTGGCGACCGTCGACCCCGGTGACGAGGTGATCGTCTTCGAGCCGTTCTACGAGAACTACGGCCCGGACGCGGTTCTCAGCGGCGCGACGCCCGTCTACGTGACGCTGCACGCGCCGGACTGGTCCATCGACGAGGCGGAGCTGCGGGCGGCGTTCTCCGACCGGACCCGCGCGATCATCGTCAACACCCCGCACAACCCGACCGGCAAGGTCTTCACGCGCGCCGAGCTCGACCTCATCAGCGAGCTGTGCCAGCGGCACGACGCGCTCTGCCTCACCGACGAGATCTACGAGCACATCGTCTACGACGCCGAGCACGTGCCGCCGGCGACCGTGCCCGGGCTCGAGGACCGCACCGTCACCATCAACGCGCTGTCGAAGACCTACGCCGTCACCGGCTGGCGCGTCGGCTGGTCCATCGCGCCGGCCGAGATCACCAGCAGCATCCGCAAGGTGCACGACTTCCTCACCGTCGGCGCGGCCGCGCCGCTGCAGGCCGCCGGCGCCGCGGCGATGGCGCTGCCGCCGAGCTACTACGTCGAGGAGGCGGCGCGCTACCGCGAGCGCCGGGACCTGCTCTGCTCGGTGCTCGCCGAGGTCGGCTTCACCTTCCGCATCCCGGACGGCGCCTACTACGTCCTCTGCGAGACCGGTGACCTCGACCCGGGGCGCGACAGCAGCGCCTACGCCCGCCGGATCGTCGTCGACCCGGGCATCGCCGCCGTGCCGGGCACGTCCTTCTACGCCGACCCGTCCATGGGCGCCGGCCAGATCCGCTTCGCCTTCCCGAAGAAGCTCGAGACCCTGCACGCCGCTGCCGAGCGCATCGCGAAGCTCCGGTAGCGCACTACCCCGCTCGAACCGCGGGTCCCGCACGCGTGGGCGCCCGCGGTTCGAGCGGGGTAGTGCCCGTCAGGCCGGGCGGTCCCAGCGGGTGAACTCCTCGACGACCCGCATGCCGGCCTTCTCGTAGAGGCGCAGCGCCCCCGTCGGGTTGCCGGCGTCGACGCCGAGCAGCGTGGCGGGGAAGCCACGCACGCTGTGCCGGCGGAAGCACTCGTGCAGCAGCGCCAGGCCGAGCCCCCTGCCGCGCTGCGAGGGGGCCACCGCGAGCTGGCGGACGTAGCCGTAGTCCTCGCCCATCGGCTGCGACAGAGCGGCGCCCACGACCTCGTCGTCGACGAGAGCGACCAGGTAGAGAGAGGCGTCGAAGCGCTCGCTGTCGAGCAGGAACCGCGACCAGTCCTCGAAGGTCCGCTCGTGCTGCCCGCCGATCTCGCGGAAGCACGTCTGGATCAGCTCGTGCACCGCCCGGTCGTCGCGGCCGCGCTCGAAGTCCCGGACCTCGACACCGTCCGGCCAGGCAGGCGCCGGGGTGTCGTCGGACAGCTCGACCCGCATCCGCCAGAACCGCCGCGTGGCGACCCACCCGCGGGCGGCCATCAGCGCGTTGCGGTCGGCGTCGGGGTCGGGGACGTAGTGCTCGAGCTGTCCCGGGTGCTGCTCCACCCAGTCGAGGAGCCGGGGGAGCAGCTCGGTCCGGTGCAGCGGCGTCATCGCGTCGGCGTACTCCTCGACAGCGCAGGCGTAGCCGACGACCTGACCGTCCTCCTCGAGCACCAGGGTCGAGGCGGACCAGTCGAAGCCGGGCTTGTCCCAGTCGTCGGTGAAGTCCGCCTCGTCGGTGTCGACGGCGCCGCGGAAGGCGACGTCGTACGCGCAGAAGAGGTCGACGACGGCACGCAGGTCGTCGCGGGAGGCAGGTCGCGTTCGCACGCACCCACGCTGCCACCGCGGGCAAGCGGATTACAGGCCGAGGCGAGCCTTCGCGTCCTTGACGTGCGGACTGTGCCGCAGCGCCTCCGGTACGACGAGCAGCCCGCTGCGGAACGCCAGCCCCGCCACGCTCGCTGCGACGTCGGTCGTGGGCAGGCCGGGCAGCTTGTAGAGCCGGCGCGCCCAGCGCGGCAGCATCGCGAAAGCCGCTCCTGCCAGGGCGATCCAGGCCGGTCTGGCGGGTGTTCCGAGCCGGACCAGTGCCGGCATCGGCGGCCAGAGGACGAAGGTCGCGGCCTCGCGCGCGGCGGCCGTCGCGCGGAGGTACGGCCGCTGCTCCTTGAAGTAGGCCGCCACCTGGTCGACCGACGCGGGCACGGTCGCCGGGTCGAGCCCGACCAGCGTCGCGCCGACGGTCTGCTCGAAGTAGTAGCGGTCCTGCTCCTCGTCGGTCAGCCGCAGCCCGCAGCGGACTGCTGTCGACAGGAACGACTCGACCTCGACGCAGTGCACCCAGCGGAGGAGGTCCGGGTCGTCGACGCGGTAGGCCTGCCCGGACTCGGGCTCGATGCCGCCGAGCTTGCGGTGCAGCCCGCGCACCCGGGCGCCCGCGCGCTGCGCCTGCTCCGTTGTGCCGAACGACGTGACGCCGACGTACTCCGCGGTGCGGAACAGCCGGCCCCACGGGTCGTCCTGGAAGCCGCTGTGCTGCGCTACCCCCGCCATCGCCATCGGGTGCAGCGCCTGCAGGAAGAGCGCGCGCAGCCCGGAGAGCGCCATCGACGGGTCGCTGTGGACGCGCCAGGTGACGCTGTCGGGGCCGTAGAGGCCGGGGTCGGGTGACGGCCCGGCCAGGGGAGACGCGCTCACCCGCCGAGCCTGCCACCCGCTCCCGATGCCTGCTACTCCGAGATGGCCTGGACGGTGTTGCCGGTGGCCTTGTCGTCGCCGCTGCGGGCCAGGTCGGCCTGCGCGAGCATGCCCACGAGCTTCGTCCCGTCGATCACCGGCAGCCGGCGGACCTGGTGCTTCGCCATGGTCCGCGCGGCGTCCTCGATCGAGTCGTCGGCGCCGATGGTGACGACCTCGCCCTGGACCAGGTCGATCACCTTCGTGCTGGCCGGGTCCTTGCCCTCGGCGAGCACCTTCACGACGATGTCGCGGTCGGTGATCATGCCGGTGACCTTCTCGCCGTCGCAGATGGGCAGCGAGCCGTAGTTGCCGGTGGCGAGCTTCTTCGCCACGTCGAGGACCGTCGTCGAGCCGTCCACGAAGTCGGGGCTGGCGGTCATGATGTCGCGTGCGGTGGTCATGGTTCTCCTTCACGTCGGGGGCCGTGCGGGATCACCTCTGTCCTGCCCCGTTCAGCGGCGAGCGACCCCTGATCGGCGCACCTAGGCTCGCGTCATGTCGTACGTCGCGATCAACGTCCTCACCGTCCCCGACGGCGCCGGCTCGACCCTCGAGGAGCGCTTCGCCGCCCGGCAGGGCGCGGTGGACAGCGCGCCGGGATTCGAGCACTTCGAGCTGCTGCGCCCGCTGGAGGGCACCGACTCCTACCTCGTCTACACGCGCTGGAGCACGGAGGCCGACTTCGTCGCCTGGCGGGAGTCGCAGGCGTTCGGACAGGGCCACGCCCAGGCGAGCGATCGTCCCGAGGGGCAGCGCCCGGCCGCGACCGGCTCGACGATCTGGGCCTTCGAGGTCGTTCAGTCCTCGTCGGCGTAGAAGGACAGCAACGCCTCCAGCGTCGCGTCGGGGTTCTCCACCGCGGGGGAGTGCGCGGCGTCGGCAACGACCGCGTGCGCGGCCCCGAGGCGTACGGCCATCTCGGTCTGCAGCGCGGGCGTCCACGCGTCGTCGGACTCGCCGTGCAGCACGAGCACGCGCAGCCCGGTCGCCCGCAGCTCCTCGACCCGGTCGGGCTCGCCGGTGAGCGAGTCGGCCATGCCGAGCAGCGCGCGGGCGCTGCTCGCGAGCATCCGGTCGCGCAGGAACCCCTGCACCGAGCTGTCGAGGGCGAGCCAGCGCTGGTCGGCGGCGTTGAGCTGGTCGACCGCCTCGACCAGCGCGGGCATCCCCTGCTCGAGCAGCGGGCGCATCAGCGGCAGCACGTCGACCCGCGGCCCGGTCAGCCCGGCCGGCCCTGATCCCATGAGCACGAGGGAGTGGAAGGACTCCGGCTGAGCGAGGACCGCGGCGCGGGAGACCAGCCCGCCGAAGCTGTGGCCGACCAGGTGCACCGGCTCGCCGCCGAGGGCGTCCACGACCGCGAGCAGGTCGCGGCCGAGCGCGGTCGTCGTGTAGTCGGCGATGTCGTCGGTGCCGGGCGACTGGAACTGCCCGCGCTGGTCGACCGCGACGGCGCGGTGCCCGGCGTCGGCGAGCGGTTCGAGCAGCAGCCGGAAGTCCTCCTTGCTGCCGGTGAAGCCCGGCACCAGCAGGACCGTCGAGCGGGCCGGTTCGTCCGGCTCGCAGACCAGGGCGGCGATCCGGGTCCGCGGGGCGTCGAAGCGCTCGAGCCGCACGTCGTGGTGCGCGGCGAGCGGGTGCAGGTCGTCCACCGCCTCAGGCTAGGGCGATCGCCTGCGCGAGGTAGACCACCCCGATCGCCGTGACGACCCAGCGGGTCGCCGTCGTGAACGACGCGTCGGTCATCCGGTCCAGCAGCCGGCTGCCGAGCAGCGTGCCGAGCATCGACAGCGGCACCGCCGCGGCGACGACCAGCCACGGGATGCCCTGCCCCGCAGCCCCTCCGTAGACGACGACCTTCGCCAGGTGCGAGAGGACCTGGGTGCCCGCCTTCGTCGCGACGACGGCGTGCCGGCCCAGAGACGTGCGTACGAAGAAGACGTCCAGCAGCGGGCCGGCCACCCCGGCGGTGAGGTTGACAGCGGTGACCAGCAGGCCGGCGAGCACCGCGTGCGCGGGTCGTGCCGCGTCGAGTCGGAGCCGGTCCTTCGGCAGCCAGACGAGCATCGGGACCAGGCCGAGCAGCAGGTACGTCAGCGCCTTGTCCGGCGTGTAGCGGATCAGCGTCACGAGCAGTGCGGCGGCGAGGGCGCCGAGGGAGTACCAGCCGACGACCGCCCACTGCAGGTGCTTGCGCTGCAGGAAGGCGCGCCAGCCGTTGCTGACCAGCTGCAGCAGGCCGTGCACGACGAAGGCGACGGTCGCGGGGAGCACCAGCAGCAGCGCGCCGAGCAGCAGGAGCCCACCTGCCATGCCGAGGACGCCCGACACGGCAGCGGTGACGAAGGCGGCCAGCAGGATGAACGCGGTGGTCACCGCTCGACCGCGTGCAGCTGCACGTCGCGGATCGCGCCGTCCGCGAGCGTCAGGCTCATCAGCGTGCAGACCGGCTGGCGCCGGCGGTCGGTGGGGGAGCCCGGGTTGAGCAGCCTCAGCCCGCCAGGGGTCGTGGTGTCCCAGGGGATGTGGCTGTGGCCGAAGACGAGCAGGTCGGTGTCCGGGTGCGCCGTGTCGGCCCGCCGCTCGCGGCCGGTGGCGGGACCGGTCTCGTGGGTGACGGCGACCCGTACGCCCTCGAGCGTGGCGCGGGCGGTCTCGGGGAGCCGGGCGCGCAGCTCGGGCCCGTCGTTGTTGCCCCAGCAGGCGAGCAGCGCGTTCGCGCGCTGCTCCAGCGCGTCGAGCAGCGCGACGTCGATCCAGTCGCCGGCGTGGACCACGAGGTCGGCCGCCTCGACGTGCGCCCAGACGTCGGCCGAGAGCTCGCGCGCCCGGGTCGGCACGTGGGTGTCGGCGAGCAGCAGCAGGCGCACGCCGACAGTCTGCCTAGAGGCCGGCGAGCACCTCGGTCAGGGGCGTGCCGTCGACGACCACGTCGGTGAGCCCGGCCAGCCGGCCGCACTCCACGCAGCGGGCGGCGAGGGCGACCCACTCGACGTGCTCGCCGTCCGGGACGCTCAGCCCGGCGGCCAGCTCGGCGATCGAGTGACCGCAGCCGGAGCAGGCCCACATCGGCGGGTGGTTCCAGCGCGTCTCGGAGTCGAGCAGGTGCACGGCGGTGCCGCAGGCCAGGCAGCGGCGGCGGGCGAGGCCCTCGCCCGCGTCGGCCTCGACGTACGCCCAGGTCGGCGACTCCTCGCCGTGCGCGGGGCAGTGCAGCACCACGGTCTCGTGCACCTCCGGCGCGCCCTCGAGCTGGCCGAGCCAGGCCCGGAGGTCCTCGACGTCCTCGCCGGTACGGGCACCCGCCACGCTGCGCATCACCATGCGCCGATCATCGGCACCCGGAGGGGTCCGCCTGAAGCCCCTACTCCGACGTGGCTGCGGCCTCGCCGCTGCCGCCGCCACGACCACGGCCACCACGGCGGCGACGCCGGGGCGCGCCGCCCTCGCCGTCGGCAGCAGCGGGAGCCGCACCGGTGCCGGCGACCGCCTCGACG
>JAKFFB010000288.1:0-1504 GCA_036675425.1 Actinomycetales bacterium | reverse complement strand
GGTCTTCACGCTCGGTGAGTCGCTCGGCGGCGTCGAGTCGCTGATCGAGCACCCGGGCCGGATGACGCACGCCAGCGTCGCCGGCACCGACCTCGAGGTGCCGTCCGACCTGATCCGGCTCAGCGTCGGCATCGAGACGGCCGAGGACCTGCTGGCGGACCTGGACCGCGCCCTGTCGTGACAGAGCCGGACATCCGCTTCTCGCTCGCCAACGAGCGCACCTTCCTGGCCTGGGTCCGTACGGCGATCGGGCTGGTCGCCGCCGGCGTCGCGCTCTTCCACCTGGTCGACGAGTCGGCGATGTCGACGATCCTGGCGCTGCTGCTCCTCGGGGCCGGCGCGCTGGCCGCCTTCGCCGGCTACTCGCACTTCCGCCGCGCCGACCAGGCGATCCGCACCGGTGAGCCGATGCCCACGCGGGGCGTGCTCGTCGTGGTGATGACGGGCGCGGTGCTGCTCGCGGCGATGGCCGGCGTCGTGTCGGTGTTCATCAGCGCATGAGCACGGTCGTCTGCGTCGACTTCGGGTCGACCTTCACCAAGGCGTCGCTCGTCGACCTCGCGACCGGGGAGATGCTCGCGAGCGCGAGCAACCCCACCACCATCGGGACCGACGTCCTCGACGGCTTCGACGCCTGCCTCGCGTCGCTCACGGAGCAGAACGTGAAGGCCGAGGGCGCCGAGGTGCTGGCCTGCTCGAGCGCCGGCGGTGGGCTGCGGATCGCGGTCGTCGGCAACGAGGAGCTGGTCACCGCCGAGGCCGGTCGCCGGGTCGCGCTGTCCAGCGGCGGCAAGGTCGTGGCCGTCCTGTCCGGCGGCCTCGACGCCGATCGCTACGCCGAGCTGAAAGGCGCCCTCCCCGACGTCGTGCTGCTCGTCGGCGGGACCGACGGTGGCAACAGCAGCCAGCTGATCGGCGACGCGTCCTTCATCGCGGCCGCGCGCTGGTCCGGCCCGGTGGTCGTCGCGGGCGATGTCGAGGCGCAGCCGGAGGTGGCCGCTGCCTTCGCGGAGTCGTCGACGCCGTACGTCCTGGCGGACAACGTGGTGCCGAAGATCGGCGTGCTCGTGGCCGAGTCGGCGCGGGGTGCGATCCGGGAGATGTTCCTGGCGCACGTGATCGGCGGCAAGCACCTCAGCAAGCGCACCGACTTCACCGCGATGGTGCGCGGCGCCACGCCGGACGTCGTGCTCACAGGGGTGGAGCTGCTGTCCCGTGGACTCGACGAGGCGAGGCCCGGGGCCGGCGACGTGGTCGTCGTCGATGTCGGCGGCGCGACCACCGACGTGCACAGCGTTGTCGAGCTCGACCCAGAGGACAGTGGCCTCGCGCGCGAGGTGGTCGCCACCACCGCGGTCACGCGCACCGTCGAGGGCGACCTAGGTATGCGCTGGTCGGCGGTGAGCACGGTGTCGGAGGCGGGGCTCGATCTCGCCGAGGCGGCCGAGCGCCGGCGACAGGACCCGGGCTTCCTGCCGGATTCGCAGGACGAGATCGACGTCGA
>JAKFFB010000325.1:0-1512 GCA_036675425.1 Actinomycetales bacterium | reverse complement strand
GAGCGATGCCGGTCTGCTCGAGTCGGAGCCGGTCCTGGGACGCCTTGCCTGAGAAGGTGGGCACAACGACGTACGACAAGGAGAAACCGTGGGACTGAATCCTGTTGCCGACATCCTCAAGCGCACCGACAAGACGCTCAAGGCCGCCGAGACGGCGTTGAGCAACGTCGACCAGACGCTCGGCACTGTCGACGGCACGCTGACCGGGGTCGACGAGAAGCTGGCCACCGTCGACGCGACGCTGGCCGAGACCAAGGTGGTCCTGTCCGAGGTGCAGACCCTGCTCGGCGACCTGAACGACAAGCTGGTGCTGCTCGACGAGGTCCCCGACCTCAAGGCCAAGCTCGACAAGGTGCTGGCGGCCGTCGAGAAGGGCTGACCCCGCCAGATCCGCTCAGGAGCGGATGATCCGCCGGTCGATCGCCGCCGCCACCGCGCCGGCCCGGGTGTCGACGCCGAGCTTGGTGTAGATGTGCGAGAGGTGGGACTTCACGGTCGCCTCGGACACGAAGAGCTCGCGCGCCATCTCCTTGTTGCCCAGGCCGCGCGACAGCAGCTCGAGCACCTCGACCTCCCGTTCGGTGATCGTGGTGGCGCCCGGCGTCGTACGACGGACCAGCGTGGCGGCGACGGACGGCGCGAGCACCGTGTCGCCGCGGGCTGTCGCACGGATCCCGGCGAACAGCTCCTCGGGTGGCGCGTCCTTGAGCAGGTAGCCGCGCGCCCCGGCGTCGAGCGCCCGCAGGATGTCGGACTCGGTGTCGTAGGTGGTCAGCACCAGCACCTCGGGCGGTGTCGCGAGCGCCCGCAGTCGCGCGGTCACCTCGGCGCCGCCGGGCTGGCCGGCACCCAGGCTCAGGTCCATGAGTACGACGTCCGGCCGGTCCGCTGCGACCACGGCCAGCGCGCGGTCGAGTCCGTCGGCCTCACCGACCACGGACAGGTCGGCCTGTCCGTCGATGAGTGCGCGCAGCCCGGCGCGCACGACGGGGTGGTCGTCGACGAGCACGATCCGGATCACGGCGTCTCCTCCCTCGTCACCGGGAAGCGCACCGAGACCGAGGTGCCCTCGCCCGGGGCGCTCTCGACGTCGACCTGCCCGCCGAGGGAGGCGGCGCGGTCGCGGATGCCCGCCAGCCCGCGCCCGCGGGAGCCGGCGGCCCGGACCTGGTCGGGTTCGAAGCCGCGACCGTCGTCGCGCACGTCCAGCACGACCTCGTCCTGCTGGTAGGTCAGGGTGAGCGCCACGCGGTCGGCGTCGGCGTGTTCGCGCACGTTGGCCAGCGCACCGCGGGCCGTGCGGACGAGGGCGGACGCGACGTCGGGCGCCACCACGACCGGTGTGCCGTGGACCCGTACCTCGGTGTCGATCGCGAGCGCGGCCTGGGCAGCCGTCCGGCGCAGCGCGTCGGGGAGGGCGGCGCCGGTGGAGTCCGCGGCGAGATCGGCCGGTGCAAGGTCGCGCACCACTCGTCGTACCTCGTCCAGGCCGTCGCGGGCGGTGGCCGCGGC
>JAKFFB010000022.1:0-1515 GCA_036675425.1 Actinomycetales bacterium | reverse complement strand
GGACCCGAGCACGTCCGCGCATGCCTGGACGACCTCGGCGCGCAGCGGCTCGGGCACGGCGTACGCAGCGCCGAGGATCCCGCGCTGCTGGATCGCATCGTGGCGGCGGGCGTGGCGCTCGAGGTCTGCCCGGTCTCCAACGTCTCGCTCGGCGTCTACTCCGACCTCACCTCGGTGCCGCTCCCCCAGCTGCTGGCCGCGGGCGCGACGGTGGCGCTCGGATCGGACGACCCGCTCCTGTTCGGGTCGCGCCTGGCCGGTCAGTACGCCACGATGCGCGCCGCCCACGACCTCGACGACGCGACGCTGGCCCGCCTGGCGCAGATGTCGTTCGACGCCTCCCGGGCGCCGAGCGACGTGGTCGGGGCCGCCCGCCGCGACATCGCCGCCTGGCTGGCCTGACCTCTCCGGGCAAGCTATCTAGGGACGTTCTGGTGGGTCGTCCGGCGACATCTCCTACCAGGACGTCCCTAGATACCGAGGGTGCTTGCGGGTGTCAGAGGGAGCAGCCGACCGTCACCGGCTCGTTGACGAGCCGGACCCCGAAGCGGGCCTCGACGCCGTCGCGGACCTCGCGCGCGAGCGTGAGCAGCTCCTCGGTGGTGGCGCCGCCGCGGTTGGTGAGGGCCAGGGTGTGCTTGGTCGACAGGCTGACGCGGTCGCCGGCCTCCGCGCTCATCCAGCCCTTGCCGAAGCCCGCGCGCTCGATCAGCCACGCGGCGCTCGACTTCCACGTGCCGTCGGGCTGCTCCCAGCGCGGCGCGTCGTCGGGGAGAGCGGCGACCTGCTCGGGCGTGAGGAACGGGTTGGTGAAGAAGGAGCCGGCGCTCCAGGTGTCGTGGTCGGCCGGGTCGAGGACCATTCCCTTGCCCCGGCGCAGGTCGAGGACCGTCGACCGGACGTCGGTGATCGGCGCCCGCTCCCCCTCGGCGACGCCCAGGCTGCGGGCCAGCTCGGCGTAGCGGACCGGCGCCCCGAGCACGCCCTGGCGGAACTGGAAGGTGACGTCGAGGACGACGTGGCGGCCGGGGTCGGCCTTGAAGCGGCTGGTGCGGTAGCCGAACTGGCACTCGCTCGCGGCGAAGCTGCGTACGCCGCGCAGCACGCGGTCCCACACGCGCACCCGGGCGACGGTCTGCGAGACGTCCTGGCCGTAGGCACCGACGTTCTGGATCGGGGTTGCGCCGACCGACCCGGGGATCCCGGAGAGCGCCTCGACACCGACCCAGCCGCGCTCGACGGCGTGCGCGACCAGGTCGTCCCAGCCCTCGCCCGCGGCGACCGTCACCGTGGCGCCCGAGCACGACGGATCGCCCGAGTCGTCCACGTCGGCGGCGATGCCGCGGGTGGCCACCTCGACGACCCGGCCGGCGAAGCCGCTGTCCGCGACGACCAGGTTGGAGCCGCCTCCGAGCACGAGCACCGGGGTGCCGGCGGCGTCGGCATCGGCTACGGCCGCGATCAGCTCGGCCTCGGTGGTGGCCCGCACCCACGCGCGGCCGGGACCACCCAGGC
>JAKFFB010000096.1:0-1521 GCA_036675425.1 Actinomycetales bacterium | reverse complement strand
GGACACCGCCGCGGCGCTCAGTATGCGGAGAGCGTGATGTCTGATCGATAGACCCCGTGCAACGCGGTGACCGGGACGATGAGGCTCAGCCCGGGGTTCTGGCGGTAACGTCCGACCCCGCGCCCCGAGGCCGCGGCCATCAGGGTCATCGGCACCGAGGTGTCGAAAACGCCTCCCGCGCCCGCCGTCACGCCGGTGAGGTCGGAACCGTCCGGCGTCGTCGGCGCGCCCGGGGCGGCGGAGAACGCGGTCGCGGGCAGCTGCTCGCCCGGGGCGCCGTCCAGCGTCCAGCGGGTCGCGGTGGCCTGCAGCGTCCAGCCCGACGCGCTGCCGCCCGTGTCCTCGACCTCGATCGCGCCCAGCGGCCCGCTGGAGGTGTGGGCGCTGACGCCGTCGATCACGACGCCCGGCAGGGTCACCGACGTCGGCCCCGAGACCGTGATGCCCCCGGTGGCGACCACCCTCAGGTACTCCACCGACAGCGCATCGGCCACGGCGTCGACGCCCGAGCCGGTGGCGACGAACCGGGTGCGCACGGTGCCGCCGTCCCACTCGCCGGCGGCCAGCCCGTGGCTGATCGCGTCCCAGGCCGGGGCGACGGCGTCCACCGTGCCCCGGGTCGTCCAGGTCGTCCCGTTCCACACCTGCACGTCGAAGGGCTCGCCCGTGGTCCGCGCCCGCACCTCGAGCGTGTGCGTCGTGCCCCGGGGCACCGCCGCCGTCACCAGCTCGCCGGAGGCGCGCCGGTCCTGGGGGGTCACCGCCAGGGTCACGTTGTCGGCGCCGAAGCCGATGCCGCTGAGCAGGCCGAGCACGGTGTCGAACGACACCTCGATGCGGATCCGGTAGGTGTGGCCCGAGACGATCGCGCCCGTCGAGAGCCCGGCGGCGGCCTGCGTGGTCCAGCCCGAGTCGGAGTTGGTGCTGCCGCTGACCAGCGTCGTCTCGCCGGGGACGGTCTGGTCGACCAGCACCGCCCGCCAGGTCACCGTCACGCCGAGCAGGCCGTTGACGTCGATCAGCCGGTCCATCGAGAAGGCCACCGAGGCCGGCGCGCCGCCGGTCCAGGTGAACGGGTCGCTGGTCCAGGTGCTGCTGCAGGTCGCGAGCAGGCTCGCGAGGTTCAAGAGCGTGCCGTAGGTCGCGCGCAGCGAGCCGGCCGGGTTGCCGTCCGCGCCGGTGCGGGCCGACGACACCGAGCACAGGAGCGCACCGGAGTCGGAGAACGTCCACCCGCTCGCGTCCGCCGCGAACGCGCGGTTGACCGGGTGGAGCACCGCGGGCAGCCCGGCGGCGTCGGTCTCGGTCAGCGTCGCCGCCGCGTCGGCGTCGGACGCGCTGCCCGCGCCGGCGACGCCGGCCCAGGCGCCCGGGGGGGTCCCGCCCGACGACGAGGCGTACGTGGTGCTGGTGCCGTAGGCGAGGGCGCACGCGCAGAGCGCCGCCCACGCGGCGGCGGCGGCCGCGAGGGTCAGCAGCGCGCGCCTCACGGGGCGTCCACCACGCGCACGGCGACCGGCG
>JAKFFB010000102.1:0-1525 GCA_036675425.1 Actinomycetales bacterium | reverse complement strand
GTGCCGGCGATCGCGACGACGCGCTTGCCGATGAGCACCGACTGCAGCCCGGCCGAACGGGGCCAGAGCCGCAGTCCCTGCGCCTGGGCGGCGACGATCTCCGGGTTGTCCTCGCGGGCAGCGGTGGTGGCCACGACGGTGTCGACACCGTCGACGTGCGCGGCGTCATGGCCGACGTGGACGGTGATGCCTTCGGCCCGCAGGGCCTGTACGACGACCGAGTCGTTGGCGTCGCTACCGGTGACCGCGACACCCTGCTGGTGCATGAGCCGGGCGATGCCGGACAGCCCGGCGCCGCCGATGCCGACGAAGTGGACCCGGCCGAGCTGCTCGGCGGGCAGGATCTCGGCGGGGACGGGGATCTTCACCGGGCAGCCCCGGCAGCGCTCGCAGCCACGTCGCGGATGATCCGCGCGAGCTTGTCGTCGGCGTCGCGCGGCACCAGGTCGGCCGCAGCCGCACCCATCCGGGCCAGGCGCGCCGCGTCGGTGACCAGCGCCGGCACCGTGTCCGCGACGTAGTCGGCCGTGAAGTCGGCGTCCTCGACGAGGAGCGCTCCCCCGGCGTCGACGACGGGACGGGCGTTGAGGGCCTGTTCACCGTTGCCGATCGGCAACGGCACGAAGATCGCGGGCACGCCGCTCGCGGACGCCTCGACGACGCTCGAGGCGCCGGAGCGACACACCATGAGGTCGGCCGCGGCCAGCGCGAGATCCATCCGTTCGACGAACGGGAGGACGACGTAGGGCACCCCGGTGGCCACCGGCTCCCTCCAGGTGGCGTCGCTCGCGCCATTCGGGCCGATCACGTGCAGCACCTGGACACCAGCGGAGCCCAGCGCCGCGGACGCGCCGCTGATGGCCTGGTTGACCCGGCGCGCGCCCTGGGATCCACCGGTGACGACGAGGGTCGGGCGATCGGCCTCGAGGCCGAAGAACGCGCGCGCCTCGGCCCGGAGAGCCGTGCGGTCGAGGGTCGAGATCATGCGCCGGATGGGCAGGCCGACGTACTCGCCCTTCTTCAGGGGGGTGCCGGGGAAGCTGACGGCGACGCGGGTGGCGAGGCGCGAGCCGACCTTGTTCGCGATGCCGGGCAGTGCGTTCTGCTCATGGACGACGAGTGGGATCTTGCGACGACGGGCAGCGACGTAGGCGGGCATCGAGACGTAGCCGCCGTAGCCGACGATCACGTCGGGCTGCACCTCGTCGATGATCTCGAGGGCGGCCTTCACGGCCGCACGGAGGCGCTTCGGCACGAGGAACAGGTCCTTGCCGGGCTTGCGCGGGAGCGGGACGGGCGGCACGAGGCGCAGCGTGTAGCCGGCCGCGGGGACCACCTTGTTCTCCAGGCCGCGGGGCGTGCCGAGGCACGTGATCTCGACATCAGGATCCAGGCGGCGCAGGGCATCCGCCGTCGCGAGCAGGGGCGAGGTGTGACCCGCCGTTCCACCACCGGCCAACAGAACGCGCACGCGAGAAACCTACCCGCGCGCCGAGAGTCCGGCCGACCTGGCCCGACGACGCTG
>JAKFFB010000160.1:0-1527 GCA_036675425.1 Actinomycetales bacterium | reverse complement strand
GATCACCTCCGGCAAGGCGGCGATCTATCCGGAAGTGACGCGGTGGCTCGACGTGCCGCGGCGGATCGGGAAGGCCGCGCCCTCGGCGATCAGGAACTGACCGGCGGTGTAGGTCGCCATCACCACCGACTCGAGCCGGTCGGGCGGGTTGGGGATGAGGAAGGTGCGCGCGCCGAGGATCGAGTCGGACGCCATGAACGTCGCGGCGCCGAGAGCCGTCAGCACGCGCGCCTTGCGGGGGAGCGACGCGTCGAGGTGGTTGGCGTGCGCCACCATCGCGGCAAGGGTGGTGGAGTAGCCCAGCATGGTCGCGCCGAGGGCCTTGTCCTGGCGGTACGCCGCGAACGCGACACCCGGCGCAGTCACTGCCCAGATGCCCGCGACGCCGAGCGCGACCTTGTTGTCCTTCATCGCGCTGGCCTTGCGGTTGCGCAGGAAGCCCGTGATGTAGGCGAGATGGCCCACCCCGAACGAGGTCGCGCCGGCACCGAACGCCTTGTCGCTGTGTCCCAGCAGCAACACATCCCCGCCCCAGCCGGCCGCCTGCGCCGCGATCGTGGTCGCGCGCAGCGGCGAACCGGCCGCCTTCTGGTTCGTGGCCAGCGAGGCGCCGAGGACCGGCATGAGCAGCGGCTTGGTGACGTAGCGCGCCTTGTGCGCCGACGGCCGGCTGGAACCGGCGAGCCAGGTGTCGGTGGCGGCAAGGGCCGCGAAGGCCAGCTTCAGCTTCGTCGAGGTGCGCACCTGCGCAATCTAGGGCTTCGGCCCCAGATAGGGAGCAAGTTGGAGCGCGAGGTGCAACCGCAGCCGGTCCTGGCCCCGCGAGAGGTCCGATCCGGTGGCCTTCTCGACCTGGGCGAGCCGGTGGTAGACGGTCTGCCGGTGCACGGACAGTCGTGCCGCCGTACGCCCGGCGCTGCCGGCCTCGTCGAGCCAGATCCGCACCGTTTCGAGTACGTCGAGCGCGGCATCCGCCAGGAAGGACTGCATCTGCTGGTCGATGACCGCCGCGGACAGGTCGTCGTCACGGGCGACGCCGAGCAGGGCAAGCGGGCCGAGGGCCTGCCACGCGACGACCTCTCCGGGGGCGCGGTTGCGGGCGACGCGCAGCGCTACCTCGGCGCCGCGGTAGGCGCGGGCCAGTTCGTCGATCCCGTCGACGGCGGGGCCGACGGCGACGCGGGTGGCCCGGTCGAGGGCGTCGACGCGGCGGCCCAGGCCGATCGCGGTGAGGAGCCCGCCGATGTCGGTGGCGGTGGACAGGAGGCTGGCGCGGACCACGGCTCCCGCGACGGCCGGTCCGGAGCGCACCCACACCACACCGGCACGACTGGGGCGGCTGGCGATCTGGTCGAGCAGGTCGGGCCGCTCGACCAGCACGCAGGTGAGCGGCTCGCGCAGGTCGAGGCTGCCGGCGTGGGCGAAGTCGACCGCCGAGGCGCGGGCGGCGACGTGCCCGCCCTCGACGAGCTCACGGAAGAGCGCGTCGCGGTGGCCCTGGCGGCGTTCGGCGACGTTGAGCAGGCC
>JAKFFB010000328.1:0-1535 GCA_036675425.1 Actinomycetales bacterium | reverse complement strand
ACGCCGACAAGGGTGTGCCCTTCTCGGTGCTGCTGCGCGGCGACGGCCCGGACGTCCCGGGGATCCCCAGCCTCGACTGACGTCCCTCACATCCCACCTCGCGATGCCTCTGGCGGTAGTCCAGTGAGGGATGGTCGTCCGGGCCGCCCTTGGGCAGCCGTCGGTCACTGGACTACCCGGCCCCGCGGACGACGGGGAGAGAGCGGCGAGCGCGAGACCCCTCAGACCGTGCGCTGCGTCGCTGCCGCCGCCAGCTCGGTGAGTACGACGACCGCGTGCTCGTCGACGTCGGCTGCCCGCAGTGCCTCGACGGCGTGGTCGGCGAGCTGGCCGATGACCGCCTCGACCTGCGCGCGGGCGCCGGAGTCCTCGATGATGCCGCGCAGCTCGTCGACGTCGGCGGTGGCGAGCGGCGTACCGAGGGCGTCGTCCAGCCGCCGGGCCGCAGCGGGCGGCGCCGCGTCGAGCGCGAGGGCGACGAGCACGGTCCGCTTGCCCTCGACGAGGTCGTCGCCGGCCGGCTTGCCGGTCACCCCGGGGTCGCCGAAGACGCCGAGCAGGTCGTCGCGCAGCTGGAAGGCCTCCCCGAGCGGCAGGCCGAAGCGGCTCAGCTGCTCGAGCTGGGCGGGCGTCGCGCCGGCGAGCCCGGCGCCGATGTGGAGCGGGCGCTCGATGGAGTACTTGGCGGACTTGTAGCGCAGCACCGTCATCGCGGTGTCGACGTCGGCGCGCCCACGCGCCTGGACCGACACGTCGAGGAACTGCCCCGCGATGACCTCGTTGCGACACAGCTCGAAGAGGTCGAGCCCGGCGAGGATGCCGTCCGCGCCGAGGCCGCAGTGCCGCAGCAGGTCGCCCGACCAGCCCAGCAGCAGGTCGCCCAGCAGGATCGCGGCGGCGGCGCCGTACTGCTCCGGGTCGCCGCGCCAGCCGGCCGCGCGGTGCTCGGCCTCGAACGCGCGGTGCGTCGCAGGACGCCCACGGCGGGTGTCGGAGGCGTCCATGAAGTCGTCGTGGACGAGTGCGCTCGCGTGCAGGACCTCCAGGGAGGCGCAGGCGCGGGCCAGCGCGGAGGGATCGCCGACCTCGGGCCGGATCGCGCGGTAGCCCCAGTGGCAGAAGGCCGCGCGGAACCGCTTGCCGCCGGTGACCGCCGTACGCGCCTCGGCGATCAAACGGGTGGCGTCGGGACCGAGCGGAGCCAGCTCCGACGCGCGCTCGTCGAGGAACGCATCCAGCACCTGCTGGACCTCGTCACGGAACGGTGCGGGGTCCCAGGTCGTCACGCGGGCGAGCCTAGCCACGGGCGACTGATCCGTGGACTCGGGGCCGGAAGCAGCACGGTCGTCCGTAGGCTGTTGCGCATGACGCGCGGACGTGACCTGAGCATGAGCGAGCTCCTGGCGCAGGGTGGACGCTCCTTCTCCTTCGAGTTCTTCCCGCCCAAGGACGAGGCGGGCGAGGAGCAGCTCTGGCAGGCGATCACCGATCTGGAGCCCTTCGGCCCCACGTTCGTCTCGGTGACCTACGGCGCC
>JAKFFB010000109.1:0-1536 GCA_036675425.1 Actinomycetales bacterium | reverse complement strand
CCCAGATGCTCGACGCGGGCTACCCGCTGTCCGCCGTGACCGCAGCACTGTGCCGCCGCTGGCTGACGCCGACGTACGGCGACCGGCTCACCCTGCTGCCGATGAGCGATGACCGGGTGGAGACCCACGTCGCGATCGCCGACCCCGAGGCCGCGAGCGGCAAGCGGGTCGTCCACTTCCAGGAGTACTGGGTCCGCCTGCATGCCGAGGTCCCCGCCGAGACGGTCGTCTTCGTCGGACTGGACCAGTCCACCCCCGCGCCCGGCGTCCTCGACGCGATCGCGGACGCCGACCTGGTGATCCTGCCGCCGTCCAACCCGGTCGTCTCCGTCGGCACGATCCTCGGAGTGCCCGGTATCCGCGAAGCGGTGCGCGCGACGAAGGCCCGCGTCGTCGGCCTCTCCCCCATCGTCGGCGAGTCCCACGTCCGCGGCATGGCCGAGCAGATGCTGACCTCCGTCGGCGTCGAGGTCAGCGCCGCCGGTGTCGGCCTCAACTACGGCGCCCGCGACAACGGCGGCGTGCTCGACGGCTGGCTGGTCGACGAGCGCGACGCCGCACAGGTCGCGCGCCTCGAGGCGGCGGGACTCCCGACCGTCGCCGTACCGTTGATGATGACCGACCACGACGCCACCGCCGCGATGGCTGCCGCCGCGATCTCCCTGGTGGCGCCGTGGGTCCGCTGACCGTCGTCGCCCCCGACGGCGTCCCCGAGATCACGGCCGGCGACGACCTCGGCGCGATCGTGCTCGCCGCGTTCGGGACCGACGGGCTCGCCGACGGCGACATCCTCGTCGTCACCAGCAAGGTCGTCAGCAAGGCCGAGGGTCGCGTGGTCGAAGGCGACCGCGAGCACTGGATCGACATCGAGACGATGCGCCTCGTCGCCCGCCGCGGCCTGACCCGGATCGTCCGCAACCGCCTCGGCCTGACCATGGCCGCTGCCGGGGTCGACGCCTCCAACGTCACCGCCGGCACGACCGTCCTGCTCCCCGAGGACCCCGACGCGTCGGCCCGCGCACTCCGCACGGCCGTGGCCGAGCGGGTGGGCGTCAACGTCGGCGTCCTCGTCACCGACACCGCCGGCCGCGCCTGGCGCGAGGGCCAGACCGACATCGCCATCGGCGCCGCCGGCGTCGTGGTGCTCGAATCCTTCGTCGGTCGCGTCGACGCCCACGGCAACGAACTGGCCGTCACCGCACCGGCCGTCGCCGACGAGATCGCCTCGGCCGTCGAGCTCGCGCAGGGCAAGCTCGGCTCCCGGCCGTGCGCCGTGCTGCGCGGCCGACCCGACCTGGTCCTGCCCGCCGACGACCACGGCACCGGCGCGGCCGCGCTGATCCGCGAGGACGGTGCCGACCTCTTCGGGTACGGCGCCCGCGAGGCCGTCGTACGGGCGGTCGGTGGGGCGGACGCCGACCGGGCGCCGTTCGGCACCCCGGTCTCCGCCGAGGAGTTCGTCGCGGCGCTGCGCGCCGCGGGCCTGGCTGCCGAGGTCGACGGTGCCCAGCAGGTGCGCTGTGCCGACGATCGCCG
>JAKFFB010000056.1:0-1536 GCA_036675425.1 Actinomycetales bacterium | reverse complement strand
CGAGCACGACTCCTGCGGTGCCGCGATCCGCGTCGACCACCGTCGCGGCAAGGTGATGCGTCGCCTCGCCGGCAACGACCCCGAGGTCAACGAGGAGTGGATCAGCGACAAGGACCGCTTCGCGTTCCACTACGCCCGCCAGGACGACCGCCTCACCCACCCGATGGTGCGCGACGAGGACGGCGAGCTCCGGCCCGCGTCGTGGCCCGAGGCCTTCACCGTCGCCGCCCGAGGTCTGCAGGCGGCCGGCGCCAGCGGCGTGCTCACCGGTGGTCGGCTGACCGCCGAGGACGCCTACGCCTACGCGAAGTTCGCCCGCGTCGCGCTCGGCACCAACGACATCGACTTCCGCGCTCGTCCGCACAGCGCCGAGGAGGCCGACTTCCTCGCTTCGTTCGTCGCCCTCAGCAACGACGTGACGTACGCCGACCTCGAGACGGCCTCCGTCGTGGTGCTCGCCGGCCTCGAGCCGGAGGACGAGGCGGCCACGATCTTCCTGCGGCTGCGCAAGGCCTCCAAGGGGAGGACGAAGGTCGTCGCGCTGTCGCCCTACCTCACGCGCGGTCTGGCCAAGATGAAGGGCCGCGTCATCTCGACGGTGCCCGGCACCGAGGCCGACGCACTGCGTGCACTCGCCAACGACGGTGAGACCGCCCTCGACACGGGCGGCGTGATCCTCGTCGGGGAGCGCCTGTCCCAGAGCCATGGCGCGCTCACCGCTGCCCTCGAGCTCGCGAGGACCACCGGCGCCCGGCTCGCCTGGGTGCCCCGCCGAGCCGGTGACCGCGGCGCGGTCGAGGCCGGTTGCCTGCCGACCCTGCTGCCCGGCGGACGTCCCGCGGGGGATGCCTCGGCTCGCGTCGACGCCGCCACCGCGTGGGGCGTCGACTCGCTGCCGGAGGCCGCCGGCCGCGACGGCAACGCGATCGTCGCCGCCCTGATCAAGGGCGACCTCGGTGGCCTGGTCATCGGCGGCGTCGACCCCGACGACACCAGCGACCCGGCCGCGACCCTGGCCGCGATCGAGGCCGCCGGGTTCGTGGTCAGCCTCGAGCAGCGACTCACCGACGTCGCCGCCCGCGCCGACGTCGTGCTGCCGGTCGCCCCGGTCACCGACAAGGCCGGCACGTTCGTCACCTGGGAGGGTCGTCCGCGCCCGTTCGAGGCCGTCTTCAGCAGCCCCGCGTCCCTTCCCGACCTGCGCATCCTCGCCGGCATCGCCGACGAGCTCGGCACACCGCTGGGCTTCCGCACGCCCCTCGAGGTGCGGGCCGAGATGGAGCAGATGGGCCCGTGGGACGGCGCCCGCCCGGCGCTCGTGCTCGGGAAAGAGCCTAGGAAGCCGAAGGCTCCGAAGAAGGGGGCCGGCGCGTTCGTGCTGTCGACCTGGAAGCAGCTGCTCGACCTGGGCTCGATGCAGGACGGCGACGCCCACCTCGCTGCCACGGCCCGCCCGGCCGTCGCCAGGATCAACCAGGCGGCGTACGACGCGCTCTTCGGGATGCACGAGGGGACGGCGACCGCCACCCTCACGGG
>JAKFFB010000226.1:0-1542 GCA_036675425.1 Actinomycetales bacterium | reverse complement strand
CGCGTCCTACATGAAGGTCACCGACGGCGCCCTGACCCGCAAGTTCAAGAGCCTGCGCCTCCCCCTCGGCACCGGACTGCTCGGGCTGGTCGCGCAGACCGGTGCGCCGTACTTCACCGAGGACTACCAGGCCGACAGCCGGTTCGTGCACCGCCACTACATCGACGACGCGGTCGCCGGCGAGCGGATCCGCGCGATCCTCGGGGTCCCGCTGCTCGTCGAGGGGCGGGTGATCGGCGCGCTGCTCGCCGTCCACCGGACCGTGCGCCGGTTCCCCGCCGAAGAGGTCTCACTGCTCATGTCCTTCGCCGCACACGCGTCGGTGGCGCTGGAGAACGCCCGCCTGTTCGCCCGGCTGGACGAGGCCAACCGGACGATCTCCGCGCATGCCTCCTCGGTGGAGGCGGCCGCCATGGCGCACGAGCGGATGACCGACCTGCTCCTCGCCGGCGGCGGAGTGGCCGAGGTGGTGGAGGTGCTGGCGCAGGTCCTGGGTGGCGACGTGGCGGCGTGGGATCCGGGCGGCCAGCTGCTCGCCGGCACCGACGTGGACGACCGCGATCGCATCGTCGAGGCCGCCCGCGAATCGGCCCGCTCCGGGCACGCGATCGAGGCGGACCTCGCCTGGGTCGCGGCCGCGGTCGCGGCGGGCGAACACGTCGCCACGGTCGTCCTCCACGGTCGCACCAGCGGGCTCGACGCCGTCGAGCAACGCACCCTCGAGCGCGGGGCGCTGGTGACCGCGCTCGTCCTGGTCTTCGCGCGGAGCGTCGCGGAGGCCAGTGAACGGCTCGGCACCCAGCTGCTGGTCGACCTCGTCGAGGGCCGCGAGCTCGACCCGGACCGCTTGCGCGAGCGCGCCCGTCGCCACACGTTCGATCCCGATGCCGACCTGGTCCTGGCCACGGCCGTCATCGACGGCGACCGGGGCACTGCGGCGCGGGCGGCCGCACGCCTCGCCGTGCAGGTTCGCGGCATCGCCGCGGAGCACCACGGCGACGTGCTCGTGCTGGCGCCGGCCGCCGACGCCCTGGCCTTCGGTCGCGCCGTGCGCGAGGCGCTGGGCGACCGCGCCACCGTCGGAGTGGCGGCAACCACGGTCGCCGACGTGCCTGCGGCGTACGACTCTGCCCGCCGGGCCGCCACGGCCCTGCGCGCCCTGGGCCGCACCGGCGACGTGGCCGACGACTCCTCCCTCGGCCTGGCCAGCCTGCTGCTCGGCGACGCGTCGCCCGACGCGGTCGCCCACTACGTCGAGAGCACCCTGGGTCCGGTCCTGGCCCACGACGCGCGCAGGGGTACGGCGCTGCTCGCGACCCTCGAGGCGTGGTTCGACCAGGCCGGCTCGATCGCCGCGACTGCCGAGGCGGTGCACGTGCACGCCAACACGGTGAGCCAGCGGCTGGGCCGGATCGGGGAGCTGCTGGGCCCGTCCTGGCGCGAGCCGGCGCGCTCGCTCGAGGTGCAGGTGGCACTGCGCCTGCTCAAGCTCCAGAACCTGTGACCTGAACACACACCTGCGCTGAAACCGTGGCTTATCAC
>JAKFFB010000059.1:0-41079 GCA_036675425.1 Actinomycetales bacterium | reverse complement strand
CGCCGTCGACGGCAGGACGGCCTCGGTCGACTCACGCCCGTAGAGTTCGAAGCCCTTCTACAGACCGCTCACGCGGCCTGACTCCACCCAACCCGCAGAGTCAACCGGAGCGGGGGCAGTCCCTGCCGTGTCGGAAGCCACCTGGCCGGGCCTTTCGCCGCTCGACTTGATCAGCTGCACGTTCCAGAGGTTGGTGTGCAGGTCTCCGTTGCAGGTGGCGGTCGGCCCGGCCTGAGCCGGTGCCGCCGAGAGGAGTGACACCCCAACGGCAAGAACGAGGACAACTGCAGAACGACGCATGATCATGTTTCCCCCCGGAAACGGCCGATTGCGATGGCAGGCAATGTGAACCTGACCCCGGGAGTCGACAAGGGCCCAAGCTGACTAGTCCGGCGCGCGGCGCGAAGAGTGCCGTCAGCGCAGGAAGAGCTCCCGCACCATCAGCTCACCGGTCGAGGCATCAACCACCGACCCGGTAGCGGACGCCACCCGGTCCGACAGCACCCACCGCGACAGAGAGGTGGTCAGCGGGACCATCGGCATCTGCTCGCACAGCAGCTCGGTCACCCGTGCGTATCCGAGCGCGCGGTCCTCGTCGTCCTCGGCCTCACGGGCGACCCGATCGAGAACGCGGTCGACGTCGGGATCGGAGAAGCGGCTGAGGTTGTCGCGGCCGATCCGGTCGGAGGAGAACAGCGGGTGCAGGTAGCCGTCGACCGACGAGTGCGGCACCGACCAGCTGAAGCGGAAGAGCCCCTCGAAGCCACGGGTCCCCGTGCCGCGGGCGAGGAAGTCGGCGTACGACAGCGGCGTCGGCACCGCGACCAGCCCCACCGCCTCCCGGAGCTGGCGGGCGAGCTCCGTGACGAGCGCACGGTTGCGCAGCTCGTCGTTGAACAGCAGCCTCACCCGCACGCCGGCCAGGTCCGCGCCGGCCGAGCGGAGCAACGACCGCGCACCCTCGACGTCGCCGCCGGCGGGCAGCCCGGCGCAGGTGGACTCCGCCACCGGCGGGAGGAACCCGGTCGCCGGCGACCGCGTCCCCGGGAACACCCGACGCACCAGCTCCTCCCGGTCGATCGCCACGGCGAGGGCGCGGCGGACAGCCGGGTCGTCGAAGCCGGCGACACCGGTCGGCAGTCCGAGGTACTCGAGCATCACCCCCGGCCCGGACTCCGCGTCGTCGGTCGGCCGTGCCGCCGCGACGTCCGCCTTCCCGGCGAGCACAGCCTCGGCAGCCTCGTCGGCGGAGGGCAGCACCAGCACCTCGACGACATCGGCGTACGACTCACCGCCTCGCGTGCGCGAGGAGTCGACGGGGGTGTAGGCATCCGAGCGGACCAGCCGGATCGTCGAATCGCCTGGTGCGTAGGGGCTGTCGAGGACATACGGGCCGACGCACACCGGGTTGCGCGCGAAGCCGTCCGGGTCGCGCTCGGCGGCGGCCTGCGAGACCGGGGCCGTCACCGGCGACGTCAGCACGCGGACGAAGTCCGAGAGCGGCTCGCGAAGCGTGATGAGCACGTTCTCGTCATCGCGCACCTCGACGCCGACGAGCCGCCGGCGCTCGCTGTCGGTGTCGGTGGGCACGTCACCGTGGATCTCCGGGTAGCCGGCGATCGGCGAGAGCAGCTCTGCCGACGTGCTCGCGTAGTCAGCGGACGCGACGCGCGAGAGGGAGAACGCGACGTCGGCAGCGGTGAGCGGCGTGCCGTCGGAGAAGACGACGTCGTCGCGCAGCCGCAGCGACACGGTGCCGCCGCCGTCCGCGATCAGCCACGACGACGCGATGCCGGGGACGAGCTCGCCGGTCGTCGGGTCGGTGCCGAGCAGCGGGGTGCACAGCGTGCGGGCGAGCAGCAGTCCGACGGGCTCGTAGGCGTTGCCCGGGTCGACTCCACCGGGTTGCGTCGTCGCGATGCGCAGCGTGCCGCCGGGCTGCGCGTCGGCGCTGCCGGTCCGCAGCGCGGGCGCCTCCTCGGTCGTGCACGCGACCAGCAGGCCGAGCGCCACCAGAGCGGCAAGCCGCCTCATGGCTGCAGCCCGGGAAGCGGCTCGCTGCGGATCGTCGCGGTGTTGGAGCGGCTGACCCCCGCATCGCCGTCGGTCCCCGCGAAGGCGACGGCGTCCCGCAGGACGACACCGCCGTACTGCGTGCCGACGTGATAGGTCGCGTCGAAGGTCAGGTCCTGCGTCGGGCTGACCAGCCGGCCCTCGGTGAGGTCGAGCACCCAGCTGTCCAGCGGCGTACCGCAGGCGTCGACGCGCGCCTTCCCCGTCACCGTCGACGTCCACGTCATGACGGTGCCGGTGGTCGCGTCGGCGCCGCGCGCCTCGACGACCGCGCCGCGCACCAGCGGGAAGGCAGCGAGCTGCAGCGACGGCACCGGCGTGAAGACCGACTCCTGCCCGTCGCTGCCGCGGCTGGTGACGTCGTAGACGTAGAGGCCTGGCGCGGGATCGGTCGGCAGCGGCTGGGTGACCGCGACCAGGTAGGTAGTCGTGGTGGTGACCTCGCCGAGCAGCTCTTGCACGGTGAAGAGGAAGCCGCTGCCGTTGTCGGCCTCGAGCGCGCCGCTGACGGTGCGCAGCGAGAGCGTTGGGAAGGTGCCCCGTCGCGCGTCGGCGCCGCTGACCTCGAAGGTGCCGACGTTGCGGAAGACGTACGCCGCCTGGGCCGGTCGCGCGGTGATCCGTGACGGCGCCTCCAGCGCGGGAGCTTCGCGCGGGTCGGCCGTCGGGCAGGGCGCGGCGGTCGGGAGCGGCGCCGGGGGTGCGACCGGTCGCCCGGGAGGCGGGATCTCGAACGGCGGCGGGGGCAGCGTCACCACGCTCGGCGGCGGCAGCACGATGACGGTCGGCACCGGCGGCGCGGTCGACGTGGGAGAGGGCGAGGTCTGGGCGCCGAGCACGACGTTGCTCGGCACCTCCTTGAAGTCGACGCTCAGCGGACGGTCCGGCCCCGCGCATGCCGTCGTCAGGAGCAGGAGCAGCCCGCCGGCGAGGGCGCGCCTCACGACGCGCTCCCGCGGCGCGGGTCGGGCACGGGCACGTCAGCCGGGCGCAGCTGCTCGGCGCGCTCGCCGCGGGCGAAGGCGAGCACCGACCCGAAGAGCCGCTCGCTGTCCTCGTAGGCACCGCGGGCGGCCATCAGGTAGTAGCCGCGGCCGTTCGGCGTGAACGACAGCAGCAGGGTCAGCTCCGGCAGCGCGAGCCGGTAGACGCGCTCCTCGCCGATGCGGGCCGGGCGGAAGCGCCCGTCGCCCAGGCCCTGCAGCACCTCGTCGCGGGTCCGCGGCGATCGGGTGTCGATGGTCGGGTCGAGCGATGCGACCTGGAGCGAGCCCTGCACGACGTCACCCTGCCGCACGCTGAACACGACGCCCTGCGGCACCAGCGACCGGTCGCTCCCCTCGGCGAACGCCGCCTCCGCCTCGCGCTCGCGGACGAAGCGCACGTCGCCGATCGACTCCGGCACGACGCGGTCCGGCAGCGCCTGCACCTCGGGCACGGCCGGCTCGGGTCGCGTCAGCGCGACGACAGCGGTGACCGCTGCGACGACGACCACGGTCGCCAGAGCGATCCGGCGCACCGGGAGCCGGCGGCTCCAGAGCATCGGCAGCTCGGTCGTCCACGGGTTGCTCAGCGACGCGCGCGACGCCGCGGCGGCGACGCGGGAGAGCCCCGGCTGCGCGCTGCGCAGTCGACGCCCGACCGACCGCGACATCGCCTCCGCCGCCTCGACGTCCTCGGCGCGGATGTCGCGGGTGAGGTCACCCCACAGCGTGCGGGTGACCAGCCAGGCGAGCTCGCGGTGCTCGGCGTCGGGCTCGACGAGCGCGACCAGCTCGAGCGGTGACACCGCAGGGCCCGCGATCCCGAGATCGGTGACGCTGTCGCGCAGCTCGCCGTACGCCGCAGCGATCCGCGCGCGCGGGCCGAGGCGGAGCGCGGCACGTCGTCGCGCCGTACGACGCAGTGCCTTCACGACCGCGGGGTAGAAGGCGGCCAGCAGCCCGAGCACGAGCAGGAACGGCAGTGCGCGCAGCGCGTAGTAGCGGACGTAGACGTAGGCGAGGCGCGCGGTCGACAGCTCGACGGGAACGTAGGTGATGAGCGCGAGCTCGTCGGTCGGCCGCACCGACGGGTCGTCGTTGCGCTGACCTGCCGCGGTGCTCGCGCGTGCCTTCGGCGGGGTGCCGACGATCGGGACCCAGCCGGCGCCGGCAAAGTGCGCCTCCAGCCACGTCGCGCCGTGCTTGGGACGGATCTCCCACCGGTCGCGGCCGACCTGCTCGCCGCCGTACCAGCCGTAGCCGATGCGCGCCGGGACGCCAGCCCAGCGGGCGAGCAGCACCTCGGCAGCGGTGATCTCGTACGGCGAGGCCTCGTCGCCGTCGAGGATCTCGCCGACCCGCTCGGGGGTCACGTCGACGGGGTTGCCGGCACCGGCGGCGACGACGTTCGCGTAGTAGGCGCGGCGGACGAACTGCAGCCGCGCGAAGCCCTCGAGCGGCGCCTCGGCCAGCAGCGCCGTCACCTGCTCCGGCGGCGAAGGGACGTCGAGGAACTCCGCCACCTCGTCGGCGGGAGGGCCGGCGTCGGCCAGCTGGGCACCGGTCGGCGGGGCGGGTGCGACGACGTCGTACGTCGTGCCTCGCCCGGGGCGGGTGCCTGCGGTGCGCAGCGCCTGGGTGCGCGGGTCGTACTGCACCTGCGGCCCGCCGCGGACGGCGAGCGGGTTGGCCAGACCGGGCAGCGCCTTGCCCGGCAGGTCGGCGATCTCGATGCGCGCGGTCAGCCCGGCGGCGGGCACGGGACCGCGGGTGTCGCCGTCGACCTCCGGCACGTCGCCGTCGACGGGCACCAGCGTCGAGACGTCGAAAGGCGGCGTGAGCCAGGCGGTCCCGTCGTACACGTCGAGCGTGCCGAGGCGCCAGGTCGTCGGCCGGTCGGCGGTCACGGTGAACAGCACGCGGTCGGCAGCGGGCGGCGGCGTCGGGGGTCGCTGCGGTGGCACGACGGCCTGCGCACTGGGTGGCGGGAAGAGGAAGCCGACCTGCGCGGTCGCGAGGAGCGCACCGCCGAGCGCGACCAGCGCGACGGCGCCACGGGCAAGCCGGCGCAGCTCGAAGCGGCCGTCACCGGCCCCCTCCGCGGCGAGGTCGGCGCCGAAGGAGACGGCGAGGGACCCGACGAGCAGCAGCAGGCCGACCAGGGTTGCGCTGACCTCGGTCTCGGCCGGCTGCAGCAGTGCCCCGCCGACGACGAACGGCAGGGCGACCAGGGCGGCGACGCGCGGTCGGCCGAGGGCGAGCGCGAGCCCGGCGGAGGTCTCGCCGAGCAGCGCGACGGTGACGAGCAGCAGGAAACGCCAGCCGGGGTCGAAGGCGACCGGCGGCTGGCCGAGCCCGCCGCCGCGCAGCGCCTCGACGACCAGAGCGGGCAGGGACGCGCCCCCGTCGGTGAACGGCACGACGAGCAGCGCGCCGACGACGGCCGCGACGGCAGCACCGGCGTACTGCACCAGCGAGGGGTTGCGCACCCGCGTCGAGAGCAGCACGGCGCCGACGCCGATGACGGCGCCGAGCACGCCGACGCCGCGCGCGGCCCAGCCGTCGAAGACGCTGCCCGCCACCCAGCCGAAGGCGAGCGTCGCGAGCAGGGCGGAGACGCAGGTGAGCAGCGGCGGTGCGGTCTGCGGCGTGACGTCCTCGACGACGTCCGGCGGCGACAGCGTCGCGGTGCTCACCGGGCACCTGCCACGACGTGCGCGAAGGTCGCCGCGAGGCTGGCACCGGGCTTCACCTCGACGACGCTGCAGCCGAGCCCTGCTGCGCGGTGCACCATCGCCGGGTCGGTGTCCTCCCACAGCACGAGCACCAGCACGACGGACGTGCCGCGCGACATCAGCAGCGACAGCCGGCGAGCGGCTTCCTTGTCAAGGTGCGGCGTGATGACGACGTTGTGCGTGCTGCGCTGCGGGTCGAGGAACAGCCGGTCGACGACGTCGGCGAGGCGGGCGCGCTCGGGCTGCACGGCGGCGAGCGCGTCGAGCAGCGGGATGCGGCTGCGGCTGCCGCGCAGCCCCTTCGCGAGCGGACCGCTGCCGCCCTCGACCGCGACGGAGAAGCCGTCGGCCAGGTGCTTCACGCCGAGCGACGCGGCGACCTGCACGGCGCGCTCGAAGGTCTCGCTCGGGTCGCCCGGAGCGTGCTGCGCGCGGTCGGTGTCGAGCACGATGCGCACCCGGTCGGTGATGCCCTGCTCGGACTCGCGCACCAGGTAGCGACCGCTGCCGTCGGCGGTGCCGCCGGTGCGCGCGGTGGCCAGCCAGTTGATGCGCCGCGGGTCGTCGCCGATGACGTACTCGCGCAGGCCGTAGAACTCGAAGCCGCTCGGCCACGGCCGGGACTGCGGCGGGCGGACGGGCGGGTCCTCCCACTCGCGGCTCGTGACGCGGTCGCTCACGCCCTCGGTCGACGGGTGCACGATGACGGTCTCCGCCGGCGCGAGCTCGACCCGCTTGCGCGTCAGGCCGAACGGGTCGCTCCACTCCGCGAGCAGCGGACCGACGGCGTAGACCCCGCGCCGGCGCGCGGTGAAGCGGTAGCCGTGCTGCACCGTCTGACCTGACGGCAGGAGGGGTACGGGGACGCGCACCGGAGTGCCCAGCGCGTCCGGCAGCGACTCCTCCAGCACGACCGTCGCGAGCCGGCGCTTCGCGGTGACGCTGATCTCGACGTCGACGACCTGCGACTCCCGCACCCGGGTGGGGAGCTTCGAGCGGTGCGCGTCGACAGACAGGCGTCGTCGGGCGAGCAGCCGGGAGAGCCCGACGACGGCGAGCGCGCCGTAGACGAGCAGGAACACAGGGCGGCTCTCCAGCGCGCGGCCGAGGACCAGACCGGGGACCGCCAGGGCCGCCACGGCGACGCCGGCAGGGGTGAGCCCCAGCCGCCGCTCCGCCGCCGCCAGCACGTCCATCGGGCTCAGGCGCTCTTCAGGCCGAGGGGCGCCTTGACGGCGGTGAGCAGCCGGTCGACCACGCCGTCGACCGTCTCGTCGCGCAGCAGCGCGTCCGGGGTGAGCAGCAGCCGGTGGCCGAAGACCGGGGGGACGAGCAGCCGCACGTCGTCGGGCAGCACGTCGTCGCGTCCCTGCGAGGCGGCGACGACCCGGGCCGCGCGCATCAGCGCGAGAGCTGCGCGGCTGCTCGCCCCCATCTGCAGCGCCGCGTCGTGGCGGGTCGCCTGGCAGAGGTCGACGATGTAGCGCGCGACCGGCTCGCTCACCTCGACCTGCGCGGCCCAGTCCATCATCGAGACCAGCTCCTCGGTCGACACGACCGAGCCGATCCGGTCGATCGCGTCGCCGAGCCGGTGCGTCATGAGCACCTCGACCTCGGCGTCGGGGCTGGCGTAGCCGAGCGACAGCTTGAACAGGAACCGGTCGAGCTGCGCCTCCGGCAGCGGGAAGGTGCCGGCGAGCTCGATCGGGTTCTCGGTCGCGAGCACGAAGAACGGCGTCGGCAGCGGGTGCGTGACGCCGTCGACGGTGACGTTGCGCTCGGCCATCGCCTCGAGCAGCGCCGACTGCGTCTTCGGCGTCGCGCGGTTGATCTCGTCGGCGAGGAAGATGTTCGCGAAGACGGGACCGGGACGGAAGACGAAGTCACCGGTCTTGCGGTCGAGCACCGGAGATCCGGTGATGTCGGCCGGCAGCAGGTCGGGCGTGCACTGGATGCGCGACGTCGTCGCGGAGACCGTCGCGGACAGGGCGCGCGCCAGCATCGTCTTGCCGGTGCCCGGGTAGTCCTCGAAGAGCAGGTGGCCGTTCGCGAGCATCGCGGTGAGCGAGAGGCGCACGACGTCGTCCTTGCCCTTGAGCACGGTGCCGACGTTGTCGACCATCCGCTCGAAGAGCTCGCCGAAGCCGGCTCCGGTGAGCCGGATCGGGCTGCGCGCCGCAGCGCGCTTCCTGGGGGGCACGTCAGGTCCTCTCGTCGGGTTCTTCGAGCACTGCTGCCAGCGCGGCCATCCGGCCGGAGCGCTGCACCACGTCGTCGGACGCGGCGAGGTAGGAGGCGAGCACGCGCGGGTCGGAGCGGACCTCGGCGGGAGTCCCGGTGACCAGCACCGCACCGCCCTCCATCGCGACCATGCGGTCGGACAGGGAGGTGACCAGCGGCAGGTCGTGCTCGATGACGAGCATGCCGCAGCCGGTCTCCTTGACGATGCGCGTGAGCAGCGGGCCGAGCGCCTCCGTCTCGGCCTGCGCGAGACCCGACGACGGCTCGTCGAGCAGCAGCAGCGACGGCTCGCTGGCGAGGATGCAGGCGACGTCGACCGCGCGCCGGCTGCCGGTGGACAGCTCGGCGAGGGTCGCGTCGGCGTACGCCTCGAGTCCGAGCAGGTCGACCAGCCGGTCCACGCGACGCGACAGGCGTCGCTCGGACGCGCGCACCTGCGGTGCCCACACCGCGGCGAGCAGCGGGTTGCGCACCGCGCGCCGCTCGAGCGCGACGGCGATGCACTCGCGCACCGTGAGCGCGGGGAAGAGCCGGGCGCTCTGGAAGGAGCGACCGAGACCGGCGCGGGCGCGAGCGTCGGGGGTGGCACCGGTGACGTCCACGCCGGCGAGCAGGACGCTGCCGCGGTCCGGCGTCGTGAAGCCGCTGACCAGGTCGAAGAGGGTGGTCTTGCCGGCGCCGTTCGGGCCGATGACGCCGACCACCTCGCCGGGCTGCACCGTCAGGTCGACGCCGCGCAGCGCGGTCACGCCGCCGAAGCTCACGGCCAGGTCGCGCACCTCCAGCGCCGGGGTGGCCGACGCCGTCACCGCGGTGCGCGCGACGGTGCGGGTGCCACCGGCGGCGCCGCCCATGAAGACGCTGCGCACGAGGTCGGGTCGGGACAGGAGGTCCTCGGTCGGTCCGTCGAAGCGGATCTCGCCCTTCTCCATGAAGACCGCGCGGTCGGCGATGGTGAGCGCGACGTTGAGCGACTGCTCCACCATGACGACGGTCGTGCCGCGGGCGTTCACCTCGCGCAGCACCCCGAGCAGCTGCTCGACCACCCCCGGCGCGAGGCCGAGGGAGAGCTCGTCGACGAGCAGCAGCCGCGGTGCCATGAGCAGCGCCTGGGACAACCCGACCATCTGCTGCTCGCCACCGGACAGCGTTCCCGCGGCGGCGTCGAGCCGCTCGCGCAGGACGGGGAAGAGCGCGAGCACCTCCTCGGTCCGCGCGGTGACGGTCGCCTCGTCGTCGCGGATCGTCCAGGCCGCGGCACGAAGGTTCTCGCGCACCGACAGGCCCGGGAAGACGGCCGCACCGCCGGGCATGCTCACCACGCCGAGCGCGGCGAGCTCGTGCGGCGGCAGGTGGGTGGTGTCGCGGTCGTCGAAGAAGACCGCGCCGCCGCTCGGCTCGCTGGTCCCGGCGAGGGCGCGCAGCAGCGTCGACTTGCCGGCGCCGTTGGTGCCGACCAGCGCGACGACCTCGCCCGCGTGCACGTCGAGGTCGACGCCGAAGAGCACCTGCACCCCGCCGTACGACACCTGCAGGTCGCGGCAGACGAGCAGCGGTGAACGACCCGCTTCCCGGGCGACCCGCAGGGACTCCTCGGCCGCGTCGGCGGCGCGGGCCGCGCGGATGTCGCGCTCCACGCCGGAGGCGCCGGTGCCGAGGATCAGCCCGGCGAGCAGCAGCAGCGGGACGAAGAGCAGCACCCCGCCGCTCTCGACGCCGATCGCGTCGACGCCCGCGATGAGGAACGGTGCGCCGATCAGGCCGATCAGCGCCCAGGGTGCCTGTGTGGTGAGGCCGAGGCCGCGGATGCGCGACGGCACGACGGTCGCGATGAGCGAGTAGAACGCGGGGGTCAGCGCTGCTTCCACCACGACGACGACCTGCATCGCGACGATCGCGACGAGCACCGGAGGACGGAAGGCGATCAGCGCGATGACGCCGGCCTGCGCGACGGCGGACAGCCCCATGACGACCATGTAGCGCCCCGGCCGGCTGGTCAGCAGCCGGTCGCCGATCACGCCGGCGAACAGCAGCGCGACCAGGCCGAGGATCCCGTTGACGGTCTGCACGATGCCGAGCTGCGTGATGCTCAGCCCGTAGAGGTCGAACAGGATCACCGGCAGCACCAGGAACGTGAAGCTGCCGCGGGTGGAGAGCAGCGGTGTGGCGTACCAGCAGCGGCGCAGCGTGGAGACGCTGGCGGCGGCGCGGTACGACTCGGCGAAGCCCGGCGCCGGCGGACTCGGTCGCTCGAGCGCGTCCGGTCGCTCGAACGCGCCGCGCGGTGGCTCCCGCAGGAGGAAGGTGAGCAGAGCAGTCAGGGTCGCGACCCCGCCGAGTCCGAGAAGCGCTGCGCGCCAGCCGAAGGCGTCGCCGAGCAGGCCCGCGGTGACCGGGCCCACGACCAGGCCGAGCTGGGCGGCGGCGAAGTAGATGCCGAAGACCCGGGTGCGGCTGGCCGGGGCGAACCAGTCCGACAGGAGCGGGAAGCTCGCCGGCTGCGCGAGGCCCTGGCCGAGGCCGTTCGCGAGGCGCGCGCCGACCAGCGTGGTGACGCTCGGGACGACGCCCTGCACGGCGACGGTGCCGGCGGTGAAGAGCGTTCCGATGCGCAGCATCCACACCCGCTTCACCCGGTCGGCGAGGTAGCCGAACGGGATGAGCACGACGTGGAAGAGGATGCCGACCAGGGAGCCGACCACCGCGAAGAAGGTCAGCGAGACGCCGAACTCCGCGCGGATGCTCGGCAGCAGGACGCCCAGCGCCGCGTCGTCGATGCGCAGGAAGAGCGAGGTGAGGCAGAGGATCAGCAGCACCTTCTTGGGGCCCTGCACCTGGCGCGGGTCGAGGTCGTGCAGGATCCGCCGCAGCCCGCCGCGCGAGGCATCCTGCAGCGGGGGCGCAGCGACGACGACCGGCGCCGGCAGGTCGCCGACCTCCACCTGGCGCGCGGTCGGGACGAGCGGTCGTCCCTCGACGAGCTCAGTCACGGTCGGCCTCGCCGGGGCGGCGGACGGTCGTCCCGAGCGCCCACTGGTCGTCGAGCGCGTAGCGCTGCGGCACGAAGACCTCGCCGCCACCGGGACGGACCTTGCGCGTGATCGGCACCGGACCGCCGGCCGTCAGCCGGTCGCGCGCGCCGAGCCCGGGCACGGCGATGCCGTTGCGGTCGGCGATGCGGCGCAGCAGCCCGTCGCGGGCGTCGAGCGCGACCTGCGCGAGGCCGCCCGGGGCGAGGAGCAGCAGCACGACGCCACCGAGCCCGTTCACGAGCAGCGAGATGGTGGGCGAGGTGACCAGCAGGTTGAGCAGCACGAGCAGGCCGAAGCCGAGCAGCGGACCGCCGACCGACCCGAGGCCGCCGATGACGGTGAAGGTGAAGACCAGCAGGCTGGCCTCGACGGGGAAGGAGTCCGCACGCACCCCTGCCTGCTGGTAGGCGAAGAGCGCACCGGCGAAGGCGGCGAGGAACCCCGACAGCGCGAACGCCGTCAGCCGGGCGCGCAGCACGCTGATGCCGAAGGCCTGGGTCGCCGGCTCGTTGTCGCGCGCCGCCAGCAGCACCCGCGCGGTGCGGCTGCGGCGCAGTCCCGTCACGGCGAGGACCGTCGCGAGAAGGACGACCAGCACGACGAAGTAGAAGACGCGCTGGCTCTCCAGGTCGAGCCCGAGCAGCAGCGGCTGCTCGAGCGTGTCGGGCAGGGCGCGACCGAGCGAGTCGGGGTCGAGCAGGACCGCCGGGACGGCCGCCGCGAAGGCGAGGGTGCTGATCGCGAGGGTGAGCGGGGACAGCCGCAGCGCCGGCAGGCCGACGACGACGGCGACGGCGGCGCCCGCGATGCCGCCCAGGATCAGCGCGAGCAGGAAGGGCGCGCCGCTGGCGGCAGCGGCGTACGCCCCGACGGCGGCGAACGCGAACTGGCCCAGGCTCACCATCCCGGCCCAGCCGGTCAGGATCAGCAGCGACATCCCGACGATCGCGAGCAGCAGAGTGGTGGAGACGGTGCTGATGTCGCTGGGGGACAGCAGGAACGGCAGCGCGACCAGGACGACGGTGAGCACCGCGACGCTCCAGCGCAGCAGCGACCGGACGCTCGGCAGCTCGCGCAGCGCCTCCGGGACAGGGCGCGCCTGCCGGCCGGCGAGGTAGGCGCTCGACGTGTCGACGTCGGTGCGGGTCGCCTCGCGGCGCTGCAGGAGCAGCAGGCCGCTGATGACGAGGAGCAGGGCGCCGTCGAGCAGGTTGGTGCCGCCGGCGGAGTACTCGACGGCGGAGGTGACGACGCCGAGCACGACCGCGGCGAGACCGGCCATCGGCAGGCTGACCAGCCGCGCGACGACGACGACCGTGAGCACCCGGACCAGCGACGAGCCGCCGGCCGGGTCGTCGCCGTTGCCGGCGGGCGCGGTCATCACGCCGAGCAGCGCGGCGGCACCGGACAGCGCGCCCACGATCATCCAGACGCGACAGGTCACCCGGACCACGTCGACGCCGAGCGTCTGGGCGCGGGAGGCGCTCTCCGACGACGCGCGGATGGCGGTGCCGGTGGCGCTGCGGCGCAGGTAGACGGCGAGCGCGGTGAGCCCGAGCAGGGCGACCAGGACGAGCAGCAGCTCGGGGACGCCGAAGCGCACCCCGCCGATCTCCGCGGTCCCGCCGCCCGCGGGAGGAACGGCGTTGGTCACCCCGCCGAAGGTGCGCTGGTCCGACGTGGTCAGCAGGTTCACCAGCAGCCGCTGAACCCCTGCCAGCAGGGAGATCAGGAAGATCGAGGCGACGGTCGCGACCAGTCGCGGCGCGCGGTCGAGACGACGGATGACGGCGACGTAGACCAGCCAGCCGAGGCCGACCGCGACGCCGAGGCTGACGACGAGGGACGCCCAGTACGACGTCCGCACGAGCCCCTCGCTCGTCGACTCCAGGCACGGCGGGCACACCGCGCGCACGCCGCGGAAGACCGGCTCGCCGTTGACGAGCAGCGCGAAGAGCGTCGCCGCGACGGCGCCGATCTGCAGCTGCGCGAAGTTGAGGAACCGGTTGCTGCGGAAGACCAGGATGATGCCCGCCGCGTGCAGCGCGAGGGGTGCGGCGGTGACGACGCCGAGCAGGTAGACCCCGCCGGGAGTGCTGCCGGGCAGCAGGAGCAGCAGCGGCACCGCGAGGGCGAGGACGAGCAGCTCGGGGCGCGCCTTCAGGATCACAGGCACGGGCCGCTCCGGAACGCCGGTTCGTCCTGCGGCCACGCGCCGAGCGCGTAGCGGCGACCGCGGTCGACGTAGCAGATCGCGCCGGGGATCGACGGGTCGATCGTGCCGGGTCGCTGCGGGTCGAACCAGAACATGCTCGCGTCACCCGACATGGTGTGCCGCGGCCCCGCGTAGCTGACCTCGGTCTGGAAGTACGGCGCCCCGCGCGCCCCGGGGTTGGGGAACCGCGCCTGCTGGAGCCCCCGGGCGAACGTCTCCGGGGTGAGCTCGGGTCCGGCGAGCTGGATGCCGGAGGCGAGCAGCAGCAGCTGCATGTAGCGCGAGTGGCTCGAGTAGTAGGCCCCGGTCGCCGGCTCGTAGCTCGGGTCGTTCTCCTTGACCGCCCAGTACCAGGGCATGTCCTGCCGCGGCTGCAGCTTGTTGCGGAAGCTGATGCCGATGACGTGCGAGCTCTGGTCGGGCGGGGCGTTGCCGCCACCGAAGGTGTTGTCGAGGTCGGTGTTGATGTAGGAGGACTGCACCCACTCGGGCTGGTATCCCTGGGCGCTCGCCGCGCGCATGTAGACGTCGCGCAGGTCGATCGGCCCGCACAGGCACAGCACCGAGGTCACGCCGGCGTCCTGCAGCGCGACCATCGTGCTGACGCCGCTGCGCGCCGGTCCGCTGGTCTGGTCGTCGCGCCGCTCGACCGGTGTGACGCCGCAGCGGGAGAGGCCGTCGCGGAGCCGGGTCAGGTCGGGGGTCGTGCCGTCGGTGGAGCGGGTCGTGATGACGCCGAACTTCCGTTGCGGTGTCGAGGCGATCGCCGTGCCGGCGTGCCGCGGTGGCCGCCCGGCGAGGCTCGCGCAGACGAACTCCGCCGTCGTCGAGGTGATGGTGTCGATCCCCGCCATCACGTTCCACTGGTACGGCGACCGCTTGCGGTAGTTCGCCTCCGTGCCGGTGGTGAGGTTGCCGTCGACGATCGAGAGGACCCCTCGGTCGGCGAGCGCGTCGTAGTAGTGGTGGTCCGCCCCCTGGCAGCCGGCGTAGGCCAGCGTCGCGAAGGCCTGCGCGTCCTCGTCCACCGCCACGGCGTCGGCGCGCATGCGATCGGGTGCGGGCTGGCCGTCGACGCAGCCGCCCGTGCTGAACGGCTGGAGCACCAGCTTGCGGCCGTAGAGCTCGTAGCGGGTGTTGAAGAACTCGGCCATCCGCGACGGCGGCTGCAGGTCCTCGAAGAACTGCTGCGGCAGCGCGACCGTGATCGCGTCTCCGGTCACGCCCTTCGACGTGGCACCGCCGTTGTCGATCTCGGGGTCGAAGTACGGGACGCAGGGCGGTGACTGCGGGTCCTCGGTCTGCCGGGGCGGGCTGCCGATGCACCTGCGCACCCGGGGCACGTCGATCGGCTTGCTCGTCGGGGAGGCGCTCGGCCCGCTGGTCGGGCCCGCCGACGGACCGGTGCTGGGCGGCGGCGGGCTCGCCTCCTGCTCGGCCGCCGCCTGCCGCGTCTCGGTCAGCCCCTGCTCGTCGAGCGTCTGCTTGATCTGCGCGACGGCCTGGGGGGCGAACTCCGCGATCGTCGGCGGGGTCTGCTGGCGCGAGGTGAGGGCGACCGCGCCGACCAGGACGCAGACCGCGACGACCAGCGCGCCGAGGACCAGGGCGGGGGTGCGGGGACGCGCGGCTGCGGCCCTGCTGCTCACGGTCCCTCCGCTTCCACCTGTCGGCCTATCATGACATGTTGGACTCCTCCCGGTGAGGGAGGTTCCGCCCCGCCCGGAGGAGGGGACCGTGCGCCATCGTGCCGGTCCGGTGCGCTCGGCGCAGGGCATGTGACGCGATGGTGACCGTGGGCGGCCTGACCGCCGAGCACCTCGTCGACCCGCTCGGGCTCGACGTCGCGTCCGCGCAGACCCTCGACGTGGCCTACGGCGGGTCCCCGCTGCGACCCGAGGACCGCTGCGCGTGGACGGTCGACCTGGTGACGTCGGTGGAGGCGCACGGGCTGCGCACCGGCTTCCTCGGCACCCGGCACCTGCTGCCGGCGCTGACCGCCGCGGGCCGGACCGACCTGGCGTACTCCCTCGCGCTCGCCGAGGACCCGCCGTCGTGGGGGCACATGGTGCGCAGCGGCGCGACGACCGTCTGGGAGCGGTGGGACGGGTGGACCGCCGAGGCCGGGTTCGCCAACCCGTACATGAACTCGCTCTGCCACGTCTCGCTCGGCTCGGTCGCGGAGTGGCTGCACGCGACCGTCGGCGGGCTCGTGGGAGCTGGACGGCAGGCAGGAGTTGCGGCGCCGGTGACGAAACCCGTCTGTGACAGACCCAGCCAGGAGGACCCGATGCGCACGCCCACCCGCAGCCTGATCGCGCTCGCCCTCGCAGGTGTGGTCGCCGCCGGCGGCTCCGCGGTCGCGGCGCCGGCCAAGCTCGGCCCGAACCTGGTGAGCAACCCCGGCTTCGAGGAGTCGCAGCTCGAGCCCGCGGCCGCCACCGGCCAGCCGCTGCTGCCCACGGACTGGACCGTCGAGGGAGCGTCGATCCTGTTCGACCACAGCCAGAACGTCTTCAAGGACGGCAAGCGCGGCGCGGCCATCTCCGGCGCGCTCGGCGGCGGCCGTCAGCTCTGCGACGGCAGCTCGGGCAGCTTCGTCTGCACGCCGAACCCGGCGGCTCCTGCCACCGGCGCGCTCCCGCTGCGCCCGTCCTGGATCACCGACGCCCCGATCGCCGTGACTGCCGGCAAGAAGTACCGCTTCTCGACCTGGATCATCATGCCGAGCCTCAACCCCGACGCCGGCGTCGCGGGAGAGGGCGCGGAGACGCGGGTGCGCTGGCTCGACGCCGGCGGTGCCGTGATCTCCACGGCGACCGGCCCGGTCCTGGTGAAGACCGCGCGCCGGCTGATCGGCTGGAAGAACGTCGCCGCCGACCTGGTCGCACCGAAGGGCGCTGTCGGCGCTCAGCTGCTGCTCGGGCACACCGACTACACGACGACGTCGACCCAGGTGGCGTACGACGGGGTGTCCTTCGCGCAGGTGAAGTAGCGGCCTGCTTGTCGTAGGCTCCGCTCGTGCTAGGGCCTCTAGCTCAATTGGCAGAGCTGCGGACTTCGAATAGGAGCGCCCGGCCGGAAACGGCCGGGATGACACCACTCAAAGTCGGGGAACCCTTCGCCAGGTGACTGGCATGGCGATCCCGAGCCAAGCCGAGGGCGACCTCGGAAGGTGTAGAGACTGGACGGGTGGCACCTACAGCGCCTCGTGCGCCACGGTGAAGGGACAGTCCAGACCACGAACGCCCGCGAGGGCGGCGTCGAAAGACGAAGTGGCCTGTTAATCCGCTGGTTGCGAGTTCAAGTCTCGCGGGGCCCACTTCTGTCGCGGTGCCGCGCCTGCTCTCGCGAGTGGTACGAGGTCAACCGGGAGCAGCACAAGGCGAACGTGCGCCGGCGGAACAACCGCGTGCGGGGGGAGCACATGGCTCGGCTGGGGGCGTACCTCCTTGAGCACCCGTGCGTCGACTGCGGCGAGGCCGACATCCGCGTGCTCGAGTTCGATCACGATGATCCGGTGAGCAAGCTGAACGAGGTGACGCGGCTTGCCAACCTGTCCCTGCCGTGGTGGCGCGTCGAGGCGGAGATCGCCAAGTGCTCCGTGCGCTGCGCGAACTGCCACCGCCGCAAGACGATGGAGGAGGGCGGCTTCTGGCGCGCCGGCGTCGAGCGGGATCGCCGCGCGGAGCTGCTGAATGCCACCGCTGCCCGACTCGGGCAGATCCTCAGCCGGGAGTGATCCCCGCGGAGGCTGCTCCCAGGGCACCCACCCCCGCCGGGTTGACTGGCACCGATGACCGCCGTCGCCCTCGCCCTGCTGACCGCCGTGGTGTGGGGCTTCGCCAACTACCTCGGGCCGCTGCTGAGCCGGCGCCACCCGCTGGGTGCGGTCCTGGTCGTCGGCCAGGTCGTGGGCGTGCTCGGCGGCTTGGCCTACTACGCCGTCGACGGCACCGGCGCCCCCGCGACCCGCGCGCTGCTGCTCGGCATCGGTGCGGGCATCTTCAACGCGCTCGCCCTCGTGACGTTCTTCTCCGCAGCCAGGGTCGGTCCGATCAGCGTCGTCGCGCCCGTGGGTGCGACCGGCGGGGCCGTACCCGTGCTCGTCGCGATCGTGCTGGGCGAGCGGCCGAGCACCTGGCAGCTCGTCGGCATCCCGCTGGCCGTCGCGGGCGTGGCCCTGGCCGCCGCTCGCGGTGCGTCACCCCAGGACGCTCCCGTCGAGAAGCGGGCCGGGTTGCTGCTCTCGCTGAGCGCCGCGCTGACGTTCGGCACCTTCCTCACGCTGTTCGCCGAGGCCTCGCAGGACGGCCCCGCGACGGCGGTCCTCACCAGCCGCATCGCGCTGCTGGTCGCCACGGTGGGAGCGCTGGTGCTGCTCCGGCAGCGGATGACGGTGCCGCTGCGCGCCCTGCCGCTCGTCTCCGTCCCCGGACTGCTGCTGGTGGTGGGCACGGTGTCGTACGGCGTCGCGAGCAGCACCGGGCTCGTCAGCGTGGTGTCGGTGCTCGCCACCCTCAACCCGGTGATCACCGTCGGGCTCGCGGTTCTCGTGCTGGGCGAGCGGCTCAACCGGCGCCAGCAGGTGGGGGTCGCGACCGCGCTCGCAGGGGTGGTCCTGCTCGCGGCAGGCTGACCCGAGCGGGCAGGTGGGACACTGGCACGACCCCAGCACCCTGACCCGGAGCCCTTCCCCGCATGCGCCTGCCCCTGACCGCCCTGCTCGCGGGGAGCGCTGCCGTGGCGCTGCTCACCGGCTGCAGCAGCGCGACCGATCCCGAGCCCGCGGCGTCGTCCGCCGAGCCGGTCAACGTCGGCGCGCTCTTCCGTCAGGCCGCCGTCGACACCGACGCCGCCGGATCCGGCCGCTACCAGCTCATCACCACCACCAAGGTCAACGGCGTCGACGTCACCTTCTCCGGTGAGGGCATCTACGACTGGTCCGAGGACCTGGGCCAGACGACGTACGACATCCCGGTCGGCAAGGTGCTCCAGCGCCTGCTCGGCCCCGACCTCTACCTGGCTCTCCCGCAGCAGCCGAAGGTCTTCTTCAAGCTCAAGACCGCCGACGTCGCGTCGTCGCCGGTCGGCGGCACCGTCGACCCGAGCGCCCAGCTGCACCTGCTCGCGGCGGTCGAGACGGCCGAGGTCGTCGGCGAGGAGGAGGTGCGCGGCGAGCGGACGACGCACTACCGGGGGACGTACGACGTCGCTCGTGCGATCCGCGGCGGTCGCGGCGTGCAGCAGCCCGCGCTGACGTCGCTGCTTGGGGTCGCCAAGGACATGAAGGAGGCGTCGTACGACGTCTTCCTCGACGAGGACGGGCTGCTCCGCCGGCTGCAGCAGACCGTGGAGGTGCCGGCGAGCGACGCGACCGGCGGGCAGGAGCTCGCGGTGACGACCACCCTCGAGCTCTACGACTTCGGCATCGAGGTGAAGGTCCTCCCGCCGCCGGGCGCTGCCGTCCGCGACGGCGCGCCGCTGCTGGCCGCGCTGCGCAAGGCGCTCCCGGCGCCGAGCCCGAAGCCGACCTCGACGCCGGAGCCGGCCCCCACGGCGAGCCCGTCATGACCTCCGTGACCGAGCTCCTCCGCGTCGAGCCGGGGACGACGTCGACCCTCGCCGACATCGACCCGCGGTCCACTCCCGGCACCAAGAAGGGGAAGGCGAAGGCGAAGGCCGAGACCGCCCAGCTCGGCGCCGAGCTGGCCGAGCTGCAGGAGCGGCTCTACGCCGGCGCCCGCCACGACGATCCGCGACGGGTCCTGCTCGTGCTTCAGGGCATGGACACCAGCGGCAAGGGCGGCGCCGTCAAGCGGGTCGCCGGTCAGGTCAACCCGGCCGGCGTGCGCATCGCCGGCTTCGGCAAGCCGACCGAGGAGGAGCTCGCGCACGACTTCCTCTGGCGCATCGAGAAGGCGCTCCCGCCGGCCGGGACGATCGGCGTCTTCGACCGCAGCCACTACGAGGACGTGCTCATCGTCCGCGTCCACGACCTCGTGCCGCCGACGGAGTGGGAGAGCCGCTACGACCGGATCAACGCCTGGGAGGCGGGTCTGGTCGAGCAGGGCTTCACGCTGCTGAAGGTGATGCTGCACATCTCGCCCGAGGAGCAGCGCGAGCGGCTGCTCGCCCGCCTCGACGACCCGACCAAGCACTGGAAGGTCAACCCCGCCGACATCGACGAGCGGGCGCACTGGGCCGACTACGCCACGGCGTACGAAGCGGTGCTCTCCCGCTGCTCGACCGACGCCGCGCCCTGGCACGTGCTGCCGGCGGACCGCAAGTGGTACCGCGACTGGGCGCTCTCGCACCTGCTGCTCGAGACGATGCGCGGCATGGAGCTGGAGTGGCCCACGCCCGACCTCGACCTCGAGGGGATGCGCGCCGCGCTGCAGGGGTAGGGCACCGCCGACAGACCATCCCGAGGAGGAACCCCGTGAGCCCGATCCGAAGCCTGGCCCGACCGCTGATCGCCGGCATGTACGTCGTCGACGGCGCCTCTGCGCTGAAGGACCCGGCAGGTCGGGTGGAGGCGGTCCGCGCGGCGGGGCTGAGCGAGCCGGAGAAGCTCGTCCGCGCCAACGCCGCGACGATGCTGCTCGGCGGTCTCGCGCTCGGCACCGGCCGCTTGCCGCGGCTCTCGGCGCTCGCCCTCGCCGGCACGATGGTGCCCACGACCTACGTCGGGCACGCCTTCTGGTCCGAGGGCGACCCGGCCGCGAAGGCCCAGCAGCGCCAGCAGTTCCTGAAGAACCTCAGCATGCTCGGCGGGCTGCTGCTCGCCGCCGCCGACACCGGTGGCCGGGAGTCGATCCCGCACGCCGCCGCTCGCGTCTCGCGCCGCGCCCAGAAGAAGGCCGCCAAGGCCGCGAAGAAGGCCGAGAAGCGCCTGCACTCCTAGGAGCGCAGGGCCTCCAGCTGGGCGGTCAGCTCCGGCAGCGGCAGGTCGAGGTCGATCCGGGTCGACGCCGCCAGCCCGATGCCGGCCATGCAGATGGTCCGGTCGACGAAGTCGTCGAGGTCGGGCCACGGGAAGTACGGCTTCGCGACCAGGAGCGCGGCGATCCCGTGCGCCGCGGCCCACAGGCCGAGCGCCAGCTCGACCGGCTCGCCCTCCAGCACCCCCGCGTCGATGCACGCCTGCACCGTCTCGACCAGGAACCCGAAGGCGCCCCCGGCCACGACCTGGTCGACCGACTCCTGCGCCGGCTCGTGGGCCAGCATCATGACGACGCGGTAGTGCTCCGGGTTCTCCCGGGCGAACTGGACGTACGCCACGCCTTGCGCGCGCAGCGCCGAGAACGGGTCGGGTGCCTTCTCCGCCGCAGCGCGCAGGCGCTGGTGCAGCACCTCGAAGACCTCGCCGCAGACGGCGTCGATGAGGGCCTGCTTGTCGGCGAAGTGCAGGTAGATCGCGGGCGCGCTGACGCCGACCCGCTGCGCGACGGCACGGACCGAGACGGCGTCGACGCTGCCGGTCTCGGTGAGCAGGTCCATCGCGGCGCGCAGCACCTCCTCGCGCAGCTCGGCACCGCGCCCCCGCGGAGCGCGGCGGCGGGCCGTAGCGGTCTCAGACACCGGCTGCCACGCGGGTCTCGGTCGGCATCAGGTCATCCTGCCCCAGCGCTGGTGCCTCGCTGAGCCCGAACCGGTCGTGCAGCCGGCGCAGCGGCGCGGGCGCCCACCAGTTGGCGCGGCCGGCCAGCCGCATGAACGCCGGCACCAGCAGTCCGCGGATGAGCGTCGCGTCGACCACGATCGCCAGCGCGGTGCCCAGGCCCAGCAGCTTGATGAAGCTGATGTCGCTGCTGACGAAGGCCGCGAAGACGATGGCCAGCAGGCCGGCCGCGGCCGTGACGATGCGGCCGGTGCGCTGCAGCCCGACGGCCACGGCGCGCCGGTTGTCGCCGGTCGCGTCCCACACCTCCTTGATGCGGGAGAGCAGGAAGACCTCGTAGTCCATCGAGAGCCCGAAGAGCACGCAGAACATCAGGATCGGGATCGTCGTGTCGAGCGTGCCGGTGACGACCGGGTCGCCGATGAGGCCGGTGAGGTTGCCCTGCTGGAAGACCCACACCATCGCGCCGAAGGTGGCGCAGAGGCTGAGCACGTTGAGCACCAGCGCCTTCACCGGGATGAGCAGGCTGCCGCTGAAGAGGAAGAGCAGCAGGAACGTCGTGCCGAAGATGAGGCCGAGCGCGAGCGGCAGGTCGGCCTTCAGCGACGCCTTGGTGTCGACCAGGCTCGCGGCCTGGCCCTCGACCAGCACCGGGCCGATCGGCGAGTCGACGGCCCGCAGGTCGCCGACCAGGCGCTCGCCCTCGGGGCCGTAGGACTCCACCCCGGGGACCACCTTGAGGTAGGTCCCGCCACCGGCCGTGAGGTCGGCCCGGCCGGGAGCGACCTGCTCGCCGCTCACGAAGGTCCCGGCGGCGCTGTCGACGCGGTCGACGCCGTCGACCTTCGACAGCTCCGCGGCGTAGCCCGCGATCGCGCCGGAGCCGCCGCTCGCCGACGGCGCGACGACGGTGAGCGCCATCGCCTCGCGGCCGGGGAAGTCCTCGCGCATTGTCTGCGAGACCTGGTACGCCCCAGCGTCCTTCGGCAGCACCCGGTCGTCGGGCAGGCCGAAGACGACGTCACCGAAGGGAAGCGCGGCGAAGAGCAGCAGCGCGATGACCGAGGTCGCCACCGGCAGCGGCCGGCGCATGACCATCCGGGCCAGCCGGCTCCAGAAGCCCTCGTCCAGAGCGGCCGGTCGCGGCTCGGGGCGGCGCAGCAGCCGCCGCACGGGGCGGCGCAGGTCGAAGCGGTCGACCCGCGGACCGAGCGCGGCCAGGGCGGCCGGCAGCACGACGACCGCGCCGATGGCGGCGAAGACGACCGCGGCCACACCGGCGTACGCGAACGACCGCAGGAAGTAGAGCGGGAAGACGAGGAGCGCGCCCAGGCTGAGCAGGACCGTCAGCGCGCTGAAGAGCACGGTGCGCCCGGCGGTCCGGACCGTCTCGACGACGGCGTCGTACGCCACCCGACCGCGGGCGAGCTCCTCGCGGTAGCGGGTGACCATGAACAGGCTGTAGTCGATCCCGAGGCCCAGGCCGAGCGAGGTCGCGAGGTTGACCGAGTAGACGGACACGTCGGTCGTCTTGGCCAGCAGGTGCAGGACCAGGAACGTGCCGAGGATCGACAGCACGCCGATGAGCAGCGGCAGCCCGGCGGCGATCGCGCTGCCGAAGACGACCACCAGCAGCACCATCGTGATCGGGATGGCGATCGCCTCGGCGCGCAGGATGTCGCGCTCGATGGTGTGGCCGACCTCGCTGAAGACCTGCGCCTGGCCGCCGACGGAGACGTCGAGCCCCTGGAAGTCGCCGCGGTAGAGGGGGGCGAGCTCCTCGACGCGGTCGACGGCGCTCTCGTCGCCGCCGGTGAGGCGCGCCATCACGACAGCGGCGTCGCCGTCGCGGCTCCGGAGTGAGTCCGGCCGGCCGGCGGTCCACCAGCTGACGACCTCGACGACGCCGTCCTCCTGCGCGAGCCGCTCGGCCAGCGCGGTGCCGGCCGCGACCGCCGCGGGGTCGTCGACGCCCTGCGGCGCCCGGGCGAGCAGCACGAGGTTGGGCGCTCCGGCGCCGAACTGCTCCTCGAGCACCTGGGCGGCCCGCACCGACTCCGACTGCGGGTCGTCGAAGCCGCCGCCGGAGAGCTCGGCCGCGACGCCGCCGCCGAGCACGCCGGCGAGGGCGAGGAAGAGCGCGGTGGTGATCAGCACCAGCCGGCGCCGGGCGACGGCCAGACCGGCCAGACGGGTGAGCAGCATGGGTCCCCCTCGGATGACTGAACGCCGATAAGTTATCGGTGTTCATTCGGGTGCGCAAGGGGCAGTGCCTCGCTGGTCCACGTCCACGAGGTCCCGCGCATCAACCCTGCGGGGAATCATTGACGTACGTCGATGCGTTCTCTAACCTGAGTGCATCGAAGTTCGTCGATAGGAGAAGACGATGTACGAGGACCCGTTCAGCGCAGTGGCCGTGCGCCAGTCCGAGCTCCGTGCCCAGGCCGAGCACCACCGGCTGGTCGCGTCGGTCCGCGGGTGCAGCCCGGCCGTCTGGCGGCGGCTGCTCGCCCGCGGGCTGGGCCACCCCGCGCCGACCTGCTGACCCTGTGGACCGCGTCACAGCGGGCTCGCAGGCGTTGACACGGCCAGCGCAAGGAAGGTTAGGCTGCCCTTAGACGCCGAGGAGCCCTCCTCGCCACCCGGAGAGGTTCCGAGCCCGTGCTGGTGTGCCACTGCCACCGCGTCAACGACGCCCGCATCGACCAGGTGCTCAGTGCCGGTGCCGACGGCGTCCGGGGGGTCGTCCGCGCCACCCGCGCCGGCAGCGGCTGCGGCGGATGCATCCCGATGCTGCGCGAGCTGTGTGCGACGCGCACGGCACAGGCGAGCTGCCCCCAGCACGGCGACGCCGTCCTCGCGGGCTAGCGTCCGGATCATCCGGCGAGCAGGGGAGCAGACATGCAGGGCGACGAGCGGGTCATCGAGGTCCTCAACGAGGTCCTCACCAACGAGCTGACGGCGACCAACCAGTACTACCTGCACTACGCGATGCAGAAGAACTGGGGCTTCAGCAAGCTCGCGCAGCACACCTACGACGAGTCGATCGACGAGATGAAGCACGCGGACCTGCTCATCCACCGGATCCTCTTCCTCGAAGGCCACCCGAACCTCCAGCGGCTCGGCTCGGTCCGCATCGGCGAGACCGTGAAAGAGCAGTTCGCGGCCGACATGGCCATCGAGGTGCACGCCCTCGAGACCCTCCGCCGCGGCATCGAGGTGTGCCGCGACGCGGACGACACCGTCACCCGGCTGCTCTTCGAGGACATCCTGTCCAGCGAGGAGGAGCACATCGACTACCTCGAGACCCAGCTGTCGCTCATGAAGACCCTCGGCGACCAGGACTACCTGGCGCTGCAGGTCTAGCTCCACGCGAGCGACGACCGCGGGGCCGCCCGTACGAGAGGACCCCGCATGTCCGCGCCGACCCCGGCTCCGCCCTGCGCGCCCGCGTTCGCCGCGGAACTGGCCCGCCATGGCGACCGCCCGGCGCTGCTCACGGCCGACGGCGCGCTCTCCTACTCCGAGCTGGACGGGCGCGTCACCGCGGTCGCTCGCGAGATCGGGCCGTCGCGGCTGGTCCTGGTCGAGGCGGCCTCGACGGTCGAGGCCGTCGTCGGCTACCTGGGTGCGCTGACCGCGGGCAGCCCGGTGCTGCTCACCCCGCCGGCAGCAGTCGCGTCGTTGACCGCGGCGTACGACCCCGACGTCCTGCTGACGGCTGAGAACCGCTGGGGCATCGAGGAAGCACGGGACGGCAGCGCGCACGACCTGCACCCCGACCTCGCGCTGCTGATGAGCACGTCCGGCACGACCGGCTCCCCGAAGCTGGTGCGGCTGTCGCGGGAGAGCCTGTCCGCGAACGCCGCCGCCATCGCGGGCTACCTGGGCATCCGCGGCTCCGACGTCGGGGTGACGACGCTGCCGCTGGGCTACTGCTACGGGCTGTCGGTGCTGCACAGCCACCTGGACCGCGGCGCCGCCGTCCTGCTGACGGAGCTCTCGGTCGTGGACCCGTGCTTCTGGGGCGCCGCTCGGCAGGCGGGCGTGACGTCACTGGCGGGAGTCCCGCACACCTTCGACCTGCTCGACCGGGTCGGCTTCCCGGAGATGGATCTCCCGTCGCTGCGGGTGGTCACGCAGGCCGGTGGCCGGCTCGCGCCGGCGCGGGTCCGAGCGCTCGCCGAGCTCGGACAGCGGCGCGGCTGGGACCTCTACGTGATGTACGGCCAGACAGAGGCCACGGCGCGGATGGCGTACCTCCCACCCGAGCTGGCGCTGACCCACCCGCAGGCGATCGGCCGGCCGATCGAGGGTGGGCAGCTCTTCCTCGAGAGCGTCGAGGGGACAAGCGATCTCGAGCTGGTCTTCACCGGGCCGAACGTCATGCTCGGTTACGCCACGTCACCCGCCGACCTGGCCCTCGGGCGGACCGTCGACCGGCTGCGGACCGGCGACCTGGCCCGGCGCTGCGCCGAGACCGGGCTGTACGAGATCGTCGGCCGGCGCAGCCGCATCTCCAAGGTGCTCGGTCTGCGCGTCGACCTCGACCGGGTCGAGCAGCAGCTCGGCGAGCGCGGGACCGAGGTGCTCTGCGCGGGAGGGGACGACCAGCTCGTCGTCGCCGCGGTCTGCCCTGCGGACCAGGCGGCGGCCGTTCGGGCGGCGGTGGCGCAGGTCAGCGGGTTGCCGCAGCGCGCGGTCCTGCTCGCTGCCGTGGAGGCGCTGCCCCGCACGTCCAACGGCAAGCCCGACCCGGAGGCCGTGCGACCGCTCGTCACGTCGCCCGCGCCGGGAGTCCCGGCCGGCTCCGGAGTCGCCGCGCTCTGCGCCGTCTACGCCGACGTCCTGGGGACCCCCGTGGGTCCGGACGACAGCTTCGTCGGACTGGGCGGCGACTCGCTGTCCTACGTCGAGGCCTCGCTCCGCCTGGAGGAGGTCCTCGGCGACCTGCCGCCGGGCTGGCACCTCAGGCCGGTGCGCGACCTCGCGGTCGCGGCCCGGCCACCGCGACCCGGCCGGGCCCTGGAGACCAGCGTGCTGCTGAGGGCGCTGGCCATCGTGGCGATCGTCGGGTCGCACACCGAGCTGTGGGTGCTCCTCGGCGGAGCGCACCTGCTGCTCGGCGTCGCCGGCTACAACGTCGCCCGCTTCCTCGTGACCGGCAGCGGGTCGTCCGCCCTGCGGATCCTGCGCAGCGCCGGCAGGATCGTGCTGCCCAGCGTCGCGCTCATCGGAGTTGCCGCTGCAGTCACCGAGCGCTACACGGTCACGAACGTGCTGCTGCTCAACGGCTTCCTGGGTCCGGAGCGCTGGGGACCGACGTGGCACTTCTGGTTCGTCGAGGTGCTGGTGACCCTGTTGCTCGGCTGCGCGGCCCTGCTCGCCGTGCCGGCGGTGCGGCGGGCCGAGCGCCGACACCCCTGGGTCTTCGCCCTGCTGCTCGTGGCCGCGGGCACGGTCAGTCGCTACGTGCCCAGCTGGCTGCCGACCGGGCCCGACCGCATCCACACCGCCCACGTCGTGCTGTGGCTGTTCGCCATCGGCTGGGCCGCCGCCCGGGCGTCGACGACCGGCCACCGGCTGCTCCTGACAGGGGTCCTGCTCGCCACCGTCCCGGGGTTCTTCGGCAACCCGATGCGCGAGGCGGCGGTGGTCGTGGGGATGCTCGCGCTGCTGTGGCTGCGAACCGTCCGGGTGCCGGCGACCGTCGCGACCGTCGCAGCGCTCGTGGCGGCGGCGTCGCTGCACGTCTACCTGAGCCACTGGCTGGTGCACCCTCCGTTGGAGGACCGCTCCGCCCTGCTCGCGACGCTCGCCTCCCTGGGCGCGGGCTGGGCCTGCTACGCCATCGACCACCGCATCCGCGACCGGCTGACCGGTCGCCTGAGAGGACTCCGATGACCGCCTCGACCTTCCCGCCCGACGTCGTCGAGGCGGTCTGCCGGCACATGAACGACGACCACGCCGACGACGCGCTGCTCATCTGCCGCGTCCTCGGCGGACAGCCCGACGCCGAGCGGGTGGTGACGCACGGCCTCGACAGCGAGGCGATGCACTTCACGGCCTGGACCGGGGAGACCCGGACCGAGGTGTCCGTGCCCTTCGACGAGCCGGTCCTCGACCGGCCGCAGGTGCGTCTCGCTGTCGTGCGCATGCATGAAAGAGCCTGCGACGCAGCAGGTCTGCCCCGCCGTACGCACTGATCCCCTCGGCTGAGGTAGGTGCTGCCGGCTGGACAGACCCGCATGCACTTAGGTATACCTACCCATAGTGAGGTCCACCTAAGCAGACGGAGCCAGCATGACCCTGCCCATCACCGCCGCGCCCGCGCTCAGCGCGGAGCTGCGGGACCGCACCGCCGCAGCCCACGACTCCGCGGAGCACTCGCCCTACATGACCGCCCTGGTCGGCGGGCGCGTCACCGGCATCGGCCTGGCCGCGCTCCTCAGCCGGCTCGCTCCCGTCTATGCCGCGCTCGAGCGCCTCGGCGACGGCTGGTCCGCGCACCCGGTGGTGGGGGACGTCGTCCTTCCCGAGCTGCGGCGCAGCGAGCGGCTGGCGGACGACCTGCGCCACCTGACCGGCTGTGACGAGGTCGCGCTCAGCCCGGCCTCGGTGGCGTACGCCGCCCGCATCGAGGAGGTGGGCCGCACCTCCGCGCCGGCGTTCCTGGCCCACCACTACACGCGCTACCTCGGGGACCTGTCCGGCGGCCAGGTCATCCGGGCCGCCCTCGAGCGCAGCCTCGGCGTGACGGACGGCGCCGGGGCGTCCTTCTTCGCCTTCCCGGACGTGCGACCAGCGGCGCTCAAGAAGCGCTACCGGCAGCTGCTGGACGAGATCCCGTTCGACGCCGCGCAGCGCGAGGAGCTCGTCGCCGAGGCCCTCGTCGCCTACCACCTCAACGTCGCGCTGGCCGCCGAGCTGGACCGCGACCTCGCCCGCTGGACCACGGCATGAGGCGCCTGTCCGCAGCGATCGGCCTGACGGTCCTGCTCGCGCTCCCGGCCGCCGCTCTTGCGGAGGAGGGCAGCACCACCCGCGACGGCAAGACGCTGACCGTCTCGAAGGCGAGCGACCTCGCCGTCGACGGGGAGTCCGTCCGCGTCCGCGGGACCGGCTACGACCGCAACAAGGGCATCTACGTCGCGTTCTGCGTCGACAACGGCGAGGGCCGGGTGCCCACGCCGTGCGGTGGCGGCGCCGACACCGAGGGCAGCTCCGGCAACTCGGTCTGGATCTCCGACTTCCCGCCGGCCTACGGCGCCGGCCTCGCCCAGCCCTACGGCGACGGCGGGAGCTTCGACGTGTCCATCCGCGTCAGGGCGCTGCTGCGGACCGACGACCCGGACACAGAGCCAGACGAGACGGTCGACTGCCGCACCACCCGGTGCGCCGTCGTGACGCGCAACGACCACACCCGCAGCGACGACCGCAGCCAGGACGTCCTCGTCCCCGTCTCCTTCGCGTCGGCGACGGCGCCGGCGGCGGCCCGGAGCGGCACCGTCGCGCGGGGCGCTGCCTCCTCGCCGGTGCAGGCTGCTCCGGCGCCGGTCACCGCGGGCTCACCGGCCGCTGCCGTCCCCGCGTTCCCCTCCACCGTGCCCAGCGCGGCACCGACGACCAACCCGACCCCGGCCGAGGAGGTGCCCGCCGCACCGGACGAGGCCGCACCGGACCAGGTCGCCGGCGTCACCACCGCGGCCGCTGCGGCGGACGACCGCCTCCCGACGGCCGCCCTGCTGGCGCTGCCGGCGCTGGGACTGCTCACCGCCGGCGCGCTCCTCGTACGCCGCCGGAGGACGTCCGGTGCGGCGTAGCGGGCGTACGGCGCAGCTGCTCGCCGCGCTCGTCCTGCTCAGCGGCTGCGGTGCGGCCACGGCGAAGAGCCCGGCGCCGTCGGACGAGATGCCTGTCGTGCCGGTGTCGGGCACCTCGCCCGAGCCAGTGCTTCCGGTGACGGTGCCGTCGCATGACGGCGCCGAGGTGACCGTCCGCGATGTCAGTCGCGTGATCGCGGTGAACCTGTCCGGCACGCTCGCCGAGATCGTCTTCAGCCTCGGGCTGGGGAACCGCGTGGTCGGCCGCGACGTCGCCACGACCTTCCCGCAGGCACAGGGACTTCCGCTCGTGACGAAGGCGCACGACCTGTCGGCCGAGGGGGTCCTGGCGCTCGAGCCCACGCTCGTGCTGACCGACCGCAGCATGGGGCCGCCCGAGGCGCTGCAGCAGCTGCGCGCCGCAGGCGTCCCGGTGGTGCTCGTGCCCGAGGCCTGGAGCCTCGACGAGATCGCCCCGCGGATCGAGGCGGTCGCCGCCGCCCTCGGCGTCCCCGACGCCGGACGGGCGCTCGTCGAGCGCACCGAGTCGGAGGTCGCCGAGGCGCTCGAGCAGGCACCCGAGCGGAACGAGCCGCTGAAGGTCGCCTTCCTCTACCTGCGCGGCCAGGCCGGGGTCTACCTGATGGGCGGTCGCGGCAGCGGCGCCGACTCGATGATCGAGGCGATCGGCGCGGTCGACGCGGGGTCGGCGATCGGGCTGGAGCGGTTCCGGCCGCTGACCAGCGAGGGGCTGATCCTGGCGGCGCCGGACGTGCTGGTGCTGATGGACGGCGGGCTCGAGTCCGTCGGCGGCGAGAGCGGTCTGCTCCGCGTCGCCGGTGTCGCCCAGACCCCCGCAGGTCGCGACCGTCGCTTCGTGACGATGGACGACGGGGCGCTGCTCAGCTTCGGCCCGCGCACCGGCGCCGTCGTTCGCGAGCTGGCCCGGCGGGTGGCCGCGGAGGTCACCGGGTGACCGTGCTCGAGCGACCGGTCGCAGCGCCGGTCGTCGTCCCCCAGCGCAGCCGCCGGCCCGGCGCGCTGCTGCTCGCCGGCCTGGCCATCGGGCTCGTCCTCGCCGTGCTCGTCGCCGCCGGCATCGGGCAGGTGCGGATCCCGCCGCTGCAGGTGCTCGGGTCGCTGCTCTCCCGCCTCGGCGTCGACCTGCTCCCGCTGCCCGCGCACCCGCTCGGCGACGCCACGCTGTGGGAGGTGCGCTTCCCCCGGGTGGTGCTCGCCGTCGTCGTCGGCGCTGCGCTCGGGTGCGCCGGCGCGCTGATGCAGGGCGTCTTCGGCAACCCGCTGGCCGAGCCCGCAGTCGTCGGGGTCGCCTCCGGTGCGGCGGTCGGCGCCTTCACCGTGATCGCCCTCGGGCTGGTCGCTTTCGGCTCGTGGACCACTGCCGCCGCGGCCTTCGTCGGCGGCCTGCTCACGACCGCGCTGGTCTACGCGATGTCCCGCTCCGACGGCCGCACCGAGGTCGTCACGCTGATCCTCACGGGCATCGCCGTGAACGCCGTCGCCGGTGCCGTCATCGGCCTGCTGACGTTCGTGGCGGACGACGACGCGCGTACGGCCATGGCGTTCTGGAACCTCGGCAGCCTCAACCGCGCCACCTGGTCCGCGGTCGCCGTCGCGGCGCCGTGCGTCCTCGCCGGGCTGCTCGTCGCGGCGACGCACTCCCGCACCCTGGACCTGCTGTCGCTCGGCGAGCGCACCGCGCGGCACCTCGGCGTCGACGTCGAGCGGGCCCGCTGGAGCCTGGTCGCGGCTGCCGCGCTGCTCACCGCCGCGGGCGTCGCCTTCGCCGGCATCATCGCCTTCGTCGGCCTCGTCGTCCCCCACCTGATCCGGCTCGCCGCCGGCCCGGCCCATCGGGTCGTCGTGCCGGGCAGCGCCCTCGGCGGGGCGCTCGTGCTGGTGCTGGCCGACCTGCTGGCCCGCACCGCCGTCGCCTACCAGGAGCTGCCGCTCGGGGTCCTCACCGCGGCCGTCGGCGGGCCGTTCTTCTTCTGGCTGCTGCGCCGGACGCGCGCTCGGGCAGGGGGCTGGGCGTGACGCTGCGCCTGGCCGGTGCGACTGTCCGCCGCGGGAGGCGCACGGTCCTGGACCGCGTCGACCTCGACGTGCGCGCCGGAGAGCTGCTGGCCGTGCTCGGACCCAACGGCGCCGGCAAGTCCACCGCCCTCGCGGCGCTCGCCGGCGACCTCCCGCTCGTCGACGGCACGGCCGAGCTGGACGGCCTGCCGCTGGCTGCCTGGGGCACAAGGGATCTCGCCCGACGGCGTGCTGTGCTGCTGCAGTCCGGAGGGGTGGCCTTCCCCTTCTCGGTGCTCGACGTCGTGCGGATGGGGCGCACGCCGTGGCGCGGCACCTCGGCCGAGGCCGGCGACGACGACGCGGTCGAGCGGGCGCTCGCGGTGATGGAGCTCGACGGCTTCGCGCACCGACCTGTTCCGTCGCTGAGCGGCGGCGAGCAGGCCCGCGTCGCCCTCGCGCGCACCCTCGCGCAGGAGTCCGGGATCCTGCTGCTGGACGAGCCGACCGCCGCCCTGGACCTGCACCACGCCGAGGTCGCCCTGCAGCACCTGCGCGGGCTCGCGGCATCGGGCCGGGCAGTGGCCGTCGTGCTGCACGACCTCGACCTGGCATCCGCCTACGCCGACCGGGTGGTCCTCGTCGCCGGTGGCCGGGTCGTCGCCGACGGGCTGCCGGGAACCGCCCTCGACCCGGCCGTGCTGAGCGACGCCTACGGCCACCCCGTCGAGGTGGTCCGGCACCCGACCTCGGGCCGGGCGGTGGTCCTTCCGTTGCGGTGAGCCGACTGGACACCGGCTCGCTGCCTGCCGTCCACCCTCTCGCAGGTGGTCCCGTCACCTGGCGCCGGCAACGTGGCGATCATGCGCATCATCGCCCACCGTGGCGCACCCGCCATCGGTCGCATCGAGAACACCGTCCCCGCAGTAGGCAGCGCCCTCGCGGGTGCGGCGCACGGCGTGGAGGTGGACCTGCGGCGGACTGCCGACGGGGTCTTCGCCGTCTGCCACGACCCCGGTCTGCTGCGGCTGACCGGCCGTGACCTGCGCGTCGCGACGACACCGTGGCCGGTGCTGCGCGCCGCAGCGGCCGGCTCCGGCGTTCCGCTGGCTCGGATGGAGGAGGTGCTCGCCGTCGCCGCCGGTCGACCGGTGGTGCTGGAGCTCAAGCCGGACCAGCCCGACGCGGGGGGCGCGCTCGTCGAGAGGCTGTCCCACCTCCGAGGGATCAGCGTGCCGTTGTCGGTGACCGTCTCCTCCTTCGACGCCGGCCTGCTGTCCGAGGTGCGCCGGGCCGCGGGCCGCCATCTGCGGACCGCGCTCCTCGGCCGGCCCGGGTGCTTGGCCGTAGCCACAGCGCGGCTGGCACTCGCCGGGGGCCATCAGGAGGTGCACCCCTACGTGAGCGACCTGCTCGCCGACCCGCACGCGGCGCGTGAGGCGACGTCCAGCGGCCTGGACGTCGTTCCGTGGACGGTGAACTCCGGCCGGATGATCCGCCGCTGCGCGGAGCTCGGGTGTGCCGCAGTCATCACCGACCTCCCACGCAAGGCGCACGTGGCACTGGCCGCGCGGACACTGGCGGCCTGACGGGTCTCAGGCCTCGAGCGTCACCCGGTCCATGACGACGCCCTGGGTGTCGACAGCACTGAGCCGCATCGTGGCCGGCCTGCCTGCTGCGCGTGGGTCACGTCGACGAGCACGAGCGAGTCGGTGTCCGCGTTCCCGAAGGCCCCGGCGCGCAGCAGGGTCGGGCGCGGGATCTCCAGAGTCACCTCACGGCTCCAGGAAGAACGGTGCGGCGTACGCGACGGCACTGCCCGATCCGGCGTAGGCGGAAGACGCCCGCCCGTCGGCCTTCTCGTGCGGGTCGGTCACCCGCAGCACGACCCACTGGCCGTCGGCGATGTCGACGGGGGCGGTGAAGGTGATCAGCTGGCCGCCGGCCGGCACCCGTACGCGCTCGGTGTGCACGACGGTCGGCAGCGGCGTACCCGTCATGAGCACCTGGATGTCGAGCAGCGTGCCGGCGAACGGCTTGCCCCTGTCGATGTCGACGGTGAACCGCATCAGGCCCTTGCGGTGCCGGACGACGGAGCCCATCTGCCGGCCGTTCGCCGCGGCGCCGAAGCGCAGTCCGCGCAGCCGGGTGGAGAAGAAGCGTCGAGCGACCATCGCCTCGCGCAGACCGGCGCGGGTGAGCTCCTTCACGTACAGGCCTGTCCGGCCCTTGCCATCGGGGTAGCCCCAGTCGGTGCCGTGCTCGTCGCTGACGCCGAGCAGCCCGACCCGCCACCCCGCGTCGAGGCACTCGACGAGCGGCGAGCCCTGTCCTGCGTCCACGCCCTCGAAGAGGTAGTCCTCACCGCGGTTGAAGACCTCCATGCTGACGATCCGCTCGCGCAGCCTCGCGTCGTAGGCGAAGTGGCCGAAGCGACCCGGCTCGCGGCCGGGGTGGTTGAAGCCGGCGATGCCGTCGCCGCCGCCGGAGAGCACGGCGCCGGCCAGCGGTGCGGACGCCGGCACGCGGTCCAGCCAGTCGTAGAAGGCGCTCATGCCCGCCCCGCGGCTGGGGACGGCCCGCACGGCGGCATCGACCGCCGGGCTGATGGCGGGCCCGAGCCCCGGCACGTCGTGCAGGTACTGCGCCAGCCCCTCGCCTGTCGTGTTGCCGTTGGTGGACAACGGGTCGACCCAGTCCTCGGTGAACCACACGTTCACGTGCCCGAGGGTCGGGCTGGACCACTCGAACCCGCGTACGGCAGTGAAGGAGTGGTCGCGGTTGGCCCCGTCCGCCAGCTCGCGCGTCGTCGCCCACCGAGCCTCGTTGATGCCTTCGACCCCACCGCAGGACCCGTCGCCGCAGATCGGTTGCTCGACCGCGCCGAGGGCCTTGCTCACGGTCGCGTGGTCAGTGAGGGCAGCGGCGTCCACGCCCGCGGAGCGCATCGACGCGAACGCACGCGCGGGGTCGCCGTCGCCGTCGCTGTAGAGCGTGTGGTTGTGCAGGTCCGCGTGCACGAGGGCTGTGCCCGGGAAGAGTCGGCTCCGACGTGACGTCGAGAACTCCTTGGTGGGCCCGAGCGGTGCCGCCAGGGCCGGATGGGCGAGCAGCAGAGCGCCGGAGGCTGCGCCCGCCTTGAGGACTGTGCGGCGGGAGAAGGTCATGCCGGCGAGTTCGTCGCTCCTTGCCGGACCCCTCCCGACGGCACGGTGAACGGTCAGCCAACTCGCGTCGACGGGGCGCCCTCCGAGAGGCGCATCCCGCGCAGTCCCCGGCCGGCGTCGGCAGGCAGTCCGGGAACCTGTCCTGGGCGCCGGACCGGGGCTTCACCGGATGGTCATGCACAGGACAGCCGGCGTTCGGACGGGCGCTCCTAGCCTGTGACGACCACTCGTAGAGGAGCCTGCTGTGAACCTGCCCGGTGGCTGGGAGCTCGTCCTGGTCGTGCTCGTCATCATGGTGCTGTTCGGCGCCAAGCGGCTGCCGGAGGCGTCCCGCTCGCTCGGCCGCTCGCTGCGCATCTTCAAGGCCGAGACCAAGGGCCTGCGCGACGACGTCTCCCTGGACGACACGACCGTGACGGCAGCGCAGGAGCCGCTGCCGCACGAGTCCCGACAGCCCTAGGTGAAGGCGCTCCCCGTCCGGCGGCGCGGAGCGGAGAGCCAGGCCGTCAGCGACGAGGGCCGGATGGCCCTGGTGGAGCACCTGCGCGAGCTGCGCAACCGACTCGGCGTCTCGCTGCTCGCCCTGGCGGTCTGCGTCGTGGTCGCGCTGGTCTTCCGCGAGCAGGTCTTCGACGTCGTCAAGAAGCCCTACTGCGAGACCGCCGTGGCGCAGCAGGCCGCCGCGGCGGCAGGCGGGCAGTGCAACCTGTTCGCGTTCGGCACCTTCGAGCAGTTCTCCGTCTCGCTGCGGGTCTCACTCATCGCCGGGGCGCTCGTCTCGGCACCCGTGTGGCTCTACCAGCTCGGTGCGTTCATCACCCCCGCGCTGCACCGCAAGGAGAAGCGCTACGCCGCGTCGTTCCTGGCTGCGTCGCTGCTGCTGTTCTCGGTCGGCGTCACCTTTGCCTACCTCACCATCTCCCGGGGCCTGCAGTTCCTGCTGACCTTCGGCGGCGACGGCGTGGTCACCCTGCCGTCCATCCAGAGCTACCTGTCTTTCGTAGTGCTGACCCTGACCGCCTTCGGGATCGCGTTCATGTTCCCCGTCGTGGTGACCTTCCTCAACGTCGTCGGGGTCTTCCCCTCGGCGACGATGCGCGCCTGGAGGCGCGGGATGGTCGTCGGCATCGCCGTCGCCTCCGCCGTTCTCACGCCGTCGCAGGACCCGTTCACCTTCATGGCCATGGCCGGCCCGGTCTACCTGCTCTACGAGGGCTGCATCGTCATCGCCCGCGTCCGCGAGCGGGCGATGCGCAAGCGACGCGCCCTTGACCCCGACGCGCAGGCGCTCGAGCTGCTCGGCGACGACGAGACGTCCCGGGTCTGAGCTAGACGCAGCCCTTGCGCGGCCGGTAATCACCTCGCTCCTCGGGCGTCGTGCCCGTGCCGCGCGCGTCGACGACGTTGCGGGCGACGTCAGGGCGGTTGGTGAAGACGGCGTCCACGCCGAGGTCGAGCAGCTGCTCCATCACCGCCTCGTCGTCGACCGTCCAGGTGTGCACCGGAACGCCCGTCTCGTGGACGATCGCGGGGAAGGAAGGGTGCGCCAGCACGAACTGCGCGACCGGGGCGGCGATGTCGACGTAGTCGGGCAGCCGCCCGGCCAGCACAGCCGGGTCGGTCGGTGCGGCGAAGAGGTACGCCCTCGGCACATCGGGCGCGAGTCTCGCCATCACCTCGAGGGAGTCCAGCTCGAAGCTCTGCACGACGACCCGTGAGGTCTGCGCGTCGCCGGTCCTGAGCAGTCCGTGCTTGCGGAGCACCCGGACCAGCTCAGGCTCCATCGTCCCGGCGTACTCGGCCGGGGCCTTGGTCTCGAGGTGGAAGCGCGAGCGCGGCGCCGTGCGCAGGTAGCAGCCGAGCTGCTCCTCGAGCGTCACGATGCGCTGATTCTTGAAGCGGGCGTCGAACCAGCTGCCGAAGTCCATCTTCCGCAGCTGGGCGAGCGTGAAGGAGTCGACCCGACCCGTGTGCTGCCCGCCCGTCGTCCGGTCGACGGTCGTGTCGTGCACGCAGACAAGGACGCCGTCCTTGGTCAGCTGCAGGTCGCACTCGAGGAAGTCGGTGCCGTCGCGCAGCGCCTTGTCGTAGGCGGGACGGGTGTGCTCGGGCGCGTCGTGCGACGCCCCGCGATGGGCCAGGACCAGCACGTCGCCGAGCGGCTGCTCGACAGGCGTGGCTACGGCGTGCGGAGCGACGAGAGCGGCGAGAAGCAGCGGCAAGGGGAGGAGGAGGCGAAGGCGGCGCACGAGGAACTCCGGGTGCTCGGGGGCGGTCATGTGCGGACTTCGCGGCCGCATCGGTCCGGTCCTGCCGCCTCGCGAGGGAACAGCAGGTGACCAGCTGAGGACGGCGTGGTCACCGGACGGTGCCGGCTCACGACGCCATGGGCGGAGCCGCTTCCTGCCGGTCATCGGATGCTCAGCCACTGGTCGGGAGGGTCGCCGACCGCTGTGACGAAACCGCCAGCCATGCAGGCGCCATTGAACGCCCGGGTGACGAAGAGGCTGCTGGGGCTGGCGGCTACCGCTCGTCGCGGGCGATCACGGCGAGGTCCGGCTGGTCGACGAAGATCCCGTCGATCCCGGTGCCGAACAGGTCCCGCAGCTCGGCGAGGACATCGCCGTAGGCGTTCGGGTCGGTGCTGCTGCGGTACTGCAGCGGCAGGAACTGGTTCTCCGCCCGCACGGTGTACGGGACGACGGCAAGCCCCGCAGCGTGCGCGTCGGCGACGAGCGCGGTCGGCGCGCCCGTCGACTGGTCTGACGCGCGCGGGAAGATCTGCGTCTTGTCCGGGCCGAGGACGTCGGCGTACTCCGCGATCTCCCGCAGGCCCGCCGGTGTCGTCATGTCGGCGTAGGTCTGGCTGTCTCCCGCCACTACGTGGTCGTACGGCCGCCCGGTGCGGCTGGTCAGCTGCACGAGCCGGACCCCCGCGCCGAGGCTGCGCAGGTCGCGCAGGTTCGCCTCCTCGAAGGACTGCACGTAGACCGGGCTCTCGGGCTTGTCCAAGCCGGCATCTCGCAGGTCGGCGAGCAGTGGCTCCTCGAGGCTCAGGCCGATCGAGTCGAAGTACGTCGGGTGCTTGGTCTCCGGCGCGACGGCGATGGTGCGCCCCTCGCGCTTGGAGGCCGCTGCCGCGAGCGCGAGGACCTCGTCCAGGGTGGGGATCGCGTAGCGGCCGTCGAGGACGGTGTTCTCCTGACGGACGTCGGGAAGCCGCTCATCGGCACGCAGCGTCTTCAGCTCCGCGAGGGTGAGGTCCTCGGTGAACCAGCCCGTGATGGACCGGCCGTCGATGACCTTGGTCCTCACGAGGGTCGGGAACCTCTCCTCCACGTCGGTGGTTCCGCCGATCTCGTTCTCGTGCCGCGCGACGAGGACGCCGTCCTTCGTGGCGACGAGGTCGGGCTCGATGACGTCGGCGCCCTGGCGGATGGCGAGCTCGTACGACGCCAGGGTGTGCTCGGGTCGGTAGCCCGAAGCGCCGCGGTGCCCGAAGACCAGCGGCCCGACTCCCTCCTGCGCGGCGGTGGCGCCGCCGGCGAGCAGAGGCAGGGCGGCGGCCGTCACTGCGGCCAGGGCGGGTAGTGCGATGAGCGGACGGATCCTCACGGTGCTCTCCTTCGTCGACGGTGGGCGTCGCCGACCTCACCGGCACCGGGTGGACGCCGAGCGACGCGGTGGTCAACGCGACGCGACCGAGCGCTGTCCGTTTGGCGCCGCCGACCGTTCGCCCCGCGTTCACCTCGTGCCCCGAGACTCGCGCGGTGGACCGACGCACCTTCCTGAAGACCAGCGCCGTGGCAACCGCTGCCGTGTCGCTCCTGCCCGTACGCGCACTGGCGGACGCGACCGCGGACCAGGCGCTGGCGCCGTTCGTGCACGGTGTGGCCTCCGGTGACCCACTGGCCGACGCGGTCGTGCTGTGGACCCGGATCACGACCGCGCGGCCCCGGGCCGCGATCGCCGTCTCCTGGGTCGTCGCCCGGGACCCCGAGCTGCGTGACGTCGCTCGCCGCGGGACATCGGTCGCGCGCGTCGAGCGGGACCACACCGTCAAGGTCGACGTCACCGGACTGGCCCCGTCGACGACCTACTTCTACGCCTTCACTGCGCTCGGCAGGCGGTCGATGGTCGGCCGTACGAAGACGGCGCCGGCCGGTGCCGTGGACCGGCTCCGCTTCGCGGTGACCTCGTGCTCGAAGTACGACCAGGGGTACTTCAACGCCTACGCGCGGATGGCCGAGGCCGACGTCGACGCGGTCCTGCACCTCGGGGACTACATCTACGAGGAGCCGAACAAGGACGACGCTCCGGGAGGCCGGTTCATCGATCCCCGCACCGAGATCTACACGCTGCAGGAGTACCGCCGGCGGCATGCGCAGTACCGGCTCGACCCCGACCTGCAGCGCGTCCACCAGCAGCACCCGTTCGTCGTCACCTGGGACGACCACGAGTCGGCGAACAACGCCTGGATCGGCGGGGCCAACCGGCACGACGCCACCGAGCACGGTCCGTTCGAGGTGCGCAAGGCGATCGCCCAGCGCGTCTACGACGAGTGGATGCCGATTCGGTTGCCACGCACGGGAGATCCGGCCACCATCTACCGCAGCCTGCCGTACGGCGACCTCGTCGACGTCGTCATGATCGACACGCGGCTGGAAGGCCGGTCCGAGCAGCTGCCCGGCCGCTACAACGACGGCGAGCTGTTCTCGGAGGACCCGGCCGCCGCGGATCCCGCGCGGCAGATGTACTCCCCTGTGCAGCGGGCCTTCATCGAGCGGTCGCTGCTCACCAGCACGGCGGCCTGGAAGCTCGTGGGCAACCAGGTCCTGGTGTCCCAGCTGAAGCTGCAGAACGTCCCGGCCGACGTGTCGCTGGCGCTTGCGTCCATCGGTCAGACCGGTGTGCCGACGGAGGGCGCCAACCTGGCGACGGACATCTGGGACGGCTACGAGGCCGAGCGCGAGCGGCTGCTGGGCTTCCTGCGCGAGAACTCGGTCGACGACGTCGTCGTGCTGACGGGTGACATCCACACGTCCTGGGCGAACGACCTGACCGAGGACCCCTTCGACCCCTTCACCCCGCCGGCGGCTGTCGAGCTGGTCACGACGTCGGTGACCAGCAGCAACTTCGACGAGCAGTTCGGATCGCCACCACGCACGACGTCCCTCGCGTTGGAGCGGGCGATCATGACGCAGAACCCGAGCACGAAGTACGTCGAGCTCGACAGCAACGGCTGGCTCCTGCTCGACGTCACGCCGGAGCGGCTGCAGGCCGAGTACCTGTTCGTCGACACGGTCACCGCGCCCAGCAACGGTCAGCGGCTCGACGCGACCTGGCAGGTGGTCCGTGGTGCCAACCGGCTGTCGGCGGGCGGGGTGCAGACCGAGTCGCGGGCGGATCGGCCCGCCGCCGCCCCTCCGCCGCGGGTGGTCGACCAACGGCCTCCCGGCCCCATGACCGAGCCCGCGCGCGTCCCGAGGCTCTGACGTGGTCGTCACCACACCTCAGGTGAACCGCGAGTGCCCTCCCGACGTGCCGGATGAGCAGTGGATGAACGGTTCGCGGTCCTGGCAGGTGCCCGAGCCGCACGTGGCCAAGAGCCCTGTGACACAGCCGTTCTCGACTCCGGAGGTTCTCCGTGCCCAGCCTGTCCCGCCGCTCGTTCCTGCAGGGCGCCACCGCCGCCGCCGTCGGCGTCGCGCTCGACGGCGCCTTCGCCTCGACGCCCTCCTCGCCGCTCTCCTCCGCTCCGCGCGTCCTGCGCGTCGACGACGGCAAGGTCTTCCCGCAGAGCGTCGCGTCCGGTGACCCGACCGCGACGGGTGTCATCCTGTGGACTCGGGTCGACCCGGCGCGCCTGACGTCCAGGGACGCCCTGCACCTCGAGGTCGCGACCGATCGCGGCATGCGCGACGTGGTCCTGCGGCGCACGGTGGCTGCCCGCGACGTGCGCAAGGACCGCGACGGCACGGTCCGCGTCGACGTCGACGGCCTGCTGAAGCCGAACCGCTTCTACTGGTTCCGGTTCGTGCACAGGGGGATCGCCTCACGCACGGGGCGCTGCCGTACGGCGCCGGCTCCCGGCCAGGACGTGAAGAGCCTGCGGCTCGGGCTGTTCTCCTGCCAGCAGTACACGGCCGGCTTCTACGGCGCGTACCGGCACGCGCTGAATGACCGGCTCGACTACCTCGTGCACGTCGGTGACTTCATCTACGAGGGCAACAGCACGGGCAACGCCAACGGCAGGGATGTGACGCTGCCGAGCGGCGCAGAGGTGATGAGCACCCGGGCAGACTGCGACGCCGTGCACCGCACCTACCGCAGCGACCCGGACCTGCAGCGCGCCATGGAGCTGCACACGATCATCCCGACCTGGGACGACCACGAGATCGTCAACAACCCCTGGTACGACTACGACGCGAAGGCGCACGGCAGCGACAGCCACCCGCGCGGTGCCGAGCCCGACTTCATGCGCAGCTACGCGCTGCAGGCCGCCTCCGCCTACTACGACTGGATGCCGGTGCGCGCGCGGTTGGTCCGCACAGGCACCGACCCGCACTCGTCCTGGCGGCTCTACCGCAGCGTGCGGCTCGGCGACCTGGCGGACGTCTTCATGCTGGACGGTCGCTGGTACCGCGAGAAGCAGCCGGACAGCGGAGCGGAGAACGTGTCCGCCACCTCGTCCGCCTCGCAGACCTCGACGATGCTCGGCACGCAGCAGGCCGCCTGGCTGACGAGGGAGATCCGGAAGAGCAAGGCCACCTGGCGTGTGCTCGGCAACCAGACCATGTTCCAGCCCTGGGGCGCCATGCTCCCTGGACCGGCCGAGACCTACATCAACATGGACGCCTGGGACGGCTACCGAGACGAGCGCGCGGAGATCGTCGCGGCGCTGGCCGAGCGGCCGACCGGCAACCTGGTTCTCACCGGAGACATGCACGCCTTCGTGTGGGGCTTCGTGCAGGACTCCTACGGGGTGCAGGGCGAGACCGACGGAACGAAGGTGGCCTTCGAGGTGATGACCTCGGGAGTGACCTCCACCGGGCTGTTCTTCGCCAACACCGGTCCCGGTCAGGAGGAGGCCATCCAGGCCACTCAGTTCGCGCTCAACCCGCACATGCGGCTGTGGAACTGGACCCG
>JAKFFB010000035.1:0-9455 GCA_036675425.1 Actinomycetales bacterium | reverse complement strand
CCTCGGCCAACTCCACCACTGCCTCGAGACCCAGCAGACCTACGACGAGACCCTCGCCTGGACAACCTCCCGCAGCAGCGACCTCGCCGCGGCTTGACCAGCTACAGGCGTGGGGTGTCTAGGTGCGCTACATGCCGACGAGCGAGAACACCCCCGCCAGCTCGTCGCGCGTCAGGTTGCGGATCTTGCCCGGCTTCTGCGAGCCCAGCTGCACGGGGCCGACCGCCGTGCGCAGCAGCCGCTGCACCGGGTGCCCGACCTCGGCCAGCGCGCGACGCACGATGTGCTTGCGGCCCTCGTGCAGGACGACCTCCACGAGCAGCCGGTTCGCCGTCGAGTCCACGATCTTGAAGGCGTCGAAGCGGCAGATGCCGTCGTCGAGCTCGACCCCCTCGCGCAGCTTCTTGCCGACGCCCTTCTCCATCGGGCCGAGCACCTCGGCCAGGTAGGTCTTGGGCACCTCGTACGACGGGTGCGACAGCCGGTGGGCCAGCTCCCCGTCGTTGGTCAGCAGCAGCAGGCCCTCCGTGTCGGCGTCCAGCCGGCCGACGTGGAAGAGCCGCTCGGGGCGGTCGCGCACGAGGTCGCCGACGGTCGGCCGACCCTCGGGGTCGGTCATCGCGGTGACGTAGCCGCGCGGCTTGTTCATCGCCAGGTAGACGTTGCCTGCGGCGGTGTTGATGCGCATCGAGTCGACCCGGATCACGTCGACCTCGGGGTCCACCCGGCGGCCCTGCTCCAGCACCGGCTCGTCGTTCACCGAGACCCGGCCGGCCTCGATCATCGCCTCGCACGCGCGCCGCGAGCCGATGCCGGCGGCGGCCAGCACCTTCTGCAGGCGGATGCCCTCCGTGCTGCGTTCGTCGGTCATGGGGTCCTTCGTCAGTGTGCGTCGTCGAGCTCGGACAGCTCCGGGAGCAGGGGGGCCAGGGCCGGCAGGTCATCGAGCGACTGCAGCCCCAGCCGCTCCAGGAGCAGCGGCGTCGTGCGGTAGAGCGTTCCCGCGCTCTCCGGGTCCTGCCCGGCGTCGACGATGAGCCCGCGTGCCAACAGCGTACGGATGACTCCGTCCACGTTGACCCCGCGCACCGCGCTGACCCGTGCCCGGGTGACCGGCTGGCGGTACGCGATGACGGCCAGCGTCTCGAGCGCCGCCTGCGTGAGCCGGGCCTGCTGACCGTCCAGGACGAAGCGCTCGACGTACGCCGCGCAGTCCGGGTGCGTGTAGAGCCGCCACCCCCCGGCGACCCGGCGCAGCTCGAAGCCGCGCCCGGCCACCGCGTAGTCGGCCGCGAGCGACTCGAGAGCGGCTTCGACCTCGGCCGTGGGCCGCTCGGACACCTGGGCGAGCACCGTCGCGGGCACCGGCTCGTCGGTCACCAGCAGGATCGCCTCGAGCACCGCCTCCAGCGCGGGGGCTGCGTCCTCTGTCATGACTCCTCCTCGGGGGCCTCGCCGGTCCAGCGCACGTGCAGGTCGCCCAGCGCCTCGAGCTGCTCGAAGCTCACGACGCCCTCGCGGTAGAGCTCGAGCAGGCCGAGGAAGCGCGCCACCACCTCCAGCGTGCCCGTGCAGTCAGCGGTCAGGGAGCGGAACGAGCCGCTGCCGGTGCGCCGGAGCCGCTCGCGGAGCAGGGCGGTCTGCTCGCGGACGCTGACGGTGCCGCCGTGCACGTGGTCGACGGCGACCTCGAGCTGCGGCCGAGGCGCGAGAGCTCGTGCGGCCAGCGCCGCGAACTGCTCCGGGCCGAGGCCGAGCAGCACCTCGGGGAGCAGTCCGGCGAAGCGCGGCTCCATCGAGACCGAGCGGGGGAACCGGCGGGACTCCCCCGCCATCAGCTCGGCCAGCTGCGCGGCGGCCTGCTTGTAGGCGCGGTACTGCAGCAGCCGCGCGAAGAGCAGGTCGCGCGCCTCGAGCAGCGCGAGGTCCTCCTCGTCCTCGACCGCCGCCGACGGCAGCAGCCGCGCGGCCTTGAGGTCGAGCAGGGTGGCGGCGACGACGAGGAACTCGGTCGCCTGGCCGAGGTCCCAGGAGCTGCCGAGCGCCCGGATGTGGGCCAGGAACTCGTCGGTGACCTTGGACAGGGCGAGGGTCGTGACGTCGAGCTGGTGCTTGGCGATCAGCCCGAGCAGCAGGTCGAACGGCCCCTCGAACTCCTCGAGGTGGACCGAGAAGACCTGCTCGTCGGCCCGGTCGGCAGCCAAGGCCCTAGGCACCCGTGACCAGGCGCACCAGCGGCCCGGCGAGGGTGTCGAGGATCGTCGGCAGCAGCGCCTGCGGCCCGCCGAGCGGGATGAGCATCAGCGCGAGCAGCACCGCGACGCCGATGTTGCGCTCGTCGAGCTGGTACTCCGCCTTCTGCCAGCCCGGCGACCGCGGCGCCAGCCCGAACAGCAGCCGACCGCCGTCGAGCGGCGGGATCGGCACCAGGCTGAGCAGCCCGGTCATCAGGTTGGCCAGGCCGAGGAAGAGCAGGGCGCGGGCGCCGAGGTCGCCCTCGATGCCCGACTGCAGCAGCCGGCTCGGGCCGAGGAAGGTCACCAGGCTGCCGACCGAGGAGGTCAGCAGCGGGAGCAGCGCGAGGGCGCCGAGCCCGACGACCAGGTTCGCGACGGCGCCGCTCAGCAGCACCCGGATGAGCGCGCCGCGATCGCGCCGGTCCGGCGGGTCGACCGGCTTGGCCCAGCCGATGCCGGCGATCGCCGCGGACACCGCCCCGAACGGGTCGACGTGGCGTCGCGGGTCGGGGCGCGTACGCCCCTCTGCCACCGGCCCCCGCAGCCCGGAGCGGGACGCGACCAGGCACTGCACCCAGCCGTGCAGCGTGATCGCCACGACGAAGGAGAGCAGGAGCAGGACCAGGGAGACCGGGTCCCCGAGCGCGTAGAGCACGTCAGCGGGCCCGGCTCATCGGGCGAGGAGCTCCTTGGCCAGCTCGCGGTAGGCGTGGGCACCGGCGGACGACGAGGCGTAGGTCGTGATCGGCTCGCCGGCGACGGTCGTCTCGGGGAAGCGGATCGTGCGGTTGATGACGGTGTGGAAGACGCGGTCGCCGAAGGCCTCGACCACCCGGGCCAGCACCTCGCGCCCGTGCAGCGTCCGCGAGTCGTACATCGTCGCGAGGATGCCCTCGAGCTCGAGGTCGGGGTTGAGCCGCTCGCGGATCTTCTCGATGGTCTGGATGAGCAGCGCGACGCCGCGCAGCGCGAAGAACTCGCACTCCGACGGGATGATCACGCCGTCCGCGGCGGTGAGGGCGTTGACCGTCAGCAGGCCGAGGCTCGGCTGGCAGTCGACGAGGATCACGTCGTACTCCGGCGCGATCGGCGCGAGCGCGCGAGCGAGCGTCTGCTCGCGGGCGACCTCGTTGACCAGCTGGACCTCGGCGGCCGACAGGTCGATGTTGCTCGGCATCAGGTCGAGCCCGGGCACGTCGGTCTTGAGCACGACGTCGTCGGCGGTGACGCCCGGCTCCATCAGCAGGTTGTAGACCGTCTGCTCGAGGGCGAGCGGGTTGACGCCCAGGCCGACCGAGAGCGCCCCCTGCGGGTCGAAGTCGACGAGCAGCACCTTGCGGTCCAGCTCGGCCAGCGCGGCGCCCAGGTTGATGGTGGTCGTCGTCTTGCCGACGCCGCCCTTCTGGTTGCACATCGCGAGGATGCGCGCCGGGCCGTGCTTCTTGAGCGGCTTGGGGTCCGGGAAGACCGGCTTCCTGCGGCCGGTCGGGCCGACGCCCGCCGCGCGCGCCTTCGCCTCGCTGGACGGGATGGTGCCGTCGGGCGTGACGCCGTCCGGAGCGGGCTGCGCCTTGGCGACGGACTTCGCCGCCTCCGCGGCGCTGGTCAGATCCCGGGCAGCGGGCTTCTTCGTCGCCGCCTTCTTGGCCGGTGCCTTCTTGACTGCGGGCGCCTTCTTGGCAGGAGCCTTGGCGGCGGGCGCCTTCGTGGGGGGAGCCTTCGTGGCGGGCGCGGCCTTCTTCGCGGGCGCAGCCGCCTTCTTCGCGGGCGCAGCAGACTTCTTCGCCGGCGCAGCGGCCTTCTTCGCCGGCGCAGCAGACTTCTTCGCCGGCGCAGCAGACTTCTTCGCCGGCGCAGCGGCCTTGACGACCTTGGCGGGCGCGGCCTTCACCGTGCGCGCACCGGGCGCGGCGACCGTACGGCCGCCGGAGGTCGGCGTGGGCATGGGACTCCAGATCGCGTCGCCGGGCAGGGGGCGTGACAGCCTCCGTCGGCCCGGACCGGCCGAGACGGGCGAGGTGTCGCGCGGGACTCTACGGGGAGCGCCCGCGGCGGATCAACGCGCTCCGCCGCGCCACCCCCACCGGTGTCCGCCCCCTCCTGCCGAGAAGGGTCGGACGCGCGACACCGGCCCCTCAGGACCGGGCCCGGGGGTGAGCCGTCGCGTAGACCTCGCGCAGCCGATCGACGGTGACCAGCGTGTAGACCTGGGTGGTCGTCACCGACGCGTGGCCGAGCAGCTCCTGCACGACGCGGACGTCGGCCCCGCCGTCGAGCAGGTGGGTCGCGAAGCAGTGCCGCAGCGTGTGCGGCGAGACGGCATCCGGGATCCCGGCGCGCACCGCCGCGGCCCGCAGCACCGTCCAGGCGCTCTGCCGGGACAGCCGGCCGCCACGCGCGTTGAGGAAGAGCGCCGGGGTGCCGCTCCCGCCGGCGGCGAGCGTCGGCCGGGACCGCACGAGGTACGCCTCGACGGCCCGCCCTGCGTAGCTGCCGACCGGCACCACCCGCTGCTTGCCGCCCTTGCCGTCCAGCCGGACCAGCCCGGCCGCCCGGTCGAGGTCGTCGACGTCCAGGCCGATGGCCTCGGAGATGCGCGCCCCGGTGCCGTAGAGCAGCTCGAGCAGCGCGCGGTCGCGCAGCCCCAGCGGCGTCTCGGCATCCGGCGCTGCCAGCAGCGCCTCGACCTGGCTGACGGTGATCGCCTTGGGGAGGCGTCGCGCCGGGACCGGTGGTCGTACCTCCCGGGCGGGGTCGACCGTGGTCCAGCCCTCGCGCAGCGCGAAGCGGTGCAGTCCGCGGACCGCCACCACCGCCCGCCCGGCAGAGGCCGCCGACAGCGCCGGGTGCGTGTCGTCACCGGACCGGAGGGCCGCGAGGAAGGCCGCGACGTCGGCCTCGACCACCTCCGACAGCCGGGTCCGGCCGGCGGCCGCGAGCCAGGCCGTCCAACGAGCGAGGTCGCGGCGGTAGGACGACAGCGTGTTCGCCGCCAGCCCGCGCTCGACCGCGAGGTGGTCCAGGTAGACCTCGACCGCTCGGGTCGCGAGCGGCTCGGCGGTCATGACGCTCAGGCCAGCACCTCGGACAGCTCGGCGACCGGCAGCCCGTGCGCCTCGCCGACGGGGGCGTAGACGAGCTGCCCGTCGACGGTGTTGACCCCCAGCGCGAGCGCCGGGTCTGCCCGCACCGCCGCCGCGAGGCCCCGGTCGGCGATCTCGACGGCGTAGGGCAGCGTGACGTTCGTGAGGGCGTACGTCGAGGTGTTCGGGACCGCGCCGGGCATGTTGGCCACGCAGTAGAACAGCGACCCGTTGACCTCGAAGACCGGGTCGGAGTGCGTCGTCGGACGGGTCGACTCGAAGCAGCCGCCCTGGTCGACGGAGATGTCGACCAGCACCGAGCCGGGCTTCATCTGCGCGACCAGCTCGTCGGTGACCAGCGTCGGCGCCTTCGCTCCGGGGACCAGCACCGCGCCGATGACCAGGTCGGCGTCGATGACGGCCCGCTCCACCTCGTAGGTGTTGGAGGTGACGGTCTGCATGTGGCCCTGGTAGATGCGGTCCACCTCACGCAGCTTCGCGACGTTCTTGTCCAGCAGCAGCACCTCGGCCTGCATGCCGAGCGCGATCGCCGCGGCGTTCAGGCCGGAGACACCGGCGCCCAGGACGACCACCTTCGCCGCGTAGACGCCGGACACCCCGCCGAGCAGCACGCCGCGCCCCCCGGACGCCCGCTCGAGGAAGTGCGCGCCGGCCTGCGGCGCCATCCGCCCGGCGACCTCCGACATCGGGGCGAGCAGCGGCAGGGACCGGTCGGGCAGCTGCACGGTCTCGTACGCCACGGCGCGCGTGCCCGACGCCAGCAGCGCGTCGGTGCACTCACGCGAGGCGGCCAGGTGCAGGTAGGTGAACAGCACCTGGTCCTTGCGCATCCGGTGGTACTCCGACGCCACCGGCTCCTTGACCTTCAGCACCAGCTCGGCGTCGGCCCACACGTCGTCGGCGGAGTCGATGATGCGCGCCCCCGCGGCGACGAACTCCTCGTCGGTGATCGAGGACCCGACGCCGGCGTCCCTCTCGATCGAGACGGTGTGACCGTGCGCGACCAGCTCGCGGACCCCCGCGGGCGTGATCGCCACGCGGTACTCGTTGTCCTTGACCTCGCGCGGGATCCCGACCTTCACGACGTGCGCCTCCTCGGACCAGCGGCCTCGTCGCCGTGGCCCGGCGAGCATAGGTCCGGCGGGCGTCCAGGCGTCAGGCGGAACGCGTCCTGCGCCGCAGCACGAGCACCGAGGTGAGCAGCACCAGGCCGGCTCCGGTGACCACCTGGCCGGTCCCCGTCGCGGCCAGCGGCACCTTCGCGACCGCGGGGGCGACCGCTGTCGAGCCGCCGCCCGCAGCACCCGCCCGGGACGCCCCGGCGGCGCGCGGGCAGGGCACCTCGTCGTCGACCCAGCGAGGGGCGTTCACGTCGAAGCGCAGGATGCCCGGGCGGACGTAGTCGACCGGGTCGTAGAGGAAGCGCAGCTCGGGGTCGGCCTCGTAGTCCTCGAGCTCGGTCTCGAGCTGCCCTTCGTACTCGTCGGCGCCGCCGTACTCCCCGCCGATGAAGTCGTGGTGGTTCGGCACGAAGACGTCCGGCTGCAGGGCGTCGACGTACATCGCGGCGTCGCGCAGGCCGTTGGTCGGGTTGTTGAAGCTGACCAGCGCGCCGACCTGCACGTCGGTCGGGCGAAGCCCGCGCAGCACGTCGAAGACCTCCGGCGCCTGCTCCTTCAGCGGGCCGGACGAGTCGTGCATCGTCAGGCTGAAGTGGCCGATGCGCAGCTGGTAGAGCACGGTCCCGTGCTCGTCACCCGGAGCGAAGAGCGTCGTGCCGGGGCCTGGCGGGTGCTGCAGGACGACCGACGGATCCGGCACCCCCACAGCGGGATTCGTCGGATCGCGGGAGGGGTCCGGTGGCTCGGCCGCGGAGTGGACGTGCAGGACGGCGGTCGAGCAGACGCCGGGCAGCACCTCGATCGTCCGCTGCGCGCCGAACTGCGCGTCGGGCTCGAACGCCACCACGCAGGCCAGGTCGACGCCGGCGTCGGCGCTGCTCTGCTCGCAGTGGCCGCGGGTGCCGACGATGGTGGCGCCGGTCGCCGCGGCGATCGGGCCGGCCAGCTGGCCGTGGTCGTAGTGCGCGTGCCCCAGCAGGATCGCCTCGGGGTGCAGCGCGATGAGGTCCTGCGCGGTGGCGGGGACGTACGCCCGCTCCTCCTCGCCCTTGTGGATGTAGGCGTCGAAGAGGACGACGTGGCCGTCGATCGCCGCGGCGAAGGTCGCCACGGAGACCCAGACCAGGTGCACCTCGTCGCGCGGCAGCGCGCCGGTGCGCTGGTCGACGTTCTCCGCGCCGAAGAAGCGCGACCGCTCGGCGATCGTCGCCGCGAGATCCGCGGGAGGGCGTACGGCCGAGGGAGCCGGGGCCGCACCGGCCACGGGCACCGGCAGCGCACCGGCGGCGACGACCAGACCGAGGGCCAGGGCGGCGAGCGGCTTCCTCACTGCGCACCTCCGCGACGACGACGCAGCACCGCTCCCGCGCCGAGCAGCGCAGCCGCGGCGACGGCGAGCAGGACCGGAGCTCCGGTCGCCGGCAGCTGGCCGGCAGCGACGCCCGGCCCGCCTGCCCCGGTCGCCGCGCCGCGGAACGGGACGGAGACCGGCGCCGCACCCAGCGGTCGCCCGCCGTAGACCACGTTGCCCCGCGCGTCCTGGTAGGTCAGCCAGGTCGTCGCGGCCTGGAACCCCTTGCCGGGCTTGCCGTAGTCGCAGACGCCGGTGGGGTAGGTCGCCTTGAGCTTCTCCTGCTCGGCCGGCGTGAAGACGTCGGTGAAGGACTGCCCCGCGTAGTCGTAGCTCTCGAGCGGCGTGAGCTCGCAGTCGAGCCGGTCGTCGGTGAAGCCGACCAGAGGGTCGCCGCCGCCTGCCTCGATCCGCGGCGAGGAGAAGATGGTCGGGTCCACCGTGCTGTCGCAGAGGCTGAGCGGCGCATCGGTGCCGTCCGCGGCGACGCACCGCTCGGTGACACCCGCCTTCTCCTTGGCGGCCAGGATCTTCTTCGCCAGCGGCAGGCTGCTGGTGTCGGCCTCGACGGCCGCCAGCCAGTCGTCCATGGCGCGGATGCCGTCGGTCACGAACGACGAGTCGCCGAGCAGCGGGGTCTGGCCCTCCCAGAAGACCTGGTTCGCCGAGGTGCCGTGCTCGCGCACGAGCCGGTCCCGCATGGAGTACTTGCGGTACACGTCGTGGAAGGCGCCCGGCTCGGGTCCGCCGAGGTCGATGATCGCGACCTCGTCCAGGTGCGCCCCGGTGTTCACCGCGCCGCTGCGGTAGACGCGCTCCTGCGCCAGCGGGTCGGCCACGGTCCGCTCGGGGATCGGGTTGAAGTCGTAGTCGAAGCCGCCGACGCCCGCGTTCAGGGCGACGAACTGCGCCGGTGTCAGCGGCGGCCGCGTCGGGTCGCTCGGACCCTCGAGCCCGGCCAGCAGACCCGACAGGCCGTACTGGATGCCGACGTTGCTGATCGGCCGGCGCGCCTTCCCCGCGTCCGGGCCGCTCTCGACGAGGCCGAAGACGTTGACCATGTAGTCCTGGAAGGTGCAGCGCACGCCGTCGGGGTTGGACGTCTCGTCGTAGACGTCCTCCGTCGGCACGCCGGGGCAGGACCGGGTCGGCTCGCCGCTGTTCGGGATCACCTCGGTGAAGCTGATCTGGTTGACCGGGTTGGCATGGCCGAAGATCGACGGCCACTGCGCCGGCAGGATCCCCGCCTCCAGCGACCCGGGTCCCTCGAGGAAGTTCCGCAGCCCGACGTAGTCGACGTACTGCTGCGCGCTGCTCCACGCATCGGTGAAGGAGCACTGCGGCAGGATCCCCTGGTAGACGCCGGGATAGGCGTTCGCGACCTGGTGCTGGACGAGCGAGCCGCCCGAGCAGCCGGTGCCGATGGTGTAGCGCAGCGGCCCGAAGCGCTCGACGACCATCTCCTTGGTGACGATCAGCGACTCGGCCTGCGTGACCATGTTGCAGTTGTGGCCGGCGTGGTCGAGCGCGTGCGAGGCCACCGCGAAGCCCTGGGAGAGGGCGTCCTCCAGGAGCACGGCGGGCGCGGCGCCCATCTCGTACGACGTGTCGCAGCTCTGCCCGTGCGTGAGCACGAGCTTGT
>JAKFFB010000010.1:0-9488 GCA_036675425.1 Actinomycetales bacterium | reverse complement strand
CCTGGCCGGCCACCCGGACGAGTCGGCGCACGCCCTCACCGACCCGGCCGGCCGCTGGGGTCCCGGCGACGGCATGCGCCGCCGCTTCTCCGCCGACGCCCTGCGCGAGCTGGTCAGCGGCGCCGGCCTGCACGTCGAGCAGCTGCACGGGGTGCGCGTCGTCAGCGACCTCGTGCCCGGCGCGGTGCTCGACGCCGAGCCCGGCGCCGCCGCCGCGCTGCTCGCGCTCGAGCGCGCGCTGTCGGACCGGCTGCCGTACCGCGACATCGCCACCCAGCTGCACGTGCTGGCCCTGCGTCGCTGAGCCCGCCGTGAGCCGCCAGCGGAGCCGGAGGTGAGCCGGGGCAACGTCCCCCCGATCGGCCCGCCGACCGGCCCCCCGGGCGACGACTCCGGCTGCACCGTCCTGCACGTCGACATGGACGCCTTCTACGCCAGCGTCTCCCTGCTGGCCCGCCCCGAGCTGCGCGGCCGGCCGGTGATCGTCGGCGGCGGCGGGACCCGCGGCGTGGTCCTGAGCGCGACGTACGAAGCACGCGTCTCCGGCGTCCACAGCGCGATGCCGATGATGCGCGCCCGCCGGCTCTGCCCGCAGGCCGTCGTCGTCGCGCCGGACCACGAGGCGTACTCCCGCGCCTCGCACGGCGTCATGGAGGTCTTCCGCTCGGTGACCCCGCTGGTCGAGCCGATCTCGCTCGACGAGGCCTTCCTCGACGTGCGCGGCGCCGCCCGCCGGATGGGCGGACCCCGGCAGATCGGCGAGTGGATCCGGGCCACCGTCGAGGACGAGCAGGGCATCACCTGCTCGGTCGGGGTGGCCACCACGAAGTTCGTCGCCAAGCTCGCCTCGGCCCGGTGCAAGCCCGACGGGCTGCTCGTCGTCCCGGCCGGCGAGGTCGTGGCCTTCCTGCACCCGCTGCCCGTCGGGGCGCTGTGGGGCGTGGGGGAGAAGACCGAGTCGGTGCTGCGGGGGCTGGGGCTGCACACCGTCGGCGACATCGCGCACACCCCGGTGTCCACCCTGGAGCGGGCGCTCGGCCCGGCGGCCGGCAAGCACCTCGCCGCGCTGGCCTGGGGGCGTGACGAGCGGGTCGTGGTCCCGCACGAGCCCGACAAGAGCATCGGCGCCGAGAACACCTTCGGCACCGACGTCGACGACCCCGCCGTCGTCCACCGCGAGCTGCTCCGGCTCTCCGAGCGGACCGCCGCCCGGCTGCGCGCCTCCGGCCAGGTCGGCCGCACGGTGTCGATCAAGGTGCGCTTCGCCGACTTCACCACCATCACCCGGGCGCGCACCCTGCCCGAGTCGACCGACGTCGGCCGGGTCGTCTACGACACCGCGCTCGGGCTCTACGCCGCGCTCGGCCTCGAGCGGGCCCGGATCCGGCTGGTCGGTGTGCGGGTCGAGGGCATCTCCGACGCCGACAGCGCCCCGCACCAGCTGGCCCTGGGGGAGCGCGAGCACGGCTGGCGCGACGCCGAGCAGGCCGTCGACCGCGCGTCGCGCCGCTTCGGCGCGGGGGTCGTGCGGCCGGCAGCTCTCGTCGATCGCTCAGGAACGGCAGAGAACCCGCCGACAAGGGCACAGTAGGAACGTGCGCATTCCCGCTCCGGACCGACCGACCTTGCGTTCCGCCTTTCCGGGAAGGCGATGCACTCGTATCCTTGTCCGTGTGACCCGGTCAACCCCGATCGGCGTCACTCCATGACCCCGACGTCCTCCGGGAGGGAGCGCCGTGCCGCTCTCTGAGCACGAGCAGCGCCTGCTCGACCAGATCGAGCGCGCCCTGTACCAGGAGGATCCGAAGTTCGCCTCCACGGTGAAGTCCACGGATCTGCGCACCCACATGCGGCGTCGGCTGCGGCGGGCGGCGTTCGTGCTGGTGCTCGGGTTCGCGATCCTGCTGACCGGGCTGATCGCCTTCTCCGGGCTGGCCAGCACCGTGGTCGGCGTGACCGGCTTCGTGGTCATGGTCGGCGCCCTGCTGCTGGCGATGACGGCGTGGAAGCGCCTGCAGCCGAGCGGTCCCGAGCTGCACGCCGTCGGCTCACCCGAGCGCCCGGCCCGTCCGAAGGCCAGCCGCAGCAAGCCCGGCAAGCCCTCCCGCCCCGCGAGCAGCGGCGGCATGAAGGAGCGGCTCGAGGAGCGCTGGCGGCGCCGCTGGGACGAGCGCGGGGGCGAGCGCTAGCTCGTACGACCCCCGCGGTCACACCGCGCGGCGCCGACCGGTCGCCCGCGGGACCTCGTTGCACACGACCCTCGTACGACGCGCCGGTGAGCGCTGCCCAGGGCCGGGATCTCGGCGTGCAGCGATCGGGTTGTGTGCATACCGGCCGAGCAGACCGGCCCCGGCCGGCCGGCTCACGGCCGGCGGAGCAGCTCCCGGGGGTGACGCATCCGGTCGCCGACGGCCGACACCAGGGCGTCGAAGCGGTCGAGCGCGTCGGCGGTGAGGTCTCCCAGCCCGTGCGAGGCCCAGCGCAGCGTCGAGGGCGGAGCGAGCCGGGCGATCCAGCGCTGCCGCCGGTCGACCCCGGCCTGCAGTCCGGCCCGCACGATCCGGACCGCCTCGTCGAGCGCTGCCACGTCGACGGGGGCGTCGTCCGGCCGGGCGTAGCGCGCCCGCTCGGCCCTGATCGCCAGCTCCTCCAACGCCTCGGCCACCGACTCCGGCAGCCGCCGGGAGGACACCAGGTGGGCGGCCGCTGCCCGCGGTGAGTCGGCCGGCCGCCAGCGGTGGCCCACGTCGACGGCGTCGTCGCGGACCTGCGACCAGGCGACCAGCGGTCCGGGGGCGGCCCAGCGCCGGCGCCGGCGCAGCCAGGTCAGCGCGGTCGGGAGCGCCAGCAGCAGCAGCGCGACCCCCAGGACAGCCAGCGCGATGACCGCGCCCCGGCTGAGACCGCCGGCGTCGGCGCCCCCGGTGTTCGCGAAGTCGTCTCCGCGGTCGACGGCGTTCGGGTCCGCGGGTGCCGCGGAGGCGGTGGCAGAGGGGACCGGTGCCGCGGACGGGTCCGGCCCCTCGCTCGCCGGGACGTCGGTCGGCGGCTGCGTGTAGCCCGGCACGGTGACCTGATCCGCGCGCGGCGTGGGCTCGAAGCGGATCCAGCCGGCGCCGCTGAAGAAGACCTCGGGCCAGGCGTGCGCGTCGCTGGTCGTGACCCGCCAGCTGCCGTCCTGCTCGCGGGTGCCCGGCGTGAAGCCGACGGCGACCCGCGCGGGGATCCCGAGGCCGCGGACCAGCGCCGCCATCGCGGAGGCGTACTGCTCGCAGAAGCCCTGCTTGCCCTGCAGGAAGCGCTCGAGCGCGTTCGGCTGGTTGAAGCCGGGCACGTCGGCGTTCTCGGAGTAGCGGAAGCCGTTCGACCGGCTGCGCAGGTAGTCCTGGATCGCGACGACCCGGTCGTAGTCGGTGGTCTCGCCGTCGACGACCCGCAGCAGCAGGTCCGCCACGAACGGCGTCAGCGCGGGACGCACCCCGTAGGTCTCGAGCAGGTCCGCCGTCGCGCCGGGCGCGGCCCGCAGGAGCGCGGGGTCGGGAGTCCGGCGGGCGGCCTCGACGGTGTACGGGTCCTCGACCTCGCGCAGCGACGTGCGGGTCGAGAAGATCGTCTCGCTGCGGTCCTCCCACAGCCACGGCCCATCGATGTCGACCCGGCTCGGCGGGAACGGCGCGGGCAGCCAGGGCCCGTCGATGCGGGCCAGGTCGATCGTGGTGCTCACCTGCTCGACCGGCGCGGAGGAGGCGTCCCGCGGTTCGGGGATGCCGTCCTGGACCGCGTCGTCCTGCAGGTCGGCGCGCAGCTGGGAGCTGGACCAGCCGGCGTTGCTGTCGAACAGGTCGAGCGTGGTCAGCCGCAGGTAGTCGGGCTGCGCGGCGTCGGTGCGGTAGCGCATCAGCAGCCGCCCCGGGTCGGGCTGCCGGAGCTGCCCGCCGAGCTCCAGGATCGGGTTGTAGGTCGTCGTGGTGCGCGAGCCGCCGCCGAAGCCGTCGCCCTCCCCGCCGCCGCCCAGCAGCCGGTTGTCGAGCCCCGGGACCAGGGCGGGTACGACGATGGCGACCCCGAGCGCGGCGGCCCCGATCCGCCGACCCACCCGGCCCAGGCTCGGGTCGGAGGTCACCGGCCCGCGGCCAGCTGCCCGCAGGGGGGTGCCCCAGCGGGAGACCGCGTCGCGGCCGTCGGCCAGCAGCAGTCCCAGCCAGCCGGCCGCGCCGAGCGCGAAGGGCAGCCAGCCGAGCCCGTCGGGGAGCACCGCCGCCGGCACCGCGAACAGCAGCAGCAGCGGCAGGCCGGCCAGCGCCGGCCGGCGGGCCGTGACGGCCAGCGTGTCGACCACGACCGCGATCGCGCCGACCCCGAGGGCGGCGAGCAGCACCAGGCCGGGCTCGACCGGGACCGGTGGGGCGTACTCCTCCACGTCGAGCAGGCCCTCGCCGATCCGGTCGCCGAGCAGCGCGACGGTGTCGGCACCCGGCACGACGACGAACGACAGGGTGGGTCCGGCGAAGACCAGGCAGGCGTAGGCGGCCAGGCCGAGCAGCCCGCCGAGCGGCTCCAGCGCGCGCGGCGCGCCGGTCCGCCGCACCAGCGTCGCGGCGCCGACGACGGCGACGACCGCTCCCAGCACCCGGAGCAGCCAGCCGGCGCCGCTGAAGACGGGGAACAGCGCCGCCGCAGCCAGCGCGACGGCGACCGCGCCCGCCACGGCCAGCCGATCGCGCGAGCTCACGCCGGCGTCCCCGTGCTCAGCCGGCCGCCGGCCAGCGGCCAGAGCGTGGCGAGGGTGGTGCCGTGCGACACCGGCAGCACGCGCCAGCCGGCCGCCTTGAGCAGCGTGACCACCCGCTCGTGCTCGTGCAGCGCCTCCTCGCGCGCCCGGGGGCTGACGGGCGCCCAGCTGTCGGCGTCGAGGACGACCCCGACGCAGACCGTCGAGCCGGTGCGCAGCCGGGCGAGCTGCTCGGCGTCCTCCAGGTCGAGCGCGCCGAGCACGGCGATGAGCACCCCGCCGACCCCGCCGCGCCGCAGCCGCTCCACCGCGCCGTCGAGGGTCGCGCGCCGCTCGGCCCCGACGTCGGCCAGCGCCTCGAGCAGCAGCCCCTCGGTGAGGGGCAGCCCGAGCGGCGCGAGCGCCTCGCCCGAGTCGCGCAGCAGCGAGAGCGCGAAGCCGGAGCGGGACAGCGCGACGCCGATGGACGCCACGGCGCTGACCGCCCACTCGAAGGACGATCCGGGTCCGTCGCCGCGGTGCGCCGCCGCCCGGCTGTCGAGCAGCAGGGTGGCCCGGCTCTGGAACGGCTGCTCCTCGCGCCGGACCATCAGCTCGCCGACCCGCGCGGTGGACCGCCAGTGGACCTTGCGCAGGTCGTCGCCGTGCCGGTACTCCCGGGTGGCCGCGTCGTCGCTGCCGCTGCTCGACACCGAGCGCGCCATCGAGTCGCCGCCGCCGGCCCAGTCACCGCCGAGCCGGATCGAGGGCAGCGCGCTGACGACCGGCGTCACGACCAGCTCGTCGGCGGACGCGAAGGACCGGGTCAGCTCGCACAGCCCGAACGGGTCGGTCAGCCGCACCGACAGCGGCCCGACCGGGAAGCGCCCGCGGACGTCGGAGCTGACGGAGTACGACACCTCGCGCACGCCGCGCGGCTCGATCTTGTCCAGGACGAAGCGGGGGCGGCCGCCGAGGGAGTAGGGCAGAGCGTCCTCCATGAGCAGCACGCCGCTGGGCAGCCGCGAGACGTTGTCGAGCCGCAGCCGCACCCCGGCGGGCCGGCCGGCCTCGACCCGCGGCGGCTCGAGCGCCCGGGTGCACGACAGCCGGTAGCGGGTGCGGGAGACCAGCCACACGGCGGCGAGCGGCAGCGCCACCAGGAAGACCGCGGCCCGGAGCAGGTCGCGCTGGCCGAGCACCACGGCGCTGAGCGCGAGGGCGAGCCCTGCGGCCAGCAGGCACCGCCCGCGGGTGGTCAGCCCGCCGAGCGCGACCCGGAGCCCGCTCACCGTGTCACCGTGTCACCGGCGCCGCGCGGGCGCCGCCGGCTCGGGCAGCGAGATCCGCTCGACCAGGTCGGCGACCACGGCCTCGGGAGCCCGCCGCGCCACCTGCGCCTCGGCGGTGGGCAGCAGCCGGTGCGCGAGCACGGGCACGGCCAGCTCCTGCACGTCGTCGGGCAGCACGTAGTCGCGACCGGACAGCGCTGCCTTGGCCCGCGAGGCCCGCACCAGGTGCAGCCCCGCGCGTGGGGAGGCGCCGAGGCGGAGGTCGGCCGACGAGCGGGTCGCGTTGACCAGGTCCACGACGTAGCGCTTGACCTCGTCGGACAGGTGCACGCCGCGCACGACGTCGATGAGCTTGCGCACCTCGAGGGCGTCCGCGACCGGCTCCAGGTCCTCGATCGGCTCGATCCCGCCGTGGTGCTCGAGCATCAGCACCTCGGCGTCGGGGGAGGGGTAGCCGATCGACGCGCGGGCGGTGAAGCGGTCGCGCTGAGCCTCGGGGAGGGGGTAGGTGCCCTCCATCTCGATCGGGTTCTGCGTCGCGATCACCATGAACGGCGTCTCGAGGACGTAGGTCACGCCGTCGACGGAGACCTGCCGCTCCTCCATCGCCTCGAGCAGCGCCGACTGCGTCTTGGGGCTGGCCCGGTTGATCTCGTCGCCGACGACCAGGTTGGCGAAGACGGCGCCGGGCTTGAACTCGAAGTCGTGGCTGTCCTGGTTGTAGATCGACACGCCGGTGACGTCGCTCGGCAGCAGGTCCGGGGTGAACTGGATCCGCCGCACCGTGCAGTCGATGGAGCGGGCGAGCGCCTTGGCCAGCATCGTCTTGCCGACGCCCGGCACGTCCTCCACCAGCAGGTGCCCCTCGGCGAGCAGCACGACCAGGGCCAGGTCGACCACCTCGGTCTTGCCCTCGATGACCTGCTCGATGTTGTCCCGGATGCGGGCGGTGGACTCCTGCAGAGCGTCCAGTCCTGCGGGGGCCGTGCGGGTGCGGCGTACCACCTGGGAGTCCTCCTGTGCGAAGCCGGGCGAGGCTGTCGAGTCTCCCACCGGACGGCCGCTCCGGCACGGCCGACGGCGCATATTCGGGGCTGCGATGAGAGCGGAGGCGGGCGTCCGCCTCTCCGGTCCGACGCCCGGCTCGTCCGCCGGGTTCCCGCCGCCCGGGGCTGCCGGAGCCCCCCACCGCGCCCCACCCCTGCTGACCTGCACGGATGTGGGGACACTCCGCACTTCAGTTCCCGGATTGCGTTGACGATGGGGGGAAGTGGAGTAGCGTGGGGGATCGCGGGGCATCGGGCGCCGTGAACCCCATCGAGCCGGGAGGAGGGGGCCGTGTTCCTCGGCACCCACGCCCCTCGGCTCGACGACAAGGGCCGGCTGATCCTGCCGGCGAAGTTCCGGGACCAGCTCGCAGGGGGCGTCGTGATCACGAAGGGCCAGGAGAACTGCCTGTTCGTGTTCACCGCTGCCGACTTCGCGGCCAAGGCCGCGTCGCGGGTGGAGCCGACGACCAAGGCCGAGCGCGACTACAGCCGCATCTTCTTCGCCTCCGCGTTCGACGAGACCCCCGACAAGACCGGCCGCGTGACGCTCCCGCAGGGGCTGCGCACGTACGCCGGGCTGACCCGCGACTGCGTCGTCATCGGCGCCAACACCCACCTCGAGATCTGGGACGCCGAGACCTGGCGGGCCTACGAGGCGGCCCAGGAGCAGGCCTTCGCCGAGCAGGAGGAGGTCGCGCCCGCCTCCTGACAGACCTCGCATCCCTCCCGCGAGGTCTCCGACCGCTCCCTCACCTGGCGCACCTTCCCCGGCGCCAGGCGGGGCGAGCGGGCGGGGACCTGGCGGGAGGGGGCACCCAGCCCCCACCACCCCCCACCTGTCCGAGAGAAGGTCGAGATGGACAGCACGTCCCGCACCGAGAACCCGCCCTCCCAGCCCGCCGCCTCGCCGACCCCCGGCCTGGGTGCCGAGCTGCGCGAGAGCCTGGTCCTGCTGGGCCTCGCCGTCGGCGTCACCGTCGGCCTGACCACCGTCGCCCAGGCCGCGCTCACCGCGCTGTCCTGACCCGCCGCACCCTGCCGTGACCGAGCCTGCGCACGTCCCCGTCCTGCTCGAGCGCTGCGTCGGCCTGCTGGCCCCGGCGCTCACCGAGCCGGGGTCGGTCGTCGTGGACTGCACGCTCGGCATGGGCGGCCACGCCGAGGCCCTGCTCGCGGCGGCCCCGCAGTGCCGGCTGGTCGGACTGGACCGCGACCCCGAGGCGCTGCGCCGCAGCGGCGCCCGGCTCGCGCCCTACGCCGAGCGGATCACGCTCGTCCACGCGGTGTACGACGAGCTGCCCCGGGTGCTGGCCGACCTCGGGCTCGACTGCGTCCAGGGGGTGCTGTTCGACCTCGGGGTCAGCTCGCTGCAGCTGGACGAGGCCGACCGCGGCTTCGCCTACGCGCAGGACGCGCCGCTCGACATGCGGATGGACCCGACCACGGGCCGCACCGCCGCCGACGTGGTCAACGGCTACGACGGCAAGGCGATCGCGCGCATCCTCAAGGAGTACGGCGAGGAGCGCTTCGCCGCCCGGATCGCCGACGCGATCGTCCGGGAGCGCGCCAAGGAGCCCTTCACCAGCACCGCACGGCTGGCCGAGCTCGTCCGCAGCTCCATCCCCGCGGCAACCCGACGGACGGGCGGCCATCCCGCAAAACGCGCTTTTCAGGCCCTGCGCATCGAAGTGAACGACGAACTCGGCGTGTTGCGCCGCGCAATTCCGTCCGCAGTCGACAACCTTTGCGTGGGCGGTCGTCTGGTCGTCCTGTCGTACCACTCGCTCGAGGACAAGATCGTGAAGTCAGAGCTCGTCGCCCGCTCGGCGTCCACCGTCCCGGTGGACCTGCCGTTCGTGCCCGAGGGAGCCGTGCCCGAGCTCCGCCTGCTCGTCTCCGGCTCCGGCAAGGCGCCGGCCGACGAGATCGCCGCCAACCCCCGGGCCGCCTCCGTGCGGCTGCGGGCGGCCGAGCGCGTGCGGAGGGTCGCATGAGCGTCGCCACCACGCTGCTCGCCCGCACCGGCAGCCTGTCCGCGCCCGCGGTCCCGCGCCGCCGCGCCGTGCTCACCGTGGTCCCGGTCGGTGAGACCGCCGGCTCCCGCGCGCCGTTCGCCTTCGCCGTCGTCGCGCTGCTCGTCAGCGGGCTGATCGGGCTGCTCGTGCTCAACACCGTGCTCGGCAAGGACGCCTTCCGGCTGCACGCGCTGCAGGTCGAGGGCCGCCAGCTCGCCGACCAGGAGCAGTCGCTGACCCGCGAGGTCGAGGCGCTGCGCGCGCCGTCGGCGCTCGCGCAGAAGGCCGCCGCGCTCGGCATGGTCCAGGCCGGGCCCCCGGCCTTCCTGCGGCTGCCCGACGGCGCCGTGCTCGGCTCGCCGGTCCCGGCCGAGGCGCCGCTCCCGCCGGAGGGCGCCGCTCCCGCCCCGGCTCCCGCTCC